>QHYS01000236.1 GCA_003223325.1 Acidobacteriota bacterium
TTCCTTGGAGAGGCCAATGCCGAAACATTCCGACCGAGCCTCCAAACACCAGTTCTTGCGCCAGCACGGTACCCTCAACCTTCACCCGCAAGACGTGACGCACGAACTGTTTCGCGATCAGGAATTTTTCGATCCCGAGGATTTGCTTCAGCTCAAATACGAAATGCTCCGGCAAGTACGGGTCGACAAGCAGGCCATTCAGCCGACGGCGCGCAGCTTCGGATTGTCGCGTCCTTCGTTCTATCAGGCCCAGGAGGCCTTCGGGAGATCTGGCTTAGCGGGCTTGCTCCCACAGCGACGTGGACCACGACAAGGTCACAAACTCACCAGCGAGGTAATGCAGTTTGTCACCCAGACCAAGACCGCAGATCCTTCGCTGTCGCTGAAGCAACTGGCACGTGCGGTGGAGGAGAAGTTCGATATTGCTGTGCATCCCCGCAGTATCACGCGGCAATGGCAGCGTCAAAAAAAAACACCGTAAGCACGGTTTCGACCGTCCTGGCCTGTGCTGGCGACCCTCTCATTACTGCTTACGAGGACTTGCGCTGTCAGTTTCTGGATGGCGCCGGGGGAAGCCGATCAGGGCCCGGTCTAGCGCTGTTGCTGGGCCGTGGAATGTGGGAATGGGTAAAAGCTTGTGGGCACCTCTTGGAACTGGTTCCGCAGAGACCCGCAGACCGCGCGCACGCCGAACAGCCTCTACCCTCCGGCGTACGGGCAGAAATAGTGGTGTTACTGAGCGGAATGGTGCTACAGCGTTGCCAGAGGATCTCATGACTTACGACACTCATCAGAAAGTCAGCTCCAGCCATTTGAAACGAGATGCGTATCTCTACGTACGGCAGTCCACGCTGCGGCAGGTGTTTGAGAACCAGGAGAGCACCCGACGTCAGTACGCTCTGAAGCAGCAAGGGATCGCGCTCGGTTGGGCACCAGACCGAGTCGTGGTCATCGACTCCGATCTCGGAGAATCAGGAGCGGACAAGGATCGAGAAGGCTTTCAGCGCTTGGTGACGGCAGTTAGCCTGGGGCAGGCCGGGATTGTACTCGGGTTAGAGGTTTCGCGGCTGGCACGTAACTCCATCGACTGGCATCGGCTGTTGGAGATCTGTGCCTTCACCAATACGCTCATTCTGGACGAAGACGGTATCTATGATCCTGCCCAGTTCAATGATCGCCTGCTGCTTGGGCTGAAGGGAACTATGAGCGAAGCCGAGTTGCACGTACTACGTGCGCGGCTGCAGGGTGGTATTTTGAACAAGGCCCAGCGCGGCGAACTGTGGGTACGGCCGCCGATTGGGTTCGTCTATGACAATGAAAATCATCTGGTGATCGATCCCGACCGCCAGGTCCAGCAAACAATGCACTCCTTGTTTGAAACGTTTCGCCGAACGGGATCAGCGATGGCCACGGTGAAGACGTTTCGGCGCCAAGGACTACTGTTTCCTCGCCATCTTCATTGCGGGCCGAACCGGGGAGATGTGCTTTGGGGTCAACTGCAGCATAACCAGGTACTGCGTGTCCTCCATAACCCACGCTTTGCGGGAGCGTTCGTCTATGGCAGGAGCCGCACGAGGAAAACGGTCGACGGCGACCCGATCCTGGAGCGCGTCCCAGCTAATCAATAGCACACGTTTCTTCCCGGTGCCCATGCGGGATATATCGGCTGGGAGGAATACGAACAGAACCAGAAGCGATTGCTGGAGAACGCACAGGCCGTGGGAGCCGATCGTCGCAAGAGTCCGGCGCGCGAAGGCCCCGCCCTGCTGCAAGGAATGATTGTTTGCGGTCGCTGTGGTCGGCGCATGACGGTGCGCTACCATTTCCGTTACGGGCGTCTATGTCCGGACTACCTCTGCCAACGCAGAGGCATCGAGAACGCCGAACCAATCTGTCAGCAGATTCCTGGCCTGCACGTAGACGAGGCGGTAAGTAATCTGTTAATCGAGCTGCTCAATCCAGTCACACTCGAGGTTGCGCTGATGGTTCAAGAGGAACTCCAGGCACGACTGGGAGAGGCGGACCGGCTGCGTAAGCAACAAGTAGAACGAGCCCGTTATGAGGCCGAACTTGCCCAAAGACGATTCCTGCGTGTCGATCCAGACCATCGCTTAGTGGCCGATTCCCTGGAGGCCGAATGGAACCACAAGCTGCGAGCACTGACGGAGGCGCAAGAAGAGTATGAGCGCCAGCGCGAAGAAGATAGCAAGATCTTCACTGAAGAGCAGCGTGCGGAGATCCTTCAGCTTGCCACCGACTTCCCACGGTTGTGGCGCGATTCCAACACGCCTGACCGCGAACGCAAACGTATGCTCCGATTGTTGCTGGAAGATGTCACCCTCCTTCGTGGCGAGCAGATTACCTTCCACGTCCGCTTGCGTGGAGGCGCCGACAAGACCCTGGTCCTGCCATTACCACAAACGTCATGGGAAAGCTGGACGACCAGTCCACCAGTCCTAGCCGCGATCGATGATTTACTGAATCATCATACCTACCGAGAAGTCGCCGCCATCCTAAACGAGCGCGGTTTGAGATCGGGGAAGGGCCAGACTTTTACCGGTCGATATATCTCTCGGATCCAGAGAAACTATTCCTTAAAAACACGCTATGATCGCTTACGCGAAGCTGGCATGGTAACGGCGCAAGAGATGGCCCAAGCACTTGGCGTGACACGCACGACGATAAAAATCTGGCGTGTACATGGACTACTTCGCGGCCACGCTTATAACGATAAAGGAGACTATTTGTACGA
>QHYS01000237.1 GCA_003223325.1 Acidobacteriota bacterium
TCCATCCGTTTAACGGTCTTTTAAGAGAAACCAGTCCCCCGGAACCATCCTGAAATTGAGCGTCGTCTAGCTAGCGTCTAGCTTCTAGCATGAAAACAGCAATGTTCATGTCCGTGCGTCTCTCTTCCGGCATCTGCTAGCGCCTCTGACCGGAGAATTATACGTTGTGAGTCCGCATTTGACGTTCTTCTGTTTGAATTCTCCGAGAACGGCTACGACCGCGAGGCCGCTGCGGGAGTTCACAGCGGCCTCACGGTCGTGAAAGACCTCAACAGCCTACTTCCAGGCGGAGTAGACCGGCTTGCTGACGAGGAACTCGGGGTTGGCGCCAGGGCGGGGAGTGAACTTTTGCGCGCGGCCGTTATCGACTTCGGCGACGTAGAAGTTGCCTTCCTGATCCACGCTGAAGCCGTGCACACCCCAGAAGCCGCCGGGGAAATCGCCCCAGGTGCCCCAGGTATAGAGCAAGTGGCCCTGGAGGTCGTACTTCAGCATCTTAGAGGTGCCCCGGTCGAAGGCCCAGAGAGTGCGGTCGGCACCGATGTAGATCAGGTGCACGTCGGAAGGCTCGTCGCCCACGTGCCACTCATAAAGGTATTTGCCGTTTTCGTCGAACACCTGAATGCGGTGGTTGCCGCGGTCGTTGACGAAGATGTGCCGCGTCTGCGCATCGACGGCGACGCCGTGCACGTTATTGAAGTAGCCTGGACGCTTATCGTTGGGCGGCGTGCCCTTCTGTCCCCAATCTAGTAGGAATTTGCCGTTCTTATCGAACTTGGCCAGGCGCGTGCCGTTATAGCCGTCGGCAACAAAAAAGCTGCTGTCCGGCAACCAGACGATATAGGTGGGACGGTTGAAGTGGGTGCCGTCCGCGCCCTTCATCGTTGGCGTGCCGATGGTTTGCAGGAGTTGCTTGCCATCGTGCGTGAACTTGTAGACGGCGTGCATGTGGTCGTCCACGACCCACACGTTTTTATCGGGGTCGTAGGGATTGACGTAGACCGCGTGCGGGCGCTTGAACTTATCATCCCACTGGCTCCAGGTCTCCACGATGTTGCCGTTGGCGTCCACCACGTTGAAGCAATTGGCCCACTTGGCGTCTACGCCGATCTCGCGATAGGGCGGCTCGGCACCATGCCAAAGCCGCGGGCCATCGTCCGGATCCTGCCCCGTGCCACCGGCTCCGGGCATCGCCGCTACGGTGGCGTCACGCCACGGTAAGCGGCCAATCGGAAAAGAAAGGCTAGGGCCTAATTGCGGAAGCATGACCGGCTTCGGCGCCTTAATATTGGGCAGCTCGCCGCGGAAGAGCATATAGACTCGGTTGGGGCTCTCGGCAAAAATGCCTTGCCCCGCGCCATAAGTCCATTTCTCGTTGCCCGGTAACGTGCTGATGTCTTTCGGCCAGCCCTTTACGACTTCGTAGGCGCCGAAAATGTCCTGTCCCCCGACCTGTCCCGGAATGGCCACAGCGCCCTCGCCGGGCTTGGCAGCGCCCTGCACGCTCAGGGTCCTGCTGGCGATGAAGAAGCCCAGGACGCATCCCACCGCGATTGCTAGCACCGCAAACAGAACTCTACGCATTCGTGTCCTCCACGCGCCGAACTGCGCGCTAACAAAGTTGCTCCGCCTAAACCCGCTAGACGATACCACCGTCCTGCGCGTTTCTAAATAGGGCCGGCGCGCTTCGCGCCGCCAGACCGTCCTTGGAGGCGCTACAGAGTAGCAAATAGGCGGCGACGGGCGTACGGCAAAGTGATGGCGTGCATTAAAAATAAGAATTGGACAGGAGCGCAGCGGCGCTTTACCTTTGGGAATGGCTTGGAGCAAGCTGAGCGGGAGTAACCCCGATGGCAGCGCGCAGCTTGACCCGGCCCTAACCGTGGTGGACGAGAATCAAAGCGTCCACCCTTCGCGGCTTTCCGAGCGCGCAAGCGGCGCTCGCGCTGAGGCGCAAAGGATGGGGCACCCGCCAACGCGGGCGAGCGGCGGTGCCCTCGAGGAGAAGTGGAATCTGGGCCGTGAAATACTCGAATCCTAATCCGTGGACCGATGGCGATCTCGACATCGGCTTTTTGCACGAGATTGCCACGCGCATGTCTCAGGCGCCTCCGCTGCATGAAGTGCTGCGCGAAGTGGTGCGATTCGCGGCGGCGGTGGTGGAGTGCGATTCGTGCTTTGTCTACGTGCTGGAGAAAGACGAGTTGGTGCTGCGTGCCTCTAAGAATCCGCATCCCGAAATCATCGACCGACTGAAACTGAAGCTGGGCGAAGGCATCACCGGATGGGTGGCCGAACACCGCGAGCCGGCGGCCGTGCCGCAGAACGCCATGAAGGATCCGCGCTTCAAGTTCTTTAACGACCTGCCGGAAGACCGTTTCGAGGCGTTTTTATCCGTGCCGCTGATGAGCCGCGGGCGCCTGGTCGGCGTCATCAATTTGCAGAACCGCAAGCCGCACAACTACACCAAGCGCGAGATCAGTATGATCTCCACTGTGGGCACGCTGGCGGGAGCGGAGATCGAAATGGCGCGCCTGCAGGACGAAGAACGCAGGCGCATCGGGCGGGAAGTACACGATACCCTGGGACAAGAACTCACCGCGGCCAAGCTCTATCTGCGGCGCATCCCGGCAAACTCCTATGCCGACGCACATTGGTCTTCGTTCGTCAAGGAGGCGGCCGAGGCCGTGGACCGGGCCTTGCAGCAAGTCCGCAGTCTCTCTTACCTTCTGCATCCCCCGTTCGCCGAAGACATGGGACTGCTAACCGCGCTTCGCTATTACGTGGGAGGCGTGAGTCAACGCACGGGAATTCAGGTGAGGACGAACCTGCCCAAAGAATTACCGCCGCAGCCTTTCGAGGTCGAGGCGGCGATTTTTCGGGTGGTGCAGGAGTCGCTGACAAACGTCTACCGGCATTCCGAAAGCAAAGAAGTAGAACTGGAACTCGCGTGCAACGGGCAGAACGTGCACGTGAAAGTAAGAGACTACGGCAACGGCCGCGCGTCCTTCGCAACTCAGGGCGGCCAAGGAAAGTTCGATCTGGAAAAGCTGGGCGCGGGCACGAGCGGAATGGAGGAACGCGTGCGCGGGCTGGGCGGCGAGTTCCGCATCTACGATGCCGAGCCGGGCACGGCGGTGGAGGTGGATTTGCCGATTTCGCGGGCGCCGTCCAAGGCGCCCGCAGGCCAAAAATGAGCGGCCGTCTCGATAGTCTGTTGAAAAATTCGCAAAATGGAGGTTGACCGTATATCGTAATGCGATATATTCGCATGCCATCAGAGGCACGGAGTCAGCGGACCGCAGCCGCGACCATTTCATGGGCCGCACGTTCTGAAAGGGCACGGCTTGCAGACACTTGGGATCCGCGTGTACGGCACTTCTACAGCAAGGTGCCTGAGTCCCTGGGGTAATCTCGAAAAGAAGCGAGACACCTGCTGCTGTCAGCTACGAACATAAGGTCACGACGTTTCGCTGCCAGGAGGAACAAAGCAATGACCCCGATTCCACGGGGAAGGCCACAGAGAGACCTGGCTTTAGCAATCTAGCTGAACAGGAGGAAACCACGATGAGAATGCTGCTCTTGGCTGCGCTGCTCACGCTCCCAGTTGCCCGGCCCCAGGATCATTCCGGCCAACCCGCCACCTGCGACAACGTTTCCGATAATCCGCATAAATGCGAATGCGAACGGGCCCAGCACGACTGCGACCCCAATAATCAATACGCCAGCCAGAAGTGCAAGACTTACTGTCGTCCCGAAGCCTGCAAGTGCGTCAATCCCTGCAATAGCGACTGACTTCGGTCAGTGACTTTGCGGTTTTCGACGACGGAAGAGAGATTCATAGAAAATTCCTTGCGCCGGAAACCCCTGACTTCAGTCAGGGGAGGAGGCGTTTGTGTGTTGAGGTGTGGCCGTCAAATGGCACTGCCGCTTGTGTTTTGCCGCAGCGATGCGGACGCCCCGCGATGGGACCTAGGCGCGGTCGCAAGCGAACGCCGCCTTCGCCGTCGTAGGTTTGACCAACGGCGACCGGGCTGGTCGCCCGGTGTAAACCGGCACAACGGCCTTCGGGGAACGCAGGTGCCGAACCCGAGAGGTAAGGCCAATTTCGCGGAGATGGCCTCCAGTGAAAAGCCTCTGACTTCCAGTCAGGGGTCGTTTACAAGACGCAGTGCAGGACGGCGGCGGTCGCTGGGCATGCGCTTTGGAATTCCACCGAGGCGCGCACCGGCGCGGGAACTTCTTCGCGGCTGATCGTGCGGAATCCGAGGCGCTCGAAAAATGGAGCGGCCGTGGTGGTGAAGAGGACGAGTTCAGAGAGGGCATCGCGGCGGGCTTGCTGCAAGGTCTCTTGCACGAGGCGGCGGCCGAATCCGTGGCGGCGCTCGTTAGGCTCGAGAGCTACTGATCTCAACAAGCCGTACTCTCCATAGCGCTCGATCGCGGCGCAGCCGACGACGCGGCCATCACGGGAAAGCACGAGAAAATTCTCGTGTCCGGCCAAGCCTTCGAGTGGAAGTGCCGCCTCCCTCAGAAGCTGCGTTATGCGCGCGTAGTCCGCGGATTCGGCTTTGCGTACGGTTACTGGTTCAATCATGTCCGACCTCGTCTCCGGCGAAAATTTCTTGCGGGGTCATGCTCCACCTCTTCAGTTTTGGGATTGCGCTATTGCAGCGCCGCCCTTCAGGGCGGCATCGTAGTTCTGATAAACACGTGCCGGGCTAGAGCCCGGCGCCACATCCCTCCGCCAATATATATGCAGGAGCATATGCGTAAGTATGCGACGCTGAATGTCGCGGATGCCGGCGATGCTCCGTGATATCTCTCGGCTGGCATACGCCGGCTCCGCACGAACTAGCACCCCAGCACGCGTAAAACCGACGCGTGCGAGGACCCTGCCCGACGAGTGACTCAGAATGACAATTTTCGCCGTTCCGGCGCAAGCTATACGGCGCAGTGAATAACAACAATCGTTCGGCCGAGGGCTGAAACCAGAGCGCTTCCGCGTGCGTCGTTAGGATAATGACGCGTGTGCTTAGCCAGCTTGCGATTGACAGAGAGCAAATAAGATGCGAAATTCCTCCGCCCTGTTTGGAGGTCTGAATCCATGAGAAGACTGCTTGCTTTTGCGGGCGCCGTTACTTCCCTGCTACTGCTCTCGGCTCCGGTCTTCGCACACCACGGGTTCGCCGGCCGCTATGACGAGGAGCATCCCGTCACGGTGACGGGAACGGTAGTGGAGCTGCAGTTCATGAATCCGCACTCGTTCATCATTTTCGAGAACAAGGACGCGAGCGGCAAGGACGCACGCTGGCAAGCCGAGCTTGGGTCGGCGAACCTGCTCGCCCGCGAAGGCTGGACGCGCACTACGCTCAGGGCCGGCGACCGCATCACCATCATCGGTCCGCAAAACAAGAACGGCTCGGCCGACCTGAACCTCTCGCACGAGAGCAAGATCACCATGGCCGATAGCGGCAAGGTGATTCATAACAGCATCAAGGCCGAGCAGGGCCAGGGCGGCCAGGGCGGGGGCGCAGCGGCGCCGCCGGCGGCGAATTAGCTTCTGCGAAAAATCGACAAGGCCATTGCAGTGCGTTCTTAATTTGGAATCGAGAATGTAGCGCCGGGCTTTAGCCCGGCATATTTGCTGGAATCCGAATGCTGCGCTGAAGGGCGGCGCTACACGAGAGAAACTTCGCGCGAATGAACAAGCGTAACAGAGATTTGGTGGTCATCGGATTCGTGCTCGCAGCAGGCTTGGGCGGCGCGAGTTCGGGCCTCGCGCAAGTGCAGCACAAAATGCAGCTCAAAGTCGAGCCGCCGAAAGCCGTTGTTTCGCCGACGGGCACCTGGCAGCCGAAGGCGATTGCCTACATCAAAGCGTCGAACACGGCGAAGGAAGCCCAATTTGGCTATTCCCTAGCGCTCAGCGGCGATGGCAATACGCTCGCGGTGGGCGCGGTGAACGAAGGCAGCGCCGCCAAAGGCGTCAACGGCGTTTCGAAGGAAACGGCCGTAAACTCAGGAGCGGTTTACGTGTACACGCGCACGCCCGCGGGATGGAAACAACAAGCCTACCTCAAAGCCTCCAACACCGCTGGAGGCTATCAGTTTGGCAACGCGCTCTCGCTCACCAACGACGGCAACCTCCTTGCCGTCGGCTCGATTGGCGAAGCAAGTTCGGCCGTCGGGATCAACGCCAATCAAAGCGACAATTCCATGCCTGGCGCCGGCGCGGTTTACGTCTTTGCGCGCAAGGGCGGAATTTGGTCGCAGCAGGCTTATGTGAAATCGTCGAATACCGGGGGACCGGTGGTGGGCTATCAATTCGGATACTCCGTTTCGCTCAGCAGCGACGGCAGCACGCTGGCCGTGGGCGAGACGAGCGACCCGAGCAATGCCACCGGCACCAACGGCGAGCAAAAGAATACTTCGCTCCCGGATTCCGGTGCCGTCTTCGTCTTCACGCGCGACGGCGACAGCTGGTCGCAGCAGGCTTACGTCAAGCCGTGGAACACGACGCAGCGCGGCGTGCTCTTCGGCTACTCCGTGGGCCTGAGCGGTGATGGCAACACCATGGGCGTGGGCACCTATGACGAAGACCGCGGACGCGGCGCGGTCTACGTGTTCACGCGCAAAAGCGCCAACTGGGCGCAGCAAATGCGCCTGACTGCGTCGAATGCCGAGCCGGGCGATTCGCTGGGCTGCTCGCTGGCCATCAGCGATGACGGCAATACCATCGTCGTCGGCGCGTTCGATGAAGATGCCATCCTGCCTGGAATTCAGCCGCCCGCTGCCGGCGCTCACGACGAAGCCGACGATACTTCCTCCGGCGCGGCCTATGTTTGGTCGCGCAAGGACGGCAAGTGGTCGCAGCAGGCTTACGTGAAGGCGTTCAACACACGCATCAACGACCAATTCGGTTGGGCGCTGGCCATCAGCCGCGACGGCAATACAGTTGCCATCGGCGCGCATCTCGAAGATAGCGGCGCCAAGGGCATCAACGGCGACATGAATGACATCACCGCGGAGGACTCCGGCGCTGTCTACGTCTATACGCGCAGCGGCGATGCGTGGAATCCCGCCGCATATGTGAAAGCTTCTAACACCAAGCCGGGAGCGGAATTCGGCATCGCCGTCGCGCTCAATGCGGACGGCAAAGTACTGGCCGTCGGTTCCACCAAAGAAAACGGCGGAACCCGGGGCCTGAACGGCAATCAGAAGGACGCGACCGCGGTGAACGCCGGCGCCGCGTATGTCTATTCCGACACCTCGGAATCGGCTACTTCTTCACGGAAGTAAGGGCGCGCACGTCAGCCTGAGGAACACTGCGCAGCGGCGCGGAGGCGATGCGCCAAAAATCCGACTCCAAAACGCGCGATTGCGGAATCGTTCCGTCCTGTGCATCCATGCGCACGAGTTCTACCCCGCCGCGCCAGTTGGGATCGTATACCGAAATGCCATAAAGCTCGCCTCTCTCGGGATCCACGACCAGTTCCGAGAAATATAAATCCGGCGCGACGTGATCGAGCAATCGGCCACCGTCAGGATCGACGATCCAGGCGCCACCCGGAACTCCGCTGCAGCTCGTGCGACAATCTCCAATCCACCCGAACATTTCGTACAGGAAGACATTATCCGCTGCTCCGGCAAGTCCCGTTTCCATATATGAGGAACAACCTGGAACCTTGGCAAAGGGCTCAACGGAAACATCCGCGCTCAGTGTGCCATTGGGTGAAATGGACCGCAGGCGGCCGGACGAGCCATCTGCCTTAGCGTCATAGTAAAGGAAGCGATCGTCCATCCAGATACCCTTCGGCCACCAATCCTTGCCGGAAAAGCGCGGCGCCTTGCCGCGCAGGGCCGCGGCGGGATAGGTAATGCCGTCGGAAGTGACGAAGGCTGCGCGCGAAGCGGTTCCCGGAATATCGGCGACCTCCTTCGTTTCGAATGTCGCTAGATCCACGGCGTAGAGCAGGCAACAGCCGTTAGTTTTTGGAATTGGCCCTTCCACGTAAAGTGTCGCGCCGTCAGCGCTCGCGGACACCCCATTGAGCCCGACGCTCTTGGGAGGGAGATCGAAATGGATGCGGCCAATGGTGGACAGGCTTGCCGGATCGATGATTTCGATGGCGCCGCTGCGCCGAGCGGCCAGAAGGTAAGTCCTCAAATCCTGCGCGTGGATGACAGAACAGGCGAGCAGCGCAGCGGAGGCTAAAATCAACCGCGTTAGTTTCGCATTGCCGAGAGTCGGTTGCATGGAAACAACCATTTGCCTCGTTATCCGCAGTATACGCTCCTTGCGCAATTTCAAGGGACGGCGCAGTGAAGGCACGCGATCAGAACGCAAGCGTCCAGCCCGGTGTCGTAATTGTGTCATCCTGAGCGGGTTTGCATCGTACACTCGAAGGAACTTTCCGATTACGTCGAATGAAGAGAGATTCTTCGGGCCGACTTTCTTGAACCGCAAAGGCTCGAACGGGTCGACTTTTGGGCAAAAGCGGCCCTCAGAATGACAACCGGGAGACACTCCGGCGCCCGGGCGCTTGACTTAGGCCGTGGCGCGCGATGAGATAGCGGCCGGGAGCTCGGATTCGCTCGATGAGAACAGTGGGTAGCACTGCGAGTGAGCGTCGTTCGGCCAAAGTCTCCGGTCAGGCGGGCGCGCACCGTGAAGTTCACGCGGCGGGACTGCCTCCGCATATGCCGATCTTTGTGCTCGACGTCGGCTGCGGGATCCGAAAGCAGCCCGGTGCGATTGGCATCGACCGCAATCCCGCGAGTCATCCCGACGTGCTGGTCGATCTCGATAAATTTCCGTATCCCTTCGCTGACGACAGCTTCGACCGCATCACGGCAATTCACGTGATCGAACACCTCAACGACGTCCTCCGCGCCATGGAGGAGTTCCATCGCCTGCTGAAGCCGGGCGGCACGCTGCGCATCGAAACGCCGCATTACACCGACTACAGTTCGTTCTGCGATCCGACGCACAAGAATCATCTCAATAGCTTCAGCTTCCGCTACTTTGGCCCGAAGCACGGCGGCTTCGGCTACTACTCCGAGGCGCGGTTTCGCGAAGTTTCCGTGGGCGTGAAGCTGCTTTCGTTCTGGAAATGGCTGGGATTCGAGTTTCTGGTCAATCATTTCCCGCGCTACCGCCGCTTCTGGGAGCACTATCTTTGCTATATCGTGCGCGGCAAAGCCATGGAGTTTGAATTCGCCGCAGAGAAATAGAAATGGCACGGGCTATTCTTTAGTTGTCATCCCGAGGGCCAGGCGCCTTCGTGTTAGCAGGGAGATTGGGCGAAACAAGGCTGGACGACGAGGGATGTGCTTTTCGCGAAACTGGCCACACCAAAAGAGCAGATTCCTCGTCGTCCGCTCGGCGGTGTCTGCCGCGCGCGTGGTTAGGGGCCGGACTTTCTCGGAATGACACCGTCGACTGGGTGACGCAATTCGCCGCGTGCGTCACGGCGCGCGGTCGATGCTAACGCGTGGTCGTGACGACCACGCAGGCTTCGGCGAGGTGATCGCCCCAGGCCTCGCGCACTTCGAGCGCGATGGCGTAAGGCACAAATTCGGAAGAAGAAGCCGCATGCTCGTCGGCAGCGTCGACTCGCCGCATGCGGTCCTGCTCCACTTTTTCGAGAAACATGCGGAAACCTTCGATCTGCTCGCGCGCCTGACGGCCGCGCGGCGTCAGGCGCTTGAGCGCGGGAAACGCCGCGATGTTGATGACCACAAGCGCCAGCAACGACAGTGCATAGGCCAGCGACGCGCCAGATTTCAGTTGCCATAGAACCGCGACGCCGCCCCCGCCAAATGCGGCAACCACGAGCGAGCCGATGGCCACTTCTTTTGCGCCGCCCAGTCCGCGCATCGCGCGGCCGATCGCCGGCAGCAGCGTCATCACCGCGATCAGCCCTAGGAAAAAGAAGCAGAAGAAAAACCACCAGGTAAGGAATACGAGCGTGAACCGGTCGCCATTTCGGCCCTGCGCCGTAAGCGCCATCCCCATGGCGGTGAGAAAAGAAGCAAACGTGCCCAGCGCCAGCCAGCGTGCGTTGCGCGTGAAGTAGAGATTGTTCAGCCTCTTCTGCACCTCTATGTTGATGCGCATGAGGTAGCGATTCAACGGCCCGCCGTTTTTTGGATCGAGGACTACCGACGAGCTGTCGTCCTCGAAGAGTGCGCCATAGACGCTCAGTTCTTCGGCGGCCAAGGGCGGCTGCAGGTTTTTGGGATCGACCCCACTGAGCCGCGTGACCTTATATTTTCCGGCCTGATTTCCTGTCTGGGGCTCGATGCTAACGCAACCGCGCGCAGCAAGCTGCGCGACCGTTGCTGCCAGCGTGCGGCCGTCGCAGCCGGTGGTGCGAATGTAGCGCATGGCCGAAGGGGAAAGGCCCTGCGGCGGCTGATACTGGATGGCTATGGTGCCGCGTTGGGGCTCGCGCCCCAGGGCCAGCCACACGATGAGGTAGTAGAGGAGCAGCAGCACCGGCGCAATCAGCAGGACACCATCGCGCGTTAGCGGTCCCAGTGCCGGCGGCATCAGGAAGGCCTTCGGCCAACTGAGCGACACGCTCAGGCTCTGCGCCGGGCCGAGGTTTGCTGCGCGGAACTCGAGCCCATCGGCAATGGCGCTGTGCTCGAGTTGTGTTCCGCCGAAGCGCCCGGGGCTCGCGCCGCGCCCGCCGGCGTAGGCTTCGGCCGTCACTACGTCTGCCGGCACCTCAGGCGGGAAGTGCACGCGCACGACGGCTTCGTCCACCGGCAATCGCCAATAGTGGCCAAGCGCGTTCCAGTAGAGCTGGTCGTGATCGGCCAGGAACTGGGGCACGCCATCCGCTTCGTAGCGCACTACAAAGCGATGATCGCCCGGCGCGAGCGGCTCCCAAGGCGCGATGCGCAACTGCTCGTAGCCCGAATCGCTGCCCTGCTCGTAGGAGACGGGAGCGCCATCCTCGCTGACTTCCAATATTTTGACGCGAATGCCGGTGTCTTTGGTCCATTCGCCGACGAGGCGCCGGTCCCAACGCGCTTCGGAGTCGATGGGAAGGTCGCGGATCATTCCGTAGCGGAAGTAGTCGCCTTCGCTGTGCACTGCGAACTCCTCCCGCACGTCGAGCGTAGCGTTTTTGCGTAGCGAGACGTCGCTCGCGAACGAGACGATGAGCTCCCGTTGCGCGCCCGATGGTGTACTTCCCTGTCCCGCGGGGCGCCCCGCCGGACGTGTGGAAGTGCGGGCCTTTAGAGCGCGCGACGTCCGAATCATTGGAGCCATGCGCGGGTACATGAACAAGCAAACCAGCGCGAGGCCGAACATGAATTGCACGAGGCCCTTGATGGCGCGCGGCATGATCATATTTTATCGGCGGGCCGCCCGCGCCGGATCCGAAATGCGCCGGCGATGTCGCGTTTCCCGCAATGTCTTTTGTATCGCCGGCGATCTTGCCGTCCAGGAAGCTCTATTTTGGCAGGAGCTGGCCAGGAGAGATTCTTCGGGCCACACAGCGGCCCTCAGAATGACAAAGGTGGGCGACGGCGCGCTTCCTCCGCATGATAAGCAGAGAAGGTGTCATTCTGAGGTCGCCGCAGCGACCGCAGAATCTCTCCACGTTGCGTACCGGAGACGAACCTAGGCTACAATCCCGCAGTCCTAATGGGCCATTCGAGAATCAAAAGACGAGATCGATGAAACTGATCCGTGAGATGCCCGACCTGTTTCGTCTCGTGGGCCGCGCGCCGATCAACTCGTACTTCGTGCGCGAAGACGACGGCCTGACGCTGGTGGACGCGAATCTTCCCGGCCGTTCCACGCGCATCGTGGAAATTGCCCTGCGTCTCGAGCTGCCCATCCGCCGCATCGCGCTCACCCACGCGCATATGGACCACACCGGCTCGCTCGACGCCATCTGCGAGCTTTTGCCAAGCGCGCAGGTGTTCATCGGCGCCCGCGAATCGCGGCTCTTGGATCAGGATTTCTCGCTAGACTGCACGGAGCCACAGAGGAAGATCCGCGGCCGTTTTGCGCTAGTGAAGACCAAGCCGGATCTGCTCCACCCTGGAGATCACGTCGGCTCGCTGCGCGCTCTCTCGACACCGGGGCATACGCCCGGCCACGTCTCCTTTTTCGATGAACGCAATGGCGCGCTGCTGGCGGGCGACGCTTTTCAGACCGCTGGAGGCGTGGCCGTGGCCGGCGACCTGCGGCTGCTCTTCCCTTTTCCCGCGCTCTTTACCTGGGACAAGAAGCTGGCGCTCGAAAGCGCGCGGTTACTTCGCGATCTCAATCCCACCTGCCTTGCTCCCGGGCACGGCGGCGTGGTGCAGCTACCGCTGGCGCGCATCGATCGCGCCATCCGCCGCGCGGCTCGCAACTTCAGGTGAGACGTCCTCGTGCGAGGCCACGCCGGGAGGGGCGCGACCATCCAGTCCTGTTAACTAAGCCCCGCGGGCAGCACTTGCATCAGGCGGGGCGCTTCCGGAGCAGCCGAATGAGCAAGGGTGGGGCAAGGGCTGAAGGATTCCGATGTTGTTCAACTGGCGCCAGGATCGAGCACCCGCTTTTCTAGACTCACAAGCTTTCCTGCAAAATTCGCCCTCTCCTCGTTTCGGCGTACAGTCTAAGTGGGCTGCGGCCTCAAGCATTGCTGATCGCCTCCGTGATGCGGTCTGCGTTAATCCCAACGACTTCAACTCGGGCACAAAATCCGGCGGTCGCCGCGCAGCGCACCAAGGAAATCCTCCGCTACCCCGCCTGTGTGCACTGCCCCGAGCCCTCCCTAACGCTTAAGGCGTGCTCGTTGCATGTCCGAGGTATCGTTGCTCTCGAAGCGACGATCTCCGAGCGTGGCAGAGTGGAGCAAATAGCAGTCCTTAAGGCACTCGATTACGGATTGACCGAGCGAGCGATAAAGGCGGTGGGTCGCTGGCGTATAAGTCCCGCGATTGGCATTGACGGTAAGCCGAGGGCATTTCGGATCAGCATCATGGTAACGTTTGGCTTCGGCAACCTAACCGGCGGGATCGCTACAGGGTAAGACTCCCGGCGATGCGTACGGCGCCCAGCAAAACGGGCGCCAGGAGCCCGGGGTTCCTCGATACACACAGTGCTAGCCGACAGCAGATTCGTCCGGTCCCAGCGACTTGCGAATTTCGGCGAGGTTCTGGTCGTCTTCCGCGTAGAAATCGATGTGACTGTCGTGGCTGAAAAATGCGTTCACCTTGTTTGCCTCTGTCAAAATATAGCCGCCCCAGCCGTTGAACATGGCGATCTGCAAGAAGGACGCTAGAGTTTCGCCTTCGTGCTCAAGGCACAAATGCCCGGGAGCGTCGTGCAGCGACCGTTTGTCACCGTAGGCTTGGCGTAATTTGTAATACAGATGCCAATTCTCGCTGCTGGACCACATACCCCACTCTTTGATCCACAACAGTGTCTTCATCCGGTGAGGCAGAGAGAATGCGATGAAGCGAGCGATGAAGTAAAGACGGTGATGCTCGGCCGGGTAGGCAACGCGCACGACGTGAATATCGGGCACCAAATTGGGCCGCTGCCGTCGTCGCTCCGCCAGCCACGCCTCACATTCGTCCTGCGTGTAAAACTGCATTGGTCTCCTTGTGCGGGAAAATGACCCGGGAAATATACGGTTTACGTGGGGACGTAGGAATTGTATGACAAGTGCAGACCGGGGGCGAGCCAAGTCCTTGTCCGCCATCGGGCGCGACCTGTGGTAGACTGCGGCGCATGCGGCGCCGGCACTTCTTGGTTCTTTCCGCGGCTAGCGTAGGCGGAGTGTTGGTTTATTCGCTAGACCGCAAGGTTTCCCGCCTGTGCGCACAAGATAGGCCGGGGCAAGCTAAGCCCGTATCCGATAAATCCGGCGGCAAGCCTGACAAATCCGTACAGTCAAAGACTTTGCGCATCCCGTTGCGCTTTTTCACCGAATCGGAAGCCGCCCTCGTAGCGGCTGCGGCTTCGCGTATTTTCCCGAGCGACGATGCCGGCCCGGGCGCCCACGAAGCAGGCGTGGTGATCTTCATCGATCGCCAGCTTGCCGGCCCCTGGGGACGCGACGCCCGGCGTTACACGCACGAGCCCTTCGAAGACGGACTCGCGGCAGAATTCGGCTACCAAGGCAAAGCCACGCCGCGCGATGTTTACCGGCAGGGGCTGAAGGACCTGGCCGGCTTCGACGCACTCCCACCCGCGCAGCAGGACGAGAAGCTCAAGCACATCGAAGATTCCGTTTTCTTTACGTTGCTGCGTCGCAACTCCATCGAGGGCATGTTTTGCGATCCCATTCATGGCGGTAACGTGGACATGGTGGGCTGGCAATTGATCGGCTTCCCGGGTCCGCGCATGAGCAACGTCAACGACATCGATAAGCACAACGGCGAAGCCTTCCGGCCCAAGCCGATGAGCCTGAGCCAGGTGGTGCCGGAGCCGGTGCGCCCGAGCGAAGAGCAAACGCGAAGCGAGCCTAAACGAAAGAAGACGAGCGCCTAGGGCGATGGTCTCACGCTGAAGCGGAGCCAGGGTCCTCAGCGCACGTCGCCCGTGCGCTGGGTAGAGGAGCATCTCTCTGTTGAGGCCGTTACGGAGAAATTCTTCGGGCCGAAGAAGCTGGCTCCCAGAATGACAGTTCAGGGAATTCCAAACGCCGATTCTTCGGGCAAGTGCGGCCCTCAGAATGGCAAATTTGGAGGATGGGGACCGCGAAAGAATTTCGGTGATCGTTAAATGAAGAATCTGCCAAAGGTTGATGCCGTCATCATCGGCGGCGGCTGGTCCGGCCTGTTGATGGCCACGCAACTCGGCTCGCGTACTCAGCTTTCCGTGGTCGTGCTCGAGCGCGGCGGCGCGCGCAAACTGCCCGATTACCTCGGCGGCATGGATGAACTTGAATTCAACGTGCGCTTCCGCATGATGCAGGATTATTCGCAGGAGACGGTCACGCTGCGTTACAACATGCGCGACCGCGCCGTGCCCATCCGCCAGCTTGGCAATTTTCTGCCCGGCACAGGTACCGGCGGCGCGGGAGAACACTGGGGCGCCACCTGTCCGCGGTACGTCGCCGATCTTTTCGAGCTGTACACGAAAACCGTGGAGCGCTACGGCCTCAAGAAGCTGCCCGAGGACCACGCCATCGTGGATTGGGGCGTCACCTGGGACGAGATCGAGCCGTATTACACCCGCGGCGACAAGCTGATGGGCGTTTGCGGTAAAGCAGGAAATATCAAGGGCAAGCTGATCGAAGGCGGAAATCTCTTCGAGGGCCCGCGCAGCGAGGAATATCCTACGCCGCCGATGAAGCTGCCATACGCCGCGGCGCTGTTTGAACAGGCGGCGAAGTCACTGGGCTATCACCCCTATCCCAATCCGGCCGCAGCCCTCAGCGTGCCCTACACGAATCCCGACGGCATCTCGCGCCCGGGCTGCGCCTATTGTGGATTTTGCGACCGCTTCGGCTGCATGATCGGCGCGAAGGCCCAGCCGACCAACACGCTGCTGCCGCTCTTGGAGAAGCAAAAGAGTGTCTCGCTGCGCAACAATTGCGCGGTCCGGCGGATCGTCTTCGACAAAAACGCCAAGCGCGCGGGGGGCGTGCAGTATATCGACGCCAACGGCGAAGAGTGCTTCCAGTCCGCCGATCTGGTCATTCTCGGGTCATGGACGCTGAACAACACGCGCCTGATGCTGCTCTCCGGCATCGGCGAGCAGTACGATCCCACGACGGGCAAGGGCGCCGTCGGCCGCAACCTTACGCATCAGGTCAGCGCTGGGACGCAGGTTTTCGTCGATAAGCCGCTCAACCGCTTCATGGGCGCCGCCCCGACTGGCATCTGCGTCAGCGATTTTGACGGCGATGCTTTCGATCACAGCAACCTGCCGTTTATCCGCGGGGGAACGTTCCGCGTGGCGGGCACGGGTTTTCAACCCGTTGTGAGCTTTGGTGTTGTACCGCCGACCGTGAAAGCGCGCTGGGGCTCGGAATGGAAAAAGGCTGCCATCGAATGGTACGACAAGGTCGCCGGCATTGGCTTTTCCGGGGAGCACATCGCCTACAAGACGCACTATTTCGATCTCGATCCGCGCTACAAAGACCACTTCGGCGATCCGCTGCTGCGCATGACAATCGACTGGCGCCAAAACGAGCTCGAGATGGTCAAGTTCGCCACCGCCAAGGCCGCCGAGCTCGCCCGCGCCATGGGCGCCAAGGCCGTGATCGGTCCGCCGAGTTTCGAGCGCTACGACGCGCGGCGCTACCAATCCACGCACGTGCAGGGCGGCACGATCATGGGCAAGTCGCCGGAGACGTCAGTGGTCAATCCCTGGGGCCAGAGCTGGGAGCTGCCGAACCTGTTTATTCTGGGCGGCTCAACTTTCCCGCAAAACGGCGCCGCCAATCCCACCACCAGCGTGATCGCGTTCACCTACCGCACCGCCGATACCCTAATCAGCCGCTACCTGAAGTCGCCCGCTGCTCTCGCATAATCATCCGGTCGAACCCTCTACTCATTGGCAACTCCCAAGGGCGCAGCACTCGAAGACTGTGTCGTGAACGTCGTGAACGCCCGCCCGTTTCCAACACTTCCCATCTAGATTTCCGATTTCGGGTATAATCCGCAGACGCGGGGCGGTGAGCTCCGCGGGTGCGGAAACGCAGCGCGTTACCGCACGCCGTCAACGCGGCGTACGACGCCGCGACCGCGCAACTCAAAGGAGGCCAGGGATGAGACGCAAGGCTGCTTCCCTGCTAGCCCTGGTGGCGGCAGCGCTGTTTTTGCCTTTTGCCGCTCCGGCGCAGCAGCAGGCCCAGCCGCAAATCTCTCACACCAACCTGAAGGTCGGCGACGTGGCGCCGGACTTCACCCTGAAAGGCACACAGGGCGTGACGGTGAAGCTGAGCGATTACCGCGGCAAGAAAAACGTCATCCTGGCGTTCTACGTTCTCGCCTTCACCGGTGGTTGAACGAAGGAACTCCAGGGATACCAGGCTGGTATCGACGCTGGCAAGATCGACCTCAATGATACGGCGGTGCTGGGCATCAGCATCGACGCCATTCCTTCCAACACAGAATTCGCAAATAAGATCGGCGTGAAATTCCCGCTGCTGAGTGACATGAAACGTGAAGTCCTCAAGCAATACGGCATCCTCAATGACGAAGCCCAGTTTGCCAATCGCACGACCTTCGTCGTCGATAAGCAGGGCCGTATTCAGCAGATCACCGAAGGCAGCGGCGCCATCGATCCCACCAATGCGATCGATCTGTGCACCGATCTGAAGCGCAAATCGGGCTAGGAATCGCGATTGATTCCCTGACGGCGAGTCTGGGGGTGGGCGGCGCAAATACTGCACCGTCCACCAGGCCCTTTGGTCGGGTGAGAGCTGGCTTCTTGCTTTGAGTCTGCGAAGCTCAAGCCCTGAGCCGCTTCTCCCAGTGTTCGAGTCCGCGGTTACTTCACGATGCGGAACGAAGAGACGATCGCGGCACAGGTGGGATCGAATGGACCAGGGCGGGTGTAGCTGAACGACAATACGTCGGTCTCATGCAGCAGCGTGAAGGTATCGTGCTGCGTTCCAAAGTTGTTGGTATTCTCCATGAACATCCCAGGTTGTCCGCCGATCGTAACGCTCCCTTGGGACTCGGGTGTCGCCTTTAGACGCCGCAGTTGCGCGGCGAACCATTCCTTAACGGAAAGCTTCTTTGGGTTTTCGTTCGGCTGAATGGCCAGGGTCACTGCTATGTGCGGCTCGCCGGCTTCGTAGGGCTTAGCGATGGCGATGAAGTCCACTCCCGTTCCCGATCCCGGGTTCACGATCCAGGCCTCCGGATATTTCACCTCGAATTCGTACTTTTTGCTTCGGTAGATCTTCCACCGTGACGTGTCGATTGCACGAGTGGCGCCGGCAGCCGGCGCTGCCGGCCGCTTTGCTGCGGCTGGCGTGGGCGCGGAGACGCGCTTCTGCTGGCCCGACGTTGCTGCGGCGCAAAATAACAGAAAGACAAATAGAAGAAGATTAGATGGCCTCATGAGGGCACTTTAGCACGGAGCGGACCACCCGCAGGCTGGCCGGTCTGGCCGGTCGTCGAAGAGTAACGAGGCTCCGTCCGCTGCTGAGCGGCCGGCGATAGTACCGAAGGCCAGGCAGGCCAGGCCTCAAGGTACTAACCCGGCTGGAACGATTTGCTCATTCCCCATTTCAACCCAGGACGCTATTTTGTGAATCGTAATAGGTGGACGATTCGAACAAATTTTCTCGCGACAAGGCGCCCAACCCGGGCGCAGCCTCTTTAGCAGGTGATGTTAAGGCAGGCGATGACCATAGGAAGGGCCGCATGAGCATAATACGGATTTTCGTAGTGCTGTCTTGGGTGTTCTTTGCATTGCGCCAAATTTTCATGAAGCCGGTTAAGGTTCTCGCCGGCCGAGATTCTAAGTCGCGCTGATTACTTCCCTCCTCCGAAGTGGCCCATCGCGCTAAGCGATGGGCCATTTTTCGTTGGCCCGCTCACCGATCCGCAACCAACTCGCTCAACTCGCTTGACGATGTTGCTTGAGGGCAAACAAGTGTGCAATGACATCTCGCGCATAGATCGTTTTTCGCGCGATTTCGCTGGAGGGAGCGAATGAACACGGAACGCGAGCAGCAAAAGAACGTGATTACGCGCCGCCAATTGCTGCGCGGCGGCGGAGTGCTTGCCTGCAGCACGATTCTTGTTCGACTTTTCCCTAACGCCTTATTCGCGCGCCCCGGCGCGCTTTCGGCGCGAGCCGCGGCCGGCTATGCGCCGCAGGGCAATCAGCTGGAGGCCATGCGCGCGCAGATGGGCGCGACCCCCATCCAGAGCACCAAATTGGCCGATAATCTCACTTTGCTCATGGGCCCCGGCGGAAACGTGCTAGTGCTGCATGGCCCGGACGGCAAAATCGTCGTGGATTCATTCGTGCAGCCGGCCTGGACTAAACTCAAGCAAGCCCTCGACGGGATGGGCAATGCCCCTATCAAGCTGCTGATTGATACGCACTGGCACTTCGACCACACCGACAACTACGCGCGCTTCCACGATGCCGGCGCGGTGATTCTGGCGCACGAGAACACGAAAAAACGCATGTCCGAGTCTCACGACCTGAAGCCTCTGGGCATGCACTTCGATCCCTCTCCGGCCAATGCCTTGCCCACGCAGATGTTCAAAGACCGCCACGCCATGCAGGCCAATGGCGAAGATCTAGAGCTCGGCTATATTCCCCCGGCGCACACTGATACGGATATCTCTGTCCTCTACAAGAAAGCCAACGTGCTGCACTGCGGCGACGTCTTCTTCAACGGCATGTATCCCTTCATCGATGGGGAAACCCGCGGCAGCATCACCGGCCAGATCGCCGGCGCTGATAAGCTGCTGAAGATGGCCGATAACAATACGAAGATCGTTCCCGGCCACGGCCCGCTGGGAGACAAAGCTGCGCTGACGAAATACCGCGACATGTTGGTTACAGCGCGCAAGCGGGTGCAGAAACTCAAGTCTTCGGGAAAGAGCGAGCAGGAGATTGTCGCCGCCAAGCCCTTCGCCGATCTGGACCCGGCTTGGGGCAAAGGGCTTTTCAACGGCGACGCCGGGGCTAAAGCCCGGCCCTACAACCGCCGCCTTTCAGGGCGGTAGCAGGTTTAATGGCTGTGGCTGGGCCCCTTGCTGCGCTTGTAGCGCAGCAAGGCGTAGAGCGTGGTGACGACGGGGGGCCGCGATGCCCAGGAAAATTTGCCGTTATCGGATTGCGCGCACACCGGGAGAGAGAAGATTGTGCTCACCAGCACGAAGAGCGCACGGCGGGCGGAGGTGGTGCGGCCTCCATCCTGACATCGGGAAATCTTCAAATTGCCAGAGCGCCGATCGCGTTTACTCTTTGCCGGGGGCAGACCCAGCAACGGCTTGGGCCTCCGGCCGCTTCCCGTTAGAATAGCCCTCAGTGAAAATTATTTACGGAATTTCCCTACCCGAATTCCGAACTTTGCAGCCGCCGCCGCAGCATCCTGGCCGGACCGCATTTGCGCTGATCATGAGCCTGATTTGCCTCGCCCTGATCGTCCCGGGCGCAGGGGTCGTAATGGAGCAAGTGGCCCAGGGCCAGTCGCCTCCCGCCGCCGCGCTGGCCTCGATCGGACTGGGCCTTGCGCTCGGCGGTTTTGGTTATTTGCTCGACCGGCGTTCTCTGCGGCGCTGGCGTGCTCGACGTGAACAGGACCTGCTGGCCTCCTACGGTAGAGTCCACTGCCGCGACTCCAGAACCCTGGAGGCCACTTTCGAATCGCTGGCGCTGAGCTGCCAATGCGGGCTGGTGTCGCGTCCCTGGAGCGAGCTGACCGGGTTCACCGAAACGCCATTTTTCCTGATTCCGCTCACGCGCAGAGAGTCCTTCCCTATTCCCAAATCAGCTTTCGCCAGTGAAGGCGAGGTCACCGAATTTCGCCGCCTGATCCTCGATAAATTGCACAACGACCGCCCCTTCAACGCCTGTCCCATTGAATTTGCGCACACCCGAGCGGACCTCTGGCGCGCCAAATGGCTGCACGTGCGCAAAGGAGGAGGCTGGCGACGCGTGCTGAAGATCGGCTTTGTCATGGTCGCATTCCTCTACGCGATTCTCGTGATGATCGCAGGAGCGCGCATCGGACAAGCGCCCGCCTGGCTGATGCCCCTGGCTCTGGGTGCCTTCGTTTTCTTTCTGACGAGAACGATGCGCCCGCGGCAGCATTACTACGGGCCGCTGCGTATTTACTTCAGCGAGGAAGGATTCCACGTCGTAGATCCGGCTTCGCAGAGCCGGCGCCATTGGAGTGAGCTTGCCGGTTATCTGGAAGACCGGCACATGTATCTTCTCTACCTCAATCCCCGGCTTTACCGCATCGTTCCCAAGCGCGCTCTGGGCCATCGGCTCGGAGATTTCGCCCGCCTGGTGCACACGGCGCTGCCGCCCTTCGACTACCGCCGCGGCTTCCCCGTCGCGAACGCCGCCAGCATCTGAGGATACTCTTGCTTTAGCGCTGTCCTTTAGCACGGCATGTTTCTCCTGGCGAAGATTTGCCGGGCTAAAGCCGGCGGTACGCCTCACGCCGGAACGAGCGAGCCCGAGCAATTTTGGCGCGGTCTTACAAGGCGGCATTGTTAGGTATGGATTCGTTGAAGGTGCACGAACGACCGGCGGAGGGAATCTCAGGAGTGGGTCAGATGGGCGGGCCGCTTGCCTTGCTTCTCGTCCTCATCGCGCAGCGCCTCTTTCCGCAGGCGTCCGGCGCAGAGCGGGCAGATGAGCCGCACCGGAGGCTTGCCACACATCAAACACGCCGATTTGGACCTGATCTTCTGCATATCCGCTCCTCTCACTCGCGTTGAATCCACCGCCGATGCAAAGTTCGGAGTCTACGACGGAAGCGCGAGGATTGCGGTTCCCGTTTTGCTCTTCCTACCCACTTCGATGCCTGGGGGAAATCTGACGTCACCGAATTCGGCGCCGAGGTTAGCTTGTCAGCTCGCTAATACAGAGGAGTAATATATGGCGCTGCCACGCTAGGGCGGCAAGGAACCCAAACCCGCAAGTTTCTAGAGTCTAGACACCGTTACGACAAGGAGGTCGTGCATGGACTTGGCCCAAGCCTTCAACATCCTCTTCCTGATCGGACGCATCATCGTGGGTGGCTATTTCCTGATGGCGGCTTACAACCATTTCACCAAGACGGGCATGATGACAGGCTACGCACAAAGCAAAGGCACGCCCGCGCCGAAGCTCGCCGTGATGGGTACTGGTGTCCTGCTGCTGCTGGGCGGAGCAAGTTTCCTGTTGGGCTACCATCCCACGATCGGCACAGGCCTTCTGATCCTTTTCCTGCTGGGTGTCAGTTTCAAGATTCACGCGTTTTGGCTGGTTTCCGATCCTATGGGGCGCATGAACGAGCAGGCCCATTTCGGCAAGAACATCGTCATGATCGGCTTTCTGCTGATGACGCTGATGATCTTCCGCCCTTGGCCCATGAGCCTGGTCGCCCGGCCGCATCCGTAGTGCTTCAGCAACTCAGGGAAGATGGCAGGTTATGATGACGCTGAGCCACGAGGGATTCTCGGCCCCAGAGAGAAATTGTCATTCCGAGCGCCGGTTTTTGGCGCGAAGAATCTGCTGTTTGTAGGGGAAAGCAAAAGCGGATTGCTCGCTTCTCTACCCCGGCACAAGCAAATCGAGCATGTGCCGGGGATCCC
This sequence comes from Acidobacteriota bacterium, assembly GCA_003223325.1. Classification (GTDB taxonomy): domain Bacteria; phylum Acidobacteriota; class Terriglobia; order Acidiferrales; family UBA7541; genus Palsa-189. The sequence continues at coordinate 22,261 of QHYS01000237.1, forward strand.
GGCTTGGTTCGGAATGACAGACGGGTTGCGCGTCACAAGATTCCGCAATCCTCGCTAGCGTCGGGTAGGCGGCCTCATTTCTCGCTTCTCATGTCCAGGACGGAACAGTTTTTTAGCGACAAGGTCGTTCTCATCACCGGCGCTTCGTCGGGCATCGGAGAGGAACTTGCGCGGCAACTCAGCCGCGCGGGCGCGAAGCTGACGCTGGCGGCGCGCCGCACCGAGCTGTTGAAAGCTTTGGTGGAGAAAATCGCGGCGGCGCAGAGAGGGAAACCTCTCGCCGTGGCCTGCGACGTCACGCGCGACGGCGACCTCGAGCGGGCCGTCGCCGAAAGCCTGCGCCACTGGGGAAAGCTGGACGTGGCCATTGCCAACGCTGGTTTTGGCGTGGTAGGGCCGTTGAAAAAGCTTTCGTTGGAAGATTACCGCCGGCAGTTTGAGACCAACGTATTCGGGGTGCTGCGCACGATCTATGCCGTGCTTCCGGAGATCGAGAAGGCCAAGGGCCGCATCGCGATCATGGGAAGCATTTCCGGATGGGGGGCGGCGCCGGGAACTTCACCCTATGCCATGAGCAAGTTTGCGCTGCGCGCGCTGGCGAATTGCATCACGCCAGAGCTGAAGGGATGCGGATTGAAAGTGACGCTGATCAGTCCCGGGTTCGTGGCCAGCAACATCCGCCGCATCGATAACCGAGGAAAATTTCACCCCGGAGCGAAGGATCCCCTTCCGGCTTGGCTCGTGATGACCACGGAAAAGGCTGTGCGGCAGATGTTGCGCGCCGTGGCGCGCGGGCAGCGCGAAGTCATCATCACCGGCCACGGCAAGATTCTCGTCGCCCTCGAACGATTCGCGCCCTGGATCAATCGCGCGATCGGCCGGCGAATCTCCGGCAAGGCCAGTTCGTAAGGCGAGCACGTCCCGAGCGCAGCGATTTGTAACCTCCCAAGATCGCTGGAGAGGGCCGCCACTGTGTCATTCTGAGGGCCGTATGGCCTGAAGATCTCTCCTCGCTTACCGCAATGGGAGAGATCCTTGGGTGTACGACGTAAACCCGCTCAGGATGACACCGCCCTTCTGGGCGGCATCCCAGCTTATTCTTTGCGGTGGAACCAGCCCAGGCCGGCGCGCACCTGGAGGACGTTGATGCCGGGATTATTGTTGGTGAGCCCCGCGTCGGAGATATGCAGCCAACGCACCTCCAGACTCCAATGCTCTTTGCCATGGCCCACGTTTACGCCTATCCCCGGCCCCGACGCAAAATTGATGTTCGAAACGCCGCTAGGCACGTCTCTGCTGGTGAAAAGAACGCCGCCGCCCAGGTCGAAATAGGGCGCCAAGAGGCCGCCGGTATCGAAATTCCATTTGAATGCGAAAGGGTTGACGCCCACGCCGTAAACCGTGCCCCGGGGCTGAAAGATCAGATACATCGGCACGGCGTCTATGGCATATTCGAAACGCCCGCGAAGAAAGCCCGGACCGTGTGCATTCGTCAATATCACGCCGTAACGCACCCCGACATCCCAGACGCCCGTCTTCGCGACTCCATTGAGCGCCGAATGCCCCGCGCCGCTCCAGATCTGAAACTCGGTACCGCCCTTTTGGGGCATCCGGTCGGCGGTGGATTGCCCGCGCGCTGCGGCGGCCCCGGCGAGAGACAATAAAAACACCACCACGAATGCTCTTTTCACAATTCCCCCGGTAAAGCACATCTGATGCAGAAGGCGACCTGAACGCGGCGCAGAAGATAGTACCATTCCCGCTTTCTGCCTAAGCACTCGTTTAGAATTGGGGATGGGCTTCCAAGCCGGAGCCGAAAACGATGGGCCGCGTCAGCGAAAAAATCACCACGTTTCTGCCTTGGTCGGAGATCGAACCGGAAGCGCAGAAGCAGATCCTCAACACCGCCGAGCTCCCGTTCGTCTTCAAATGGGTGGCGGTGATGCCGGATTGCCATTACGGCAAGGGCGCCACTGTGGGCACCGTGATCGCGACCAAAGGCGCCGTCGTGCCCGCCGCCGTAGGCGTGGACATCGGCTGCGGCATGATCGCGCTCCAGACGCCGCTCGCGCGCAGTGACCTGAAGGAGCTGCGCCGCCTGCGCGAAGGCATCGAACGGCGGATCCCCATGTCCGCGGGCCGGAACAACTTCAAAATCGCTGACACCGCCGAGCCGCGCATCGCCGAACTCAAAAAGCTCGAATCCGCCGCCGGGGCTCGCTACAGCAATTTTAACAAAGACTGGGAAGCCGCCCTGGGGACGCTAGGCGGCGGTAATCATTTCGCCGAAGTCTGCCTCGACGAAAACGACAAAGTGTGGCTGACGCTGCATTCCGGCTCGCGCGGCGTGGGCAATCGCATCGGCAATCACTATATCCGCTGCGCGCAGGAGATTTGCAGAAAACGCAATATCGCACTGCCCGATCGCGATCTCGCTTATCTGAACGAAGGCACCGAGGATTTCGACAATTACCTACGCGACCTGAAATGGGCGCAGAAGTTCGCGCATCTCAATCGCGACGAGATGATGGACCGCATGCTGCGCGAGCTGAGCCATCACGTCTATGGCGAAGCTGGGCACGAACGCGAGCTCGAAGTCGAACGCATCAATTGTCACCATAATTTCACGCAGGTCGAGCAGCACTTCGGCCACGACGTTTGGATCACGCGCAAAGGCGCCATCGAAGCCCGCGAAGGCATGCGGGGCATGATTCCCGGATCCATGGGCACGTGCAGTTATATCGTCGCCGGACTCGGCAATGCGCAGTCGTTTCACTCGGCTCCCCACGGTGCCGGCCGCCGCATGTCCCGCACCAAGGCACGGGCCTCCTTTGCCATGAAGGATCTGGAAGCCGCCATGGCCGGCATCGAGTTCCGCAGGTCCACGCTGTTGCTGGACGAAATCCCTGGCGCCTACAAGGACATCGATCAGATCATGGAGCACGCGCGCGATCTGGTGCGCATCACCCACACTCTGCGCCAAATCATCAACTGCAAAGGCGACTGAGTCTCCCTCCCCGGCCGCCCCGCCTCGTCGTCGTCCCGAGCGATGCGAGGGATCTGCATTTCGCACAACCCGGCGTAGAGCTTCCGGAAACCAGAAGGACCAGAGCCGTGGTACTCGGGTCCTATCGACTCCGTTCGCGGCGCACCGCTAAGCTGCCGTTGCTGGCGACGCGCAGAGTTTTCCTTCGGCAAGGCTCGTCTCTTCGCTCAGCACTCAGCGTTCGCCCCAACCGCAGCCCGCGCTGCATGAAAAAAGGAGCCGCCTATGCCTGAGCTGGATGTCCAGGTCTCCGCAGGCCACGAAGAGGCCGTAGCCAAACCGCGGCGCAAAGCGGCCGCCCCTGCGCCCGCTGCCCGTTCCGAACGCCGCCGTGAACAGCGCCACAAAGGGCCGCGGCAGGTCTGGATACAAGGTGCGGATATTCACGGCACGGCAATCGAAGAAGTTCAAATCATGCAGAATTACAGCCGCGGAGGCTTTTACTTCGTCACCAGTATGCACTGCTATTTCGTGGGCATGCGGCTGCACGTCATTCCCTCATTTGGTTCGCTGAACCTGGAATTCGTCGCCGAAGTCGTGCGCGTCGAGCCCAAGCCAAAGATGGCTTATGGAGTCGGCGTGAAGTTGCTGCACGCCCGCGACCTCATCACGCCGGGGAACGCCGAGAGATAGCCACAAGGGCCGCAATACAAAGCGCTACGCTTCCGCCGCTGCCCGCTCGCCAAACACGTAACGGTTGCCGTTCGGGAAATTCGCGGCCAGAAAGCATACCCACTTCCCTCCCGCAAACTCCGGCAACACCGCACTCGCGTCTTCGTATTCGTATTCGGCGCCTTCGAGATTCACGGCTACGTTCAGGTATTCGCCATCCACCAGCGCTGCAATCAGCACTTGATGCGAATGCGGCAGCACGCTTTTCACAAAAGTCGAATTCACCGCGCGCAGGCCGGGCGGCCGCCTCATTACCAATTGCAGCGGCGACTGCTCTTCGCGCCATTTGTCAAAGATCAAATAGGCGTCTTCAGGCGAAATCCAGCTCACAGGGCACCAATTTTATTTTCGCTTCGGGCGCGTCTTTTGTCGACGCCGCCCTCTGCGCCTGTGTCGTCTGGCGGAAGTAGCGCGCCGGCGGGTACATGTGGGCGCGGATGAGTTCCGGGCCCACGCGCTCGCGAATCTACTCGGCCCAATCCGACTACGCGCCGCGCGGCTTCGTATTCGGCGCCGCCGTTTAGCTTTCGTGGCATACCAGAAAAGCGTCGGTTGCAGACGGCGCCTGCCTTCATTGCCCGCTCCCCGAGCTTCGGCGCAACCTGGGCCGAGCCTCAGCGCAGCACTCGAACTGCTCGTCGCGTGACATCGGCGCAACCTGGGCCCCTTACGCGCGCTGGTTTTGCGCACGTTGGGTTCTAGCTGCGCGTCCATTTCCGCCGCCATTGGCGAAACAATCTCCGCGAGCGCCAGCGCCGCCACGCGGCAGCCC
>QHYS01000238.1 GCA_003223325.1 Acidobacteriota bacterium
GACTCCCGAGCTTTCCCCACGGAAAGGCAACGTCCCGGTCGCCATCTCATATAAGACTGCACCAAACGAGAATAAATCGGTTCGTGCATCCAATTCCTTTGCTCGGACCTGCTCTGGCGACATGTAGGCAATCGTTCCAACCGCGGTTCCCGGACTCGTCAGATGCGTGTCATTCGATTCGAGAGTCGGCTGTGACGTCCCGACGGCTGCCCCCATTACGCTGCTTCCGCTAGTCGTTATTTTCGCCAGTCCGAAATCTAGAATCTTGGCACTGCCACGTTTAGTAACGAAGATATTGGCGGGTTTAATGTCGCGATGAACAATGCCTGCGGAGTGAGCAGCGTCGAGAGCGTCTGCAACCTCAGTGGCAAGCAGAAGAAGAGTTTCCATCTCCAGCGGACGCCCGGCAATGCGGTGCTTCAACGTCATGCCCTCGAGAAACTCCATGACGATGAACGACTGGCCTTCGTGCCTCCCGATTTCATGAATGGTGCAGATATTTGGATGGTTCAGGGCAGACGCAGCGCGGGCCTCTCGACGGAAACGCTCCAGCGCCTGCGGGTCCTGCGCAACTTCTTGCGGGAGAAATTTGAGAGCGACGAAGCGTCCAAGCTCGGAATCTTCGGCCTTGTAGACCACACCCATACCACCACCACCGAGCTTCTCCACGATGCGGTAGTGCGAGATGGTCTGCCCGATCATTGGGCTGAAATCTTAGGGTGGAAGGTAGAGCAAGTCAATGAAAGCTGGGGAGTTGGTGGCGCATTGGTAGGTCAATTGGCGAAATATCGCGATAGCGCTCCGCACCCCGTGGTCGGCCAGGTTTGGGGCGTTTATGTTACGCCTGGTTACGCGGACTAGACTCGGTCCGGGCTTCGACCGGCAGCAAGTGTCTTCGAAGGCTACCAACTGATCCGTTGCCCTCGTCTGTTCTTCCAGCTACTGACTCCTCCACAACTTTCCTGCCGCACGTTTGAGGATTCCCATGCCCAAACCAACCACGATCTACGACTACATGCGTGTAAACGCAAGTCTTTTGGGAGAGCGCATACTCGAGGAATATCCGGCCCTTCACCGGTTCGACGATCCAGTCTCACCTCGCATTGACAGGTTGCTGCGCAGGCCGTTTCCGTCGCAAACGATTGCCATCATATGTTCCGGCAGACACGGGTCTGCTAGAGATCGTTATCTGCCAGAAACCGCCCGTGGTCGTTCTTGTCGAGCCAGTTGTAGAGATGAATCTGATACAGGTAGGAGGCTACGATTTCTTCACCCAGTTCGTGCGTTTCGGTGGTCACAAAAGGCACGCCCAGCCCCGCGAGCACGGCGATGAGGGACTGCAGAATACGGTTCGGATTCACACCGGAATGCGGATAAGGAGACTTGACCTGACTGAGCGCGGCTGTGATCACCAGCAATCGGTGCGGACAACTACTCATACGTCTGAGCCGCTCGATGAACACTGAACGCTCAGCCGTGAACGAGTGGACCAGATCGGCTAGATCCTTTCGCTCGACGACACACATATCTTCAAGGCCCGCAACGGTGTAATCCCCGAGCGCGAGCGCCCTCTTTTCAACTCCGCTAAACCACTCGGCAAAACCGGAAAAATCGAAGGGGATTTGCTCGCGAGTGTCCACGAGTACCACTCCACGCGGCGCTCGCAGCTGAGTACCACCCCGTTCGGGCAAAACTGGAATCAGTGGAGGCGCTACAGGCGCTGCAGTCATTTGCCATGCAAGTGGAGAGGTAATCAAGGTGCGGCGTCGGATGGTCTTTGGCATGCCGCAACATCTTAACTCTCTTCAGCTCGCAGCGCCTCGCGGCCGCGCCTCCAGTTCACGCGGGGTTGGACCGGCGGGCGTAGGGACATCAGCCAACTGATCCAGGAGTTTTTGCATTGGCCGACACCATCGTCAACCGCAGCTAGTTCCGTGTCGCTCAAGGGTATCTCCTGCCTTAACTGCAATAGGTTGGCTTTGCCCTCAACCAACTGCGCCTGCGAAGAGTTCTTGGGCAGGTAGAAGTTGCATTTTGCACAGGCCATGCGATGCGGGCACTGGTCGAAAAAATCGTAGGTGCAGTAGCCGTGGCCGAGATCGTAGAACTTCCAGGGTTCTTGTGCAGCCTTGCCGGTTATCACGGCCTGACGATCGATTAGCACCTCGACGGCTCGAATGTTGCGAGCGAAATAACCGGCATCGCGATAGGAATTCACGAGTTTCGTAGGACTGAGGGCAAGATAGTGCTGGGTGGAATTCGCCCATCTATGACCCAACCAGTTCTGCAGTTCGAAGAGCGACATCGGCTCCTTGGCCGTAAAGAGTTGTGAGGCGATTGTAGATCTGGCTCGATGGCTGGTCAGCCTCCCCAGGGCGTCTTCCAGCGGAGCACCCGCTTTCGTGCACAGAATCGGGATCAGAGTGTGATTGATATACGTTGTCGATACTCGGTTGCACCGGTACATGAAGAGGAAATGGACCAACTCGCCGGTTTTTTCGTCCACAGCTGGCGGCTGAGCGGGACGTTCGGTTTCCCAAGTGCGCACCGCCTCACCCACGAGCCAGTCGACGGGTTTCGTGAAGCTTTGGCTAGTCTTGTTCACCGGAACGTTGAGGTGACAAATCTTCGCACTCGTCTCGCCGGATCCGGGATTCCAGTCTTCGCGCGTACACCCAAGACGCAAACGGCGAATCTCGTCGGTTCGCAATCCACAGAACAACCACACCAGAGTGAGAGCACGCACCATGCTGAGCGGATAATAGTGGTTCGGGCATTCATTCGAAGTGGGTAGGTCTTCCTGTTTGAGGTTCAATCCTGCCCACAGAAGTTTCGCCCAGATGTCGTCTGCGATCACGCGAGGCTTGGGGCCAATCAGGGCGCGAAGGCTGCGAGGTGCCGCAAAACTACGGCGGGGATCAAATCGTCTCGGGATCCATGCCCACTCTTGAAGGTCGCGAAAGAACGTCGCTGCCGATGTCAAATGGTGCGCCTTGGCTTTGGCCGAAAGAGGCTGACCGCGCCTTTTCTGTCGTTTCTCTTCGATCTGGGTCCAATCTCCCACCTTCATTCGACAAGCGGTGGCGACCCACTCAGCAGCGACGTCCCGTGTCCAGCGCACAGGAGAAATGCATTCAGGGTGGGCTGCAGTCACCCAACGCCCCAGCTTGAGCAAACAAAAGTACTGCCGTTTACGACTGTTGGCCTGCTGCGTCGAGGTGGAGCACCAACGTTCCACCCATCGTAACCACTCGGCAGACACGCCATTGCGGGCGTTACCCATGAATGAACGAATGCGATATTTAGGCAATGGAGCGGAAATGATCTTGAGTCCCACGAGCACACGGGACAACACACCGATAGCCGCGCGTCGGTTGTAGACGGGAGTCATCTTGCGCTCCGACTCCAGCCCATCGAGCGTGAGTTCTTCCAAAAGTGGGCTCTTGTTTGCCAGGAGCATCGTGCAAACGGCAAACTGAAGGTCTTTCGCTGCCCAGTGCGCATAGCCCCAGGAGCGCGCCAGATCGATCACACGCTTCACGGCATCCTCGACTCGCGATCTCCCGAAGATCCGCGACGCTAGAGCCGTCCTGTCAATGATCCCGAGCTTTCGGAAATCGTCGAATATGCGCAACAGATATGTGCTGGCAACCAGCAGATGCCGATTGTGACCGTTGGTTCGGGGATAGCGCTTGCGAAAATCCTTCCCAGTGGAACAGAGGATCTCCAACCACTCGTCCTCCGTCCCGGCCCAATACGAGCTTTGCCGCTGATGCATCTCAATGATGAGGACTTTGATGACACCGCTCCAGGATTGCTTTGGCGGTTTGACAATCACTCTTACGTCATCCAGTGGTTGAGTGAGGCGGCGAAGGTCTCGTGTGACCCATTCAGGAAAATGGCCGTAAGGTTCCTCTCGGGACGTAAGGTAGCTGAGTGCTGCGGCCTCGCTGGCGCGAAGAGCTGGGCGGCGATCGTATCGGCGCGGATCAACAGGCCACGACCAGCTTGATTCTTCTTCGGGTGCTGCGACCAGTTGGGCAGCGTTGACAAAAAGCTTATGCAGAGAGGATCTCCTTCATCATCTGGATGCGCCAGGTGTGGATCTGCGCCATGCCTTGTGCTAGCTTCGTCGCCAGATCCCGACCGCTGAGATGTATATAAAGAAGAGTGGTCTGGATACTCTTGTGGCCGGCGAACTCGGCGATCTCATGGAGGTCCCAGTTGGCTCGCGCGAGATCGGTCAAGCAGAGATGGCGCGGGGTGTGCGTGGTAAACTCAGCGACCCCGCTCCGCTCGGAAATGTTCTCCACGATCTTCGACCATGTCCAAATCGAAAGGGGTCTACCTCGGTTGCGCCGTGATTCCGAAATGAAAAGCGGGCCGCGGTCCCGTGTCAGTTCGCGACGCCTTGGCAGGTAAGCCCTCAGCAACTCGGCCGTTGCCAGCGAGTAGGGTACAACGCGCCCTTTCCGCGACTTCGTGTTCTCGGCACGAATCGTGACAGTCGAATGTGCCGGGTCGATGTCACCAGTGTGCAGGCTGCAGAGTTCCTCTCTTCGCAAGGCCGAGTCATAGGACAGGGCCAGCATCAAGCGGTTCCGTGGAGATTCGTAACGCGTTGCCTCAAGTACCGCATGCCACTCGGTGTCGTTCGGAATCCAGGGCAACTTCGAATAACGAGGAATCAGGCCGCGCTCACGTATCCCACCAAATCCCTTGCCTTTTGTGTAACGCCCGCGACCGACGGGATTCGTGGTCCGCAGGTCTTCTTCGATTAGGTAGTCATAGAAGAGGCGAAATCGCGGTTAACCGCTGTTGCAGAGTAGCGTTCGCGAGGCCCGCGCCGGAGTCAATGACGACTACCTTGCACCTTTTCGGATTCCGCCGCGAGCTCAGATCACGGACGTATGCCGAAATGTGTTCTCGTCCGGCTGTGATGATGTCAGCACCAGACCGGAAAGTGAACGCCAGATAATCCTCTAGCGCGCGTCCGTAGGCTTCGATCGTGTTGCGAGCCAAACCCAGGTTGGCCTGAATCTGCAGCCACGTGCGCGACGGCCCGAGAGCCGCCAGTCTCGGGTAGCGTTCCCAGCGAACTTCGACCATATAGGGCTTTCGTCGGTTCTCTGATTAGACGAAAGAGGCTTTTCGACGTGTGAGCTGAAATCTGTGGAAAAGAAAGGTGAATCTCTGTGTCCGCTCCGCAAAGCATCTCGGAATACCTCACCATGTTTGCCCCGGAGTTGGGCGCCAGGATTCTTCAGTCCTTTCCCCCACTCCAGAATGTGGATGATGCCGTGTCACCGCGTCTCGACAACCTTTTGCGAAAGCCGTTTCCTGCGCAGGCCCTGGCCATCATGGGTGTGGTGAAGAGATGGCAACAGGCGAAGAGTGCCGCCGTTGTGGCGGAGTGCGGAACGGGAAAAACACTCATCTCTTTGGCCGCTGTTCACGTGCACCGCGACGGCAAACCGTACACCGCCATTGCAATGGTTCCGCCTCATCTCACTGAGAAGTGGGCGCGAGAGGCTTTGCTCACGATACCCGGGCTGCGTGTGTTCATGATCGATGGCCTCCGCGACGCGTCAAAAGATTATCGCTGCGGGGTAAACGAGGTTCGACTTCGGTGCGGAAGGATCGTCCGCGAGGGGCTTCAGACCAGCCTTTCTGAACTTCGACTGCGGAAAAGTCGTTCGAGTGCGCGCTCCCGATGGCAAGACACCGTCGGCCACCGGCCAACGCTGTTCATCGCAGGTCGTGATCGCGCCAAGCTGGGTTACTTCTGGAAGCACGCTTATCAGGTACCCCAATCCGGCCGGTTCCGTGGCTGTGTTGTGAATCCTGACACAGGCGAAGCAGTATACGTGGATGATAGTTGCCTCTGTCGCGCAGATTTCCAGAGAGTACGCCTGAGCGAAATCATCGGTGGCGATAAAGAGGACAGCGAGCCGATCGCTCGGGGACAGAGCAGGCGTGTCATGTACAGACCGCTCTGGCAGGCGGACGGAAAGTGCATCAGGCGAGTGGCCCCATTGGACTTCATCGGGCGTTACATGCCGGGCTGGTTCGACTACGCGTTGTGCGATGAGGCCCACCAACTTGCCGGCGGTGACACTGCGCAGGGCAATGGCTTAGGGACACTTGCTTCCTGTGCGGATCACATCGCGATTCTTACGGGCACGCTCTTGGGCGGCTTTGCCGATGACGTTTATTACCTGTTGTTCCGTCTTGATCCAGGCGAGATGGTCCGCCGCGGGTACTCCTGGGGAGAGGCTGGAGTCAAATCGTTTGCTGAGACCTATGGTGTGTTGGAAACGATCACGACGGTTCAACCTTCCGACAATGCATGTTCCAAGGCTCGAGTCACGACGCAGGTCAAGCGCCGACCGGGTGCATCCCCCAAGCTCTTCGGAGACTTTCTGATGGAACTCGCGGCGTTCGTCTCCCTGGAGGACGTGTCCAGTGAGCTTCCCCCGTTCACGGAAGAAGTGATTGGCGTGACGATGGACCAGCCCTTGGAGATCGCGTATCGGAAGCTGGAAGACGACATTAAGGCGGCACTTAAAGCGCACCGCGGGAATCAATCGGTGATCAGTACAGGCCTCAATGCGCTTCTGCTCTATCCCGATCGTCCGTTTGGTCTCGGAGACCTGATCGGTTATGAATACGATCCCGAGACACAAAGGCGAGAGCGGTTCCTGATTGCTTCAACGGAGGACCTCGACGAAAACGTCCTGCAGGCAAAAGAGCAGCGGCTTCTGTACGAAGTCAAAGCCGAGCTCAGCCGTGGAAATCGGTGTCACATCTATGCCGTGTATACGCGAAAGCGTGATGTCACACAAAGGTTGGAGCGGATCTTGCGCAGCGAAGGAATCAGCGTGGCAGTCCTGACTGCGGACGTCCCGACGGACAAGCGAGAAGCCTGGTTCGAGCGGCGACTGCAAGAGGGTGTTCAGGTTTCGATCAGCCACCCCAAAGTCATCGAGACGGGGATCGATCTGCTCGCGCACACATGCCTAATCTTCTACGAAACAGGGTACTCACTGCACACCTTGCGCCAGGCCAGTCGCCGATCGTGGCGCATCGGGCAGCGTAAACCAGTTCGGGTGATTTATCTGCATTACGCCGACACTTTGCAGGCGACCTGTCTTCGCTTGATGGGGAAAAAGATGTTGGTGTCGCTGGCGATGGAAGGAGAGTTCAGCAGCGGCGGTCTCCAGGAAATGAACGATGATGGTGCCGACATGCTCACCGCTATGGCCAAAGAACTCGTCACCGAAGCGCGAATCGGCGAGTCCGCTGACATGGTTTGGCGCCAAGTGCAAGAACAAAACCGCCAGATCAGATCCGCAGTTCCAGGCACCAACGTTGCCGAGGCGGAGTGCTCGCTTATACGAACCTCCCTTGAACAAGCAACCGCCGTTCCTACTGTCTCTCGAGTTGCGGAGATCGTTGATTCTCAGCAGAGCTCAATGCTGGCAGAGCAACTTCCGTCGTTTTAACGCAGACAAGATCGTCACGGAGCGCTTCTACATTGCTGATGCGGGGGAAGGGGCTGTTACGTCTTAGATCTGCTGGATTTTCCGACGATCATTTTCTACGAGTCTGGCTACTCACTGCACACTTTGCGGCAAGCCAGCCGCCGGTCCTGGAGGATCGGACAGCGACGGCCTGTGCGGGTGAAGTTTCTTTGCTATGAAGGGACCATGCAGACATCCTGTCTACACCTTATGGGTAAGAAGCACCTCGTCGCTCTTACCATGGAAGGCAAGTTTGCCGGCGAAGGCTTGCAGACGATCGACGAAGACGATGACATACTTTCGGCCATGGCACGGGAACTGGTCGAGAGGAATGGCATTGGCGAGACGGCTGATGCCGTCTGGAAAGCAATCAGCACCGAACATCAGAAGCGGTTTCCGGCAGCAGCCTCCTATCCAAATGATGATGTCACTTTTGGCGAAGCGCCGGGTGTTCCGCCTGGCTCCGAGTCTGATCCTGGTCCAGTGGAGACAGCCATCGAGAGCAGTCCAATCTTCATCTTCGGACAGCGACCCGAAGCGTTATCGGGCAGGAGAAAGCGCGGACGGCCACCTGTCCCGGAACAGGCTTCGCTATTCAGCCCTTAACCGCCACCATTGAGGGGACCAGGGCCGACGCTAAGAAGAGAAGGTTTCTCCTGATTTATGAAGTTCGAAACGAAGAAATACATCTACCCTGTTTCCCGATCAGCAGCGTCGCTCACCGAGTCTGCAGACCGAGTCTGCAGACAGCAAGACCTTTGGCCATTCAAGCGTCGGGTGTCAAGGCAAGAGGCGCGATGGAATCATCCTCGTTGCCGGGTCTCCGCTTCTGCGAGCCAGCCGCGGCGTAAGGCCTCGGGCGGAATGCTCGACAGGTAGGGCTTGATGTCGAGAACAGGGGTCCCATCGAGCATGTCGACGCCTCGAACATGCAGGTTTCGCCCTTCGCGGCGAACGAGTTCGACGACCGTCAGGCCGATCGGGTTGGGGCGGCGCGGAGAACGCGTGGCAAACACGCCATGCGGCCGATTGTCGAAGGGGGTCTCCCGAGCAGATGGAACCCTTCCGAGCGGTCGAACTCCCAGATCATGATCAGGTGCGAGAAGCCCTCAATGTCGGTGAGCCCGAATTCGAATTCGGGCAGGACTTCGAGCACGCCTTCGGCTTCGTGTTTGGCGCCCAGGCCCTTGGGAATCTCCGATGTCTGTTTGTACGGGGTGCTCAGGTGGCCAACCGGCTGTGGGGTAAACATGAAGAGTCGCAGCCTCCCACTCGTACAGTGATGCAACCGGTTCGCTAGGCGGTCCTTTTTTTCACCCTTACAAGTTCGCAATTATTGCGGTCGCTGACAGCGACTGAGGCCGTTCGAAAATGCCAAACGCCACTGCCCTCGTCAAAAGCCTTTCATACCAGAGGGTTATTCCCAATCCACAAGGAGGTAACAAATATGTCCGAAACAAGTACGCTGATTGGCTATAACGGCCGGACCATTAGCCGCGAAGAACTGGCGCTGGTGCCCACACCACCGGCGACGGAAACACACCGTCCCATCCCGCATCACGAGATCGTTCGAGCCCTGGTTGAGACGCTCGGATTTCGCCACATCGGAGTTGTCCATGACGAGTACGCGGTCTCGCCGGACGGCATGAAGGTCTTTGGTGTCCTCGACCTCGAAACCGAGATGCAGGGCTGTCGCTTCTCGATCGGATTGCGCAACTCGCATGACAAGAGCATGCGTCTGGCGATGACCTGCGGGTATCGAGTGTTCGTGTGCTCGAACATGGCGTTTACCGGGGACTTTACTCCAGTTCTTGCCAAGCACTCGAAATCGTTTTCTCTCATCGACTGCGTCGCAGTAGGTGTGGACCGGATGCAACGGAACTTCGAGCCGATGCGGCAACAAGTAGAGGCATGGCAGCGAAGCGAACTCACCGATGTTACCGCCAAAGTCGTGATCTACGAGGCATTCGTGGAGGGCAAGCTCGAAGCTCCCAAGCACCTTGCTCGCACGGTGCACGATCTGTACTTCGCGCCGAAGTACGAGGAGTTCCGTCCGCGGACAATCTGGAGCCTGTCCAATGCCTTCACATCGGCGTTCAAGGAACTCGATCCCATTCCGCAATTCAAGGCTACGGCCAAGTTGGGCGAGTTCCTGGAGGCCCGGTTCTCACAGTCGTCCTAGCCCCTGGAGTGGTGTCGGCCGGCCGCCACTCCTCCTCCTCGTTAAACAGAGGGTGTTGCGGGAGAATCGAACGCGTCCGTCGATTGGAATTGCGATGTCCGGTTAACCAGTGGAAGCGTCTCGCGACGTGGACCCGAAGAGGGAAGCGGCACCCGTTGTGGCACTCGGATCACAGAGCTTGCCGTCGCGGATCGGTACGATGCTAAATTAGAATTCCCCAATGTTCGTGTTTGCAAGGATCGGACGGCCAACGGAGTACAACCATGCCGAGGGCGAGGAAGAAGGCGGCCGCCGCAAAGGTTCCGGTGATTCTGTACTGGGGTTACAACGGCGGATCATGACGAAGATTGGGTTATCTTCGCCAAAAGCAGGCGGTCGGCAGCGAATTTCCATGCGGACTACGAAGGGTACGGTCCCAGAGAAACCACTGCGGAACCGATTCTGGAGGCGCCGGACACTGCCGGACCCTTTCCCCGCCACGCCCAAATCGACGATCTGGCAGCGCTCGGGTTCGAGATTCTGCAGAGTGGCGATCACGGCCGTAGCGTCAAATATGCGGATCGCACCTTCGTGGAAGGGCATCTGGAATCGTTGATAGCGGAGATTGATGACAACACTTCCGAAGCGGTCGGAGAAGGCAGGCCACGGGGCACCAAGTCCTCTTCGTTGAAGAGCAACCTCAACTAGAACCCTCTGCTCTGGGTGGAATCCGGGGCAGGGTAGCAGGGCGTGAGTGAGAGCGTGGTGAGTGCCAAACGGGGTCGGGTTATGTTTGGTGCGAAACCAGCGTCGTCCGGGACGCCCGTCCGAGCCGCGGCCGGGCGGCGTCCACCCGGAAGAGGACGTAGTGGAGAACGATGCGCTGAACGTGGAAGGCACCATCGACCCGAAAGGAAACCGGCTGACTATCGGGCCGAACGGGCGGGTTAAAGCCAACGTCAATGCCTGCGCCGTGGTCGTGCAAGGCAGGCTGGAAGGCAATATTCAAGCAAGCGACCGGGTCGATTTAAAGCAGTCGGCGGTTGTCAGGGGCGACATCGCGACTCAGCGCATTCCATTGATGATGAAGGCGCCTACTTCAAGGGTGGTGTCAACATCCAGAAAGAGGAGCCAAAGTAAGTACTGGGCTTAAGGGAAAAGGCGCTCGACTCGTCTAAACGCGTCACGCAACTCTCTTGCCTTTCCACACGTGTAGTACTTCTCGCAACGTTCCAGTAAATTCAGCGCCAGACGGAGAGGTAATTGTCCATCCTGGTCCCTTGTGCATCTTGTCGCCCTTTTTCGTTTTGGAAGCCATAGTTCGCAAATGATCGCATCGAAGGTTGAGTTACGTCAAAGGCATACTGGCTGACTGTTTCCGAGCAAAAAGAAAGAGAGCGGCGCCTTTTAACTGATTCTTTCGAGCCACCACTGATTGTGGAAGGGCTGAAGCATGTCGGAAACGGAGACCATGTACCAATGATCGCCGCTCTTTACGGTTGCCCAATACCCGAGTGTGCCGCGGCTGTTGCGGTACCGGCCCTCTTCTTTTATGTATCTTGTCGGCGAGACGAGGGCGGCTGCCACTTCGTGTTTTGTCGGGGTGTTGCTGACGTGAGACACGGAGATCATGTGGTAGTGGCCGGCGTCCCACACGGTCATGTAGGCTCCCCACTCATCCTTGTTGTTCTGGTAGTAGCCGCAGCACCCCTCGATGAGACGAGCCGATGGAGCCCGGAGCGCATTGGCGATGATTTCGAGCATCAGCTTTGGTCCGAAGCGAGCGGCGGAAAATTAGTGATTATTCTTGGGTCAGGTCCCCTTAAAGATTAAAACCAGCCTGTCGGACGCTTGTCTGTGCAGAAACTCACCGACGCGCGTGACAAAAAAGACCGCTGGTTAGCGTTCTTGGGGGGTGGGTTTCGATGACCGTGGCTAGTGGCTGGCAGGGCCGGCCTTGTTTTGGATAGCCCGAAGCCCGTGCAGGGCCGTGTATTGTGGTAGTTCCGCGCAGGGCGCCGACTCCGCTCAGCGCCTTCAAAGCCCCGTCCAGTTGTTCGAGACTGCGTAGCGCCTCATTCCGTTCCTTACCTTGACTGCTGGACCACATGAGCCGAGTTCGACATTGATTCTCATCGGGCAGGAATTGTAGCAGCCCGGCACTCCGGAGAACCCTCTCCGTGCCTTATCACCCGCAGCCCGCTTCCGACCTCATTCGAGGAATGCCATGAGACTTCGTAGCAACGAATTGTGCCCGATCCATAAATCGCTCTCCTGCTGTGGCCGACAATTCCTGCCCAAGCCCAGGTTGATAAGACTCGGGATTCAGAGGATCGAAGACCCACATCACCCGCGAGGATATCGGGAGTTGCGCTCACCGGCCGAGATGCGGAAACTTCTGAACCGAAAGATTGTCCAGCAGGGCGGGATATGCGCCATCTGCCACGAAGACTTCACGGATTACAACGAAGTCGTCCCGGACCATAAGGATCCGAAAGGAATGGGAGGAGCGTGGCGGGATGACCATCCGGACAATATCCAGGCAACACATTGGTGGTGTAACGAAGAAAAGGGATCAACCAGAACCGATGAGTGACGGCCGATCAGCCACACGCCCCCTCGTTTGCGCATGAAATCTGATTATTCGAGTTGGCTGTGCGCTAGCAGTGTGCCAGATTCCAGGTTCAGGCATTCGCAAAGCGGTACTCAGGTCCCTCCGGATCATAAATGATGGGGCGCTATCATGGGGAGTCGGCTACAAATTGTAATCACAGCCTGCGCGCGACCGGCATCACCGATTACCTCAAAAGCGAGGGCATGCTGGAGCACGTTCAGAACATGGCCGCGCACTCCTCCCCGCGCACCACGAAGTTATATGATCGGCGGAACGAAGAAACCGAACTGGGGGAGTACGAGAAGTTGCGGATTTGAAGAGCAAAGCAAACCGGAGTCGTCAATGAAGATTGCGATCATAGGCTGGGGTTCGCTCATATGGTGCCCTGGCTCTCTGCAAATTAAGTCAGCCTGGCATCGCGACGGCCCAATTCTGCCTATCGAGTTTGCGCGTATCTCGAAAGACCGAAGGCTCACGCTCGTTATTCGTCCCGATAGCGCAGGTCAGAGGACGCTTTGGGCAGCCGCAGTTTCGGAAGATTTGAACGCAGTACGGGCGAACCTGCAAGAACGCGAAGGAACGTCAGTCCGCTTTATTCATAACAGCACGGCTGACGGGCAATTCTCGGAGGGGGTCACAAAGGAAGTGCGCGATGCTATGGCGAAATGGCTGGAGGAATATCGAGACATCGATGGATGTGTCTGGACGGGCCTTGCTAGCAACTGCAAAGATAAACAGAAATCCGATTTCTCAGTTCCTCTGGCTATCCAGTACCTAAGAGATCTGCCGGACCCCACCCGAGCACGGGAATATATTCAGAATACGCCGGACCAAATACAGACGGCCATGCGTGCCGCTGCGCGTGAGCAGCTGCACTGGCATGACTCTGCGTTGTCGCCAACCTTATTCGCTGCCGACTAGCTCCGGGGCTGGATGAGCGAGAAGTTGAGTGTTTTCATGAATCTGTTTACGCCGATTGTCAGCGAACCCGATCAACACCCCAACTTCAGCTCGATCTCTAAACAGAATAATCAGTTCAACTTCGACGTGGTGAGTGGGCAGAAGGCTTCCAGGACAGGGATGGCAAGTTCGTCGAAGAATTCCAGACGACATTTGATTCCAGCTTCTGGGAGCTGTATTTGTTCGCGGTACTTAAGCATTACGGTATGCAGGTCGATTTCTCTGTCCCCTCCCCAGATTTCCTCGTGACAACAGATGGCGGTATGAACATAGAGGCCACAGTAGCGTTGCATGCTCAGGGTGCGCCTCCTGAACGCAGCGAGCGCAGAGCCGAAGACATACCTAAAGACCTGAACGAGCTGAACAGGCAGACGATACTGCGAATCCGTAACAGCATCGACACAAAGCACAAAAAGTATTCAAAGCTATACGCATCGCTTGATCACGTCAGAAACCGGCCATTCGTACTGGCTATCACTGCCTTTGATAGTCCTTATGCTCGCCTGGCCTGCCAGCGTGCAAGCGAAGCGGTTGTTTATGGCTATTACGTGGATGAGGAGCGGTTTTTGAAGGAGGGAGAAACGCTGCAGGGCCAACGGCTCACGTCAGTGCGCAAGGACAACCTCAGCGAAGTGCCCCTGGCTGTGTTCGGCAGGGAGGAATTCTCATGGCTCAGCGCGGTCATCTTCAGCTCGTGCGCGTCCTGGGGAAAGGTACGGGCTCTCTCTTCCGATCCAAATCCGAACATATTCTTCGAGGCGGTCAGACTGAATACGAGCGGTGTCATGCCTCATGTCGTGCGTGCAAAGAAATCCGCATATTCGGAAAGCCTTCTAGATGGTCTGCGTGTCTATCACAATCCCTCGGCCACACATAAGCTGGACGTGAAGGCTTTTCGGCATCTGGATGTATTTCAGAGCTATTTTTCGGAGGGAGACGCAGAATGGATGTACGACCAACGCGACGGTCTCCTTCTATACCGCAGCGTTATAACGGGAATTCCACGGCAAGCAACCTCAGGTAATCCCGCGGCAAGCTCGTCACTCTAGAACCATGAGATTTCAGAAACTCAGTGGAAAAGTGGGAAAGCTGAAAAAGCCGGTTTCACCAAACTATCGAGGGCCTGACGGGCAAAACCTGACCGTTTAGGATCAGCGGAGTCTGCTAACTCGACTAGCGCAATGTGAATCCGCGACAGAAGCGGGTAAGAATTTTTTTCGATTGCATCGTCCGGCCATTCACTTGCGAGTTGATCAGCTGCCCCCAAGAACCAGAAGATGGAAAGCGTGATCGGTTCGACGATGCCGGATTGTTCGCAGACGATTTCGGCATCAGGAAGATCATGTGTGAATATCCCGCCGCCTATCTCCGGCGGGTTCTCAGCCGCGCGCAATACTACGGGCAGGCTCCGACTTCTGTAAGGATTGCGGGGTCCAGCCGGGGGCCAATGTCTCCGTCCTGATCAATCGCAAAGGGTCGGGAGGCAAGATGGGACAAGATGAGATAGCTATGAACGTTTCCATAGGCAACGTGCTGCTCATCGCTTGGATCTGACTGGATCTTGTGCCGCTGCCGTGGGCTTGCAAAAGGATAGATCCTCCGTCCTGAAACGTCATATCTATTGTGCCTGCGCCAGGAAAGTAGAGCGCGACCGTTGTGCCCGCCATAATCTTTTTTTCTGGCGGTGAGTTAATTAACGCTCCAATGAGATCGAGGAGAAGACTTCCGTGCCGGTGGGCCGCGTCAATTAAGGCCTGGGCTCCGACGTTGGAGATGCACTCTTCATCTGCCTACCTGCTGGCTCATGGGAGCCTTCAAGCGCTGATGAATTCGCCCCAAGATAGTTCAGGAGGCAGTGCCGTACCAGGCCCTCGAAGAAATAGGCGTATGGTAACTTCTGAGACGAACTAAGCGACCGGTTGTCAACGATCATGCCAGAAGTGGGATCGGTATCCCATTTCTCACCACCTTTAATCGATTGAATCAAGAACATTGGCTCACCGGCGTGAAGCTATTTCGACCTGGCTGTGTAGATAACGGTCAGTTCCTTGCCGAGATTGGCGCGCTTGATCTTCAGGTGCTTGGCTTTGAAATTACCGCCCTTGAAGAATCCACTGGAGTGTTGTTCGATGAAACGGATGAATTTCTTCCGTGATTTTCTGACATCGAAGACCGTCTTTAGTTCGTTTTTCAGCTCCTTGGGCAGCGCGGACCGTTCGACAAGATCAGTAACGGCCTGCTTCTCCAGCTTGTCGTCTTTTAATATGGTGGCGGTCGCTGCTGCCCCGAGGGCCGCGGCTGCCGCGACTAGCCACGCTAGGTTGCGCTTCTGGTCGCCGCGGAGACGCACTCGCTTCATTCAATACCCTCACTGCGGTGATACGAGCACAACGCTTGGACTGTTCCAGGAATCTACCGCGGATTATGGCACTACCCCTTGCGAACTTATCCCCGAGTCTCATCTGAATTCGCATACAAGAGGATTTTCTTCCATGCCGAACAACGAAAATTCCACGCTCCCCGAGGGGCTGGGTATCAAAAAGGTCCTTGAGGAGCTTGAAGTGCCATTTCCACCCGAACAAGTTCAGTGGCGGGTGATGAACACCTCCAATGACAAGAGGCGCGGGCAGATCGTGCCGTATGCCGATCCGCGCGCTTATACCGACCGGCTGAACGCGTTGTTTTCACCTCAGGGCTGGACGCGCGATTATCGGATCGAAACCATGAACAACATCACCAGGGTGAAGAAGGGCGAAACCATCGTCACCGGCAAGGTCCTGGTCACGTGTATGGTCAGGATCATTGTTCTTTGGTCGCACTCCGGGACCGGCGAGGATTGGGCCGACGATGACAACGGGATGACCTCGGCTGACGCCCAAGCATTCAAGCGAGCCTGTTCCTGCTTCGGTCTTGGTCGCTACTTCTACGATTTCAACCCTCCCTGGGTCGATCTGGATCAAAACCGGCAACCACGGAAGACGCCAGCATTGCCGGCATGGGCGATTCCGGAGAACTGGCGCAAAGGGATGCGGCCCCCAGGAACGAACGGTACTAGCAAAACGCCAGCGTCCAACCATCTCCGTGCGAATGGCGGCGACGGCGTCGGGCACGCTGACGCGTCTCAACTCCGCCCGAGCAATGGTACAAATGGCCACGATTGCACCAATGGGACGAGCCTTCCGGTTTCTGGGAATGGCCATGCCTCTGATGGAAACTCTAGCGGCGCTATCGGCACCGCTAGCAACGACCTCGACGCGCGGATCTTGCGCATGGAAGCCTCGGTTGGCACGGCGTTCTACCGTAACATCCTGCGCGAGCATGGCCGCGTCAATCAGCCCAAGTTGATCCGCGATGTGGCTGTGAAGCAGAAGGTCTTGCGCGTGCTGGAATCGGCTGCGCGTGGCATCAATAGTCTGGATGCGGTCGCCCAACGCCTCGATTCCACCACCGTCGGCGCCCTCCTGTGCAAACTCCAGGCCCCCCCTCTAAACCAAATCGCCGACCTGAAAGGGAGACGTGCGTCTTCCCATTTATTCAGAAGGGGCTAGAAATGGTATCAGCACCAGCCACGACAGCAGAAGACAACACCCTGTTTGAGATCGACGAGGAACTGGAAGCGAGGTTTGACGCAGCCACCCAGGAGCAGGAAGACAGGCGTTATTAGCGAGGAAACCACGTAGCGCTGCCTCGATCTCTTCACCGAATTAGACAAGAAAGTCGACCGCATTGCACGCTACGTCCACGCGACGGAATACAAAGCCAAGGCCGCCAAGGAAGAGGCGACGAGGCTGACTGCTCGACAGAAGGCCGCGGAAAACCGCGTCGAGCAAGTCAAGAGCATGCTTGCCTTCTTCATGCGCGTGCGCGGGACTGAAACGGCTCGAAGGCGAATTGAACACCATCCGGCTGCAGAAGAACGGGCAAGCCTCACTGCAGGTTGACCCGCTGACCCTACCTGCCGAGTACAATCAGCTGACAATTGCGCTGGCGCAACCAGATTGGGCACGCGCGCTGCAGTCGATCGTTTCTCCTGAACTCAAGAAGCAGTTAGAAGCCGCAGTGATTGCCTGTGAGCCCAACAAGGTACTAATCCGCCAAGATTTGCAAGCAGGCAAAGAAATCCCAGGAACGCTTCTAGCAAAAGGCGAGCACGTTCGCTTCGATTGAAAAACATGACGCAGAGAGCTGTGTCTCGGCATCCGTAGCCACACCCGATCCGCCCAGCACTGCCTCGCTGCTTAGTAACACAGCAGGCACGACGCTCCGAGTGGCCCCCACGTACCTTGAGGCTTGCGAACGATTTAGCCCACGGCCTCAACGCCCTTCCGACCCATCACGAACACGGGGAGCCTTGCAGTGTCCATCTGAGCAATCGCTCACATTTCCCGACTTCGCGGCGGCTGAGGAAGCATTAAGAACAGGCCGAACCACAGGCGAGGGCACTTCTTGAAGAAGGCGTTCATTCGGGGCGGCGTAATTCAAACGAGCCAGGCGACTTGCGCGAGCGATAGCTGACCGGTGCACGTCGCACTCTTCTGATATAAAGGACCTCCGATGGCACTCCGCTTCGAATGGGACAACCGCAAGGCAGATTCGAACCTCAGAGCGCACGGCGTGTCTTTTCGCGAAGCCACTACGGTATTTGCTGACCCGCTGTCTATCACGATCTCCGATCCCGATCATTCCATGGCAGAAATGCGTTTTATCGACATGGGCCTATCACACCGCGGGCGCTTGCTCGTGGTATCGTACACGGAGCGAGGCAACCGCATTCGCCTCATCAGCGCGCGACTCGCGACCCGCAATGAGCGAAGACAATATGAAAAAGCAGACTAGGAGAAAGGCGCGTAATTCCGATCGAATGCGACCTGAGTACGATTTCAGTAAAGGCACGCGCGGCAAACATGCGGCACGCTATGCATCCGGCACTAACGTCGTCGTCTTAGCACCCGATGTCGCTAGCCACTTTCGGACCGCGGATGACGTGAACGAAACCCTAAGGGCGGTTGCGAGATTGATCGAACGTCGGAAAAGCCGCACTAGGCATGAGACAGCTTAGAAGAAGCAGTCACCACGCTGAGACACCTGCTTGCTGCATGGGTGCAGGACTTTTTTACAGACGCACGCATACATAACAGTAACGTACGATGGGGCGTTGAAGTCAGGGATTCGCGATTTTTGCGAGATGCTGGCCGGCTAACTGCTTGAAACTGACGAGATGTCCCTGACACGCCACTTCTCCCGGGTAGTTTCTGGCTGATCAAGTGATCAAGTATCTTCTCTGCCATTCAACAGCGCTGTGAACGATGGCATTGTACCGTTCGCTATTACTCTCCTCCTTCTCCCCTGGAGTTCGCCCGGAGTCAGAAAGTGTCCCGCCCGTTTTCCAGAATGAAACTGGGTCACTACCCGCTGCCTGTCTCTAACGAAAATTCTGTGCAGCCTATGGCGGAGGTCGTTTCCCCGAACCGGACCGCAAAGCTCAAGCGGTTGGGGCCCTGGTTGAGTCTGATGAACGAAACTCGCCGATGCACGCGTGTTCGAGGAAGCACAGTTCAGACACTGATTTCAAAGCGCCAAGGGGAGGCAGCGCGTGGCGCGGTGGCTTCTGGTGTTTTCAGGCAGCCCGTCGTTCATAGCGGTGATGCAGTCCACCGACTTGCGGCACTGCCACGACGGATCCCATTTTCGGCGGCTGAATCGGCCTTGGCTCAGGCGAGTCCTTGCCTAAGGAGAGATGCGT
>QHYS01000241.1 GCA_003223325.1 Acidobacteriota bacterium
CGCCGCCCCAGCAAAGGCATTCTCGGCACCAAAATCGGTCATGGCTCGCTGTAGGCCTTCCGAATAGCCACGGCACTGCACTTCCGCCGATGCCGAAAAGGGTCGTATCTCCGGCCCGCCACGGCCTTGGGTGAAGACCTCCTCTGCGATTTCAATTTCCCCTAGTCGCGTGTACCAGTAGAGGGTTTTTTTTCCTTTCGGTTCACCCCTGGCTTAGCGTTGTATTCCTGTTCTTTTTTCTCCTGCTGGCGGCGTGCCCAACCATGTAGAACCTCATTCCCCATTTGCCGCAATTCTTCGATGATCCGTCTCTCGGCTTCGGCGGCTTTCTCGATATCCCCGCCAGCGTTCTCGATAATGCCGAGCATCGTCTCAATCTTGGCCTTCAGCTCTGGGTATTCCTTCAGTCTTTCCTCCAAGGTCGCTTTGCTCGGAACAGAACTGTTCTCCATTTCCGAAAAGCGTTCTGCCATGGGTTCTCCCTTGAGATGGATTTACCCATATTGACTTAAACAATTCTGAAGGAATTGTCCAGCCTAAACCCTCGGGGAGAATCTGCAAAGGTACCCCCGTTCAGCCTCCTTTGCCCAGAATTGACTCGCACTTTCAATTGCACCCTCCCAAACGCCCAAACGCCAATTCTCGACAGATCCCTCCCCCGAATTGCTCGCTCAAGTCCTCCATCCTGGTAGGATGGAAGTTTTACCACACGAGTAAAGTCCTCCGCTATTTCAGGAAGCGAGTCTCTTCACCATTAAGCTGGCAAATCCGCCTCTGCGGAATAGCTGGATCACCGCGTGAACGCCTTCGCCGGGTCGCGGCGGGCATCGCCGCCCAAGACTGGGCTGAACAGGAAATCGTGGAAGTCGCCCTTCAAACCGTCCATGCGAAGTACGGTGGCAATCTGAGCCCAGTGGCGGATTTCGTGAACGAGGATATGGATAATGAATTTCTTTGGAGTCGCTCTTATCGGATTGTTTGCCATCACGTAGTCCCTCGGAGCATCCCATTCCCGAGTGGGAAGCGTTTCGACAAATTCCTTTAGCTCTGTGCGACTTTGCTGACCGAATCGAAACAGCGCTTCGATATTGTCGGTGGGAATCGAGGCCGTATCGGTTAGCGGCTTATCAGAAAGCCGCTCTATGTAACGCGTTTCCGCGGAAAAGATATGCCTGACCAAGTCGCCCACGGTCTCAAACCGGCCATCGCCATGAGGCCCGGCGCTGATCTTCAGAACTTGATCGCCGTGCTGGCGGAGAAAGTCATGCCACTGGTGGCGCTCCCAATCGGTGTATTCGACGAGCATACTCAGATCGATGAGCATTTGAACTCTCCAGCGATTCGTATTGGGGGGTCTCAATCCTAACAGAAACGCAGAGGGATTCTTCGCCCGCCACTCAAAGCTTACGCCGCGCAAACCACGCGCGCCGCGCTGCGCTCGGAATGACAACTTTCAGGGCAACCCGGTGGCAGCTTAGCGGCGCTGGGCGAGGGTAACGGAGACTTTCAGGGGTTTGCCGTCGCGGAGGACGGTGACGTCTACGACGTCGCCGACTTTGCTACGGCGCAGCGCGTCGGTGAAATCGTAGAGATTGTGGATAGGCTTGCCGGCGAAATCGACGAGCACGTCGCCGGCTTTCAGGCCGGCCTTTACGGCGGGAGAGCCGGGCTGGATATCGCTGAAGCGCACGCCGTTTTCGGATTGCCCAAAATCGGGAATGGAGCCGAACCAGGGGCCGTAGCCGCCACCTCCGCCGGTGTCGGTGACGCCACTATGCGGATCGTCAGCGGGGACGATGACGAATTTGGGCCGCTCGGCGGCTGTATCAAGCTGCGTGATGACGCCGTCGATGAAGTCAAGCAATCGCGCGGCGTCGGTCGCGTTGATTTTGTCCCAGGTGTCGGACGGCTTGTGATAGTCGGAGTGCAATCCAGAGAAAAAGAAGAGCACGGGAATCTTGCGGGCCACGAATGACGTGTGGTCGCTGGCCGCGTAACCGCCTGCGGAATAGTCGAAGTGAAAAGACGAATTTTTCTGCGCGGCGAGGATGGACCCGAAGGACGAGCCGGTGCCCACGCCGCCGATATAGACTTTTTCGTCTTTGATGCGGCCGATCATATCCATATTGATCATGGCGATGGCCTTATCGAGCGGATGCGTGGGATGCTGCACCCAGTCAGCCGAGCCGAGCAGGCCGAGCTCTTCGCCGGCGAACGACATGAAAAGAATTCCGCGCGGAAGCTGGCCTTTGAGCGGAGCGAAAAGGCGCGCGAGTTCGAGGACTCCGGCGGTGCCGGAGGCATTGTCGTCGGCGCCCGAATGTATCTGCCCGATCTGCGAAGGAGCGAGCGAATCGACATTGCCGTAGCCCAGATGGTCATAGTGCGCGCCCACGATGATGTATTCATCGGTTTTGCCGGGCAGATAAGCCAGTACGTTGTTTACCGTGGCGTGGAGCATCTCGATCTGGACGTCGACGCTTAAGCGCAGCGTGGCGGGAAAGGCGAAGGATTCGGGCTTGGTGTTCGCGTTGATCTGATCCTGCACGGCGGGAAGCGATTTGCCCGCGGCGGCAAACCAGTCTTGCGCGACTTTATTTTTGGCTTGCACGAGCAGGATGCCGGCGTTCTCCGGACCGCTGACGCTGCCGAAGCGCGTCAGCACGTCCTCTTCGCCATCGCCAAGTTTGCCGTTGACGAGAACGACGGCCTTGGCTCCGTGATTGCGGGCGTTGATCGCTTTGGTGATCAACGCGGCGTGCTGCGTGAGTCCCTGATTTCCGCTCTTGGCGGCGAAGCCAGCGGGCTCGTAGCGCAGCAGGACGACGATTTTGCCTTGCACGTCGACGCCGGTGTAGTCGTCGTAGCCAAATTCACCCGCAGAGGCGCCGTAGCCGGCAAAGACCATTGGAGCTTCCACCTGCCCTGAAGAGGAAAAGCTCAAGGGGACAAAATCTTCATTCAGCTTGAGAGTTCCTTTCTTGCCGCCGACTTCTTCGTGCAAATCGTTGTGCGCGACTAGTTTCGCGCCGGTGGTCACGGCGAAGGGCTGGAAATAGCCTTGTGTTCCAGCAGGATCGAGGCCGAGACTCTGATAACGCTGCTCGAGAAGATGCGCGGCGCGGTCGATGCCTTTTGTCCCTGCGCCGCGGCCCTCCATGTCGGGAGAGGCGAGCGTTCTGACGCTATCGATATAGCGGGTGGCGTCGGCTTTGCCGAGAGCAGGTGCCGTAGCGGGCGCCTGCGCGGGCGCGGCCACGGCGAGAGCCAGCGCCAGCACGGCCGCAAGCGCGGGTACGAGAAAACGCCGACGCGGCCAAGGCACCTCGTATGGATTCGGGCAAAAGCGAAGTGATTGCGGCATAAGTGCAACCAGCATCTAATTTTTGGTGCAGCGTGTCAATGCGAGAGGAGATTTCTCGTTTACAGGCATGCAACAGACCAGGCGCGCAAACCACGCGCGCCACAGCCTCGGAATGACAAGCGCCGTTAGACAGATGCGCCGGGCGGGCTGCCAAGCGAAGAATGGGGCGCCACAAAAAAGACTTAATTGCTGCCGGGACGGCCGGAGTAGGAGACGCGCCAGATGGAATTCGATCCATCGTCGCTGACGAGCAGCGCGCCGTCACTCGCAACGGTTACGCCGACCGGGCGGCCCCAGACTCTGCCATCGGGCGTGACAAAACCGGTGACGAAATCCTCGTAGGCACCGGTGGCCTTGCCGTGTTCCACCTGCACGCGGATCACTTCATATCCTGTGCGCGTCTCGCGGTTCCAGGAACCGTGTTCGGCGGCGAAAATCTGGCCCTTATATTCCGACGGAAACTGATTACCTTCGTAAAAGGCGATTTCGAGCGAAGCATTGTGCGGCTGCAGGAGCACGTCGGGTACTACCACTTTGTCTTTCAACTCGGGATGCTTGCCGGCGTGACGCGGGTCCTGGTGGCCGCCGGTGTAATACCAGGGCCAGCCGTAAAAGCCACCGTTCTGAACGTGTGTGATGTAATCGGGAGGCAGATTATTGCCGAGCGCGTCGCGCTCGTTAGTGGAACACCAGAGATCGCCGGTTTCCGGCTGGATGGCTTCGCCGACGCAGTTGCGGATGCCGGAAGCAAAGACTCGCAGGCCGGTGCCATCGGGATTGAACTCCAGCACGTTGGCGCGGTGAACCTCGGCGGGATTGTTATCAGCGTCGTCCACATTCGAGCGAGAGCCCACGGCAACGAACATTTTCTTGCCATCGCGCGAGAAGACGACGTCCCGAGTCCAATGGCCGCCGCCATTGGGATCGTCTGAATCACCGCTCGGAAGCGTCTTCACGATGATTTCCGCCGGGCCGCGCGCCTTCAAATCTCCATTGCCATAGGGAAGTCGCACGACGGAATTGGTATTGCCGACATAGATGTACTGTGGGTTCGCTCCCGGTGGGTAAAAGGCCATGCCGAACGGCCGATTGAACCCGCTTGCGAATACCGCAACGCTCTCGGCTTTGCCATCTTTCATGCCGTGCAGCACTTTGATTTCGCCGGCTCGGCTATCTGCCACAAAG
The DNA here is from genome assembly GCA_003223325.1 of Acidobacteriota bacterium. Lineage (GTDB taxonomy): Bacteria > Acidobacteriota > Terriglobia > Acidiferrales > UBA7541 > Palsa-189. The sequence continues at coordinate 4,550 of QHYS01000241.1, forward strand.
ACGTCGCCATTCGGGGCCGTCCGCAATTCGCGCGGCTGCGTGAAGTCTGTTGCAAAAAGCTGTACCTGGAAACCGGGCGGCACCTGAAGCGAGGCGTCCGCGGGGCGCGGAACGACGTGACTTTGATTCGCGGCGGACGGCGTGGCGTAGGGAGCGGGCAAATCCGCGACGGTAATCTTGCGGAAGGTGCCGGGCTTTTCCGTGGCGGTGGAGGAAAATGCCGCCGCGCCTGTTAGCACCGTCCCGGACTCGCCCTCGGCCAAGGCGAAGGCGACGGAAATTCCGGCACAAACGGTTGCTAGCGAAAGGAACAGGAAGAAAGCTCGTTTCTGAGATATTCGTTTCATGGCGCACCCTCTCCCAGGCATTCTACTCCATATTCCAGGAACGCGGGATTGGCCGCGAGCCCCGGTCGCGAAACGCGAAAGCGGCGGCTTGACGCAGGCGGGGAGTTGCTATAGAAGGCGTACAAGCCGAGCGAACGATTCGTTCCGGAGGTGTCACGTGGAAACGGCCTCACGCAAAGCCAAGGACGGCGCATTTTCGCGTAGGAAACTGCTCCAGGGAGCTTCCGCCGGAATTGCGGCTTCCCTGTTAGCGTCGTCGGGTTCGAGCTGGGCTCAAAACGCGCAAAGCGAGCGCGGATCCCCGGGCGGGCAACGGCTCGCCGCGATTACGCCGGAGTCGTTGCCCAAGGCGTGGTCGCGCGAGGAGATCCAGCGGCGGTGGCAGGCCGTTCGGCAGAAGATGAAGGAAGTGGAGCTCGACTGCCTGTTGGTCTGCCAGCATCATCCGGGAGAGATGATCTCAGAGCGGCAGGATGGAGACGCGGATATCGAGTATTTGACGGGAATCTCGCTGCCTTACAAGTGGGTGGTTTTGCCGATCGAGGGCAAAGTGGCAGCGATCTCCACGAACCAAGTGAAAGGAGCGCGAGAAGAGAAGCTGTCGCAGGAGCGAGGAATCGATGTTCGCATCGTGGATGGCCCTTGGTCCGCATCAATTATTGACGTGATGCGCGAAGCCAACGTGGCGCAGGGACGCATCGGCGTGACGGATTTAGTGGACGCCTCGCGGCAGCCCGAAGGCGAAGTCAGCTATACCACGTACGATCGCTTGCTGAAGGTATTTCCTCAGGCGAAATTCCAGCCGGCCAGCTATCTCATCGATGGGGTCGCGGCGCTGCACAGCCCGGAAGAGATCGCCGTTCTCGAAAAAACGACGCAGGTGGCTGAACTGGGCCTGCAAGCGATGTTCGAGACGGCCCGGCCCGGCGTGGCGCAACGGGTGGTCTGGCTGGCCATGTTCAACGCCATGGTGAATGCCTCCGGCGAGCGCCCCTTCCGCGTTTCGGTTCGCGCAGACGGCCCGGGCAATAGCGCGCTCAATCGGCCGCTCGAGGAAGTGATGCGCGCGGGACAGGTGTTGAGTCAGGAGTGCTCCGGATGCGTGCTCGGTTACGGTTCGCAGGTGAATCACTCCGTGGTGGTCGGCTCTCCGGCTCCAGCCGATTGGGATGCTGCGGCTAAGGACAGCCTAGATGCATTCGGGGAGATGGTCGCGCTGATCGCTCCGGGAAAAATGGTGAAGGAAATCTGCGCGCCTTACGACAAACGGCTCGTCACCCGAGGCGACAAACCCGGCGCATTGGTGATTCATTCCGGCGGATTGGGCACTTTGCCGCGCGGCGGCTCGGCCGGCGCCGTGGGACAAATCGTGCTTCAGGCGGGAATGGTCTTCGACGTGAAGCCGGCCTTCCGGTTGAAGAATGGAGGTACGGCGCAGTTTGGCGATTCCGTTGCGGTTACCGAGAATGGAGCGCGCCGGCTCGGCAAGCGGGAGATGAAAGTCGTCAAGCTGAGTTGAACCGAGCTGCAGGGACTCTTCGAGACGACCTAGCCGAGCTAAGGGCGTGTCTTGCGGTATGCTCCCGGGCTCGTGCCCATAAATGTTTGGAAGGCGCGGCTTGAAGCTATTTCTGATTCGTAGCCAACACGTCGGGCAATCTCCGAAAGCTTTCGTCCGATGTCCGGAGATACCATGCGGCTTTGTGCGCGCGCCATCTGGCTACATATCTCAACGCGGGTCTCCGACCAGCTTCGTGAATTTCGCTGCGAATGAGGTGTGGCAACAGTCCAGTGATTCTCGGGTCGCCTGTGAATGTTGGTAATGGCCATCCCGACCTGAGGGTCCTTCAAGGCTCTGACCCATGGTCGTCGCGGCCCGCCGAGGTCGGAGAACTGAAGTAAGCTCGAACGACTTGAATGAACAGAACATCCGATAGCCTCGCAACCAATGCCTCGGCGCCGGGCCGCATGACGCGAGTCTCCGTTTCGATCTGTGGAGTGTATCCAGGCCGCCATGCGGTTGTTCTTTCTCTGAATGTGAATAACTTTCGGAAGATTGGCGAGGAGGGGAGACTACTTCGGCCTTCGAGTTGAAATCCGCCGCAAAGAAGTACGGTAGTGGGTCCACGAGTCCCCATGCGGAGCGGGATGCCCTCTTCGAGCGGGTTTTGCACGATGAGCACCTCTAACGGCGTAGGTGATGTTGCAGGGAGCATCGCGCAAGGAATGGGCGTGCCCGTGAGGGAGCACGATCAAGTCTCCGCGAGAAACTGCGATTTTTTGTTTCTCGCCTTCGACCTCGAGCCAGCCCCTTCCCCGGGCAATCGTGTGAAAACCGCCGGTTGGTTTTCTATCCACACTAAATGCCCAAGGCCGGCGGAGATCCGATCGACAGTAGATGGCGCCGCGAACGTACAAATGGGCTAGCAGGTCGTTGAGGGCACCTTGTCCCGCGAATTGGTTCAAACGTTTCAAGTTCCCACCGGCCATTGCCATCAGTGCAAGCGCTGAAAAGTATTCGTGTCACATCCCCTGAGTCAACAAGTCGGACGAATGGTTAGGAACTACGGGGTTTCGGTAATTGCAGAGGAGCTTGTGCCTGAGGTAAAACCAGAACCTCCAAAGTTCTGAGCAATCCGTCGTCGCTCGATCCCGATAAATCTATCTGAGGGGGCAGGAATGGCAAAGTCGCAGGAGATCGTGCTCGCCTACCAACAGGCCCTTGGCAGGAAGGACTTTCAAGCTGCGCGCAAGCTGCTTCACGACGACTCGGAATTCCGCGGACCATTCGATACATTTCACAGAGCTGACGACTATTTGCACGCGATTCAAGAGCTGTCTGCGATTGTGGAGGACGTCGACATTCTAAGGGTATTTGAAGATGCAAATGATGTCAGTCTCTTTTGCGATGTCAAGACAAAGACGGTCGGTACGTCGTTGGTGGCGGAATGGTACAAGGCCAACGAAGGCAAGATCGTATCTGTGCGGGCCGCCTTCGACCCGCCCCTTTGCGGCCATGTTCAGCAAAGGGGCAGGATCCCAAGCGCGGACCGGATCGGGCGTCGAGTGGCCTTGCATCGCAGTCATGCCAGTGTCGTCTGGCATGCCGTCGTAGCGCGCGGAGATTGGCAGAGTTCTCCACCAGACGCATCGTAAATTCAACATTGAAGTGAGTACGATCGCCGTGGCCTCGATACGCCACTTTTCGCCCGAACTATTCAACTTTTTGAGCGAGCTCAGCGCTCATAACAACCGCGACTGGTTCCAAAAAAACAAGCAACGCTACGAAACCCAGGTGAGAGACCCGCTGCTGCGCTTCATCGCGGACCTCGGACCAGGCCTGCACAAAATCAATCCCCACATTGTTGCGGACCCGAGCACAGTGAGAGGGTCCATGATGCGCATCTACCGGGATATCCGGTTTTCCAAGGACAAGAGTCCCTATAAAACGTAGTTAGCCGCCCACTTCTGGCATGAAAACGGGAAGGAAGAGGACACGCCGGCCTTCTACCTCCGCTTGGAACCAGGCGGCTCGCTAATCGGGGCTGGGATCTGGCATCCTGAGCCGCGTGCACTGAAGAAACTTCTGCCCCTCTAGCTTTCCTGGAGCGAGTGATTTGCTTGTGGTCGCCAGCATTTATCCCGCCGGAACCGGCGCTGAATTTGGCTACGCAGAGACGAATTTTCGATTCTGAATTACAATTCTTGTGGCGCTGAGCGGCGGTTTGGATGGGGGGGATGAAGACAAGTTGAATTGACGGCGGCAAATCGGGGCAAGCGCCTCGTCACCACATTGATTCCGGCGGTACAAGCGCCTAACTTCGGATGCGTAGAATGATTTTTTGAATTACAATTCTTCCTGATGTTAGGCCTCAGCTTAATCCGGCTGCTCTTTATCACCTTTCTTTTCGTTATGGGCGCGCTCTTGTTTGCTCATCCAGCGTTGCTGGTTTCCTCGGTAGCCAGAAAGATCCAAGAAAGCTCTGGGCCTGCCCATCCGGGCGAGGCACAAGCTTCTGGCGGAGTGGACATTTATGCGGCGGACCGTCCCAATCAACTGAGTCCTACGGTAACGAATTTTCCTTCTCGCGTTTATGTGCCCAATTCCGAGAGCGCGAGCGTGGACGTAATCGATCCCGCGACCTACCGGGTGGTCGACCACTTCTCTGTGGGTCGCCTTCCGCAGCACATCGTGCCGTCTTACGATCTGAATACCTTGTTTGTGCTCGACGATCAGGGCTACAGCCTTACCAAGATCAATCCCGCCACCGCCAAGCTGGAGGGAACCGTCTCCGTAGATGATCCCTACAATCTGTACTTCACTCCGGACGGTAGCGAGGCAATCGTCGTAGCCGAGGCTCTGCACCGGCTGGATTTTCGCGATCCGCAAACAATGAAGATGAAGTTCTCGCTGACAGTGCCCTGCGACGGCGTCAACCACCTGGACTTTTCGGCCGACGGCAGCTACTTCATAGCGAGTTGCGAATTCGACGGGAAATTGCTCAAGGTGGAAACGTCCTCGCACAAAATTCTTGCCACCATGCGACTCGAGCGGCCCGCCATGCCGCAGGATGTGCGTTTATCGCCGGACGCTAAAGTATTCTACGTCGCAGATATGGCTGCCAACGGAGTGCACAAAATTGACGGCGACCAGTTTCAGGTTATCGGATTTTTGCAGACGGGCAAGGGCACGCACGGGCTTCTTGTGGGCCGTGACTCCAAACTCATGTACATCTCGAATCGTGGAGAGGGAAGCATCTCGGTGATGGACCTTGCCACGCAGAAACTCATCGCCAAGTGGCGCCTGCCGCATGGCGGCAGTCCCGATATGGGCGGGATCTCGGCGGATGGAGAAGTATTGTGGCTCTCCGGCCGGTACCACGCGGAAGTCTACGCGATCGATACCTCCACCGGGAAACTGCTCGCGCGAATTCCCGTGGGCAAGGGACCGCATGGATTGTGCGTCTATCCGCAACCCGGTCGTTACTCTCTCGGCCACACCGGCCTCTTCCGATAGGCGCACCTCCCGTGTCCGGGCGCTTTCGAGTCTAAATACCTATTTCGCCCCGCTGAAATAGTAGCTTAAGCCACTCGTGAGTTCGAAGTCTTGCGCCCGCCCGGAAATCGGAACGAAGGGCGCGGTCGGGCTTATGGCGATCGCCGCTAGCCCAAACCTCGGGATTGCCGTTAGATGATCGCGAAAGTCGAAGCGCACTCCAAAGTGGTCCCAAGGCCTCGATTCTATTCCGGCGCCGAAGTTGTAGTTGAATGCGCTTGTACTTGTGAGGACCGCAGGCTGGCCGAGGAAGTTCTGGGCAGCAGCCAGCTTGGCGTCGCTCGTAGGAGTGTATCGGCTGAAGCCAACCCCCGCGGTTACGAACGGGCGAAGCAATTTGTCGCTGGCAGTGAAAAAGTACAAGGCGTTTCCAGTGAGCTGGTGGAGGTGAATGCCGAAAGTTTGGACCGACGCAGGCGCCACGTCGGTCACTTGCAAATCATTTGAGCCGAAGCTATACGTTCCCTCTGCGCCCCAATGCTCTCCGAGGTTCACCGTGCCGCGCGCGCCGATCTTGAAGCCGTTTTTAAATTGGGTACCGAATAGACTCGGACCGATCACGAAGCTCCTCGATCCGCTCAACAGTGAAGCGCCGCCTAAGAACGTGATCCGGGGATTGAAATCCTGCGCGAAGCCGCACGCCGAGAGCCACATGACCAGGCAGAGCGCGAGAATTCCGAAATAGCGATTCCGAGCAAAAGGTTTCCTGAGCATCTGATCGCCCCCTTTTTCTTCCCTTATTGGACTAGCCCGAGCACGGGGAGGGATGCCCCGAAGCTGGCAGGAGAGGACCCTAGGCTGGGGATTCTGGCTGAAGCACTAGGAGTCTATCGTTTACGTGCCACACTTGCGAGTGGAAAAAGCGGCAAATCATTCAACCACTTTGGATGCTTGCCTAAGGAGTTCGGGCCGAATTGCCCGGGGCTGGCGATTCTGCTGCAGATTACTGGACTGCTGCGTCGAAAACGGCCGTCTGGATTTCGCCTGCACGCTTGACTTGCACAAAAATGCGGTAAAGGCCGGGCTTGGGAAAACCGTAGGGGATGAAGATCTCCGGCGCGATTTTATCGGCTGCCATTTTCTTCATGTCCATGGTGCCATGATCCAAGTTGCCGGGCAAGCTGGCCTGAGCAAGTTCAAAGGAAGCCATCGGCACAGAACCGGTCGGATGCACGTGCGCAAAGACGGACCCGTCGGAACGAAGGATTGCGGCATGTGCCGCCATGCCCATGTAGGGTTCGAGATCCTGCGCCGGATTTCCTGAGCGATCCGCTACGCGAAAGCGCAAAATCAGCGGAACGCCGGCCCTGAGAGGCTGGAGCGGCTGCCCGTCGCGCCCCCACATAATGATAATGCGACCGCCATCGGGAAGCGGATACTCCGCCGTGGCGCCCGTTTCAGCGGACACGGGGCTCCCGTCGGTTCCGCTGTCATCCCCGGCGAGCGGCTGCCCCGTTATGCCGGAAGGGAGATCGATTTGCCCGATCATGGTGACGGGAAAACCGCTGCTCAAAACCACATCCGCAAAGATCTGATAGTGGCCAGCCGGCATAGCGGGAAGATTCTGAGTGAAGCTGCCGGAGCCGGTGCGCTCCGGATGCAAATGCCAGAAGACGTCCATGCCGGGACTGCGAACGAAGAAAAGATGCATCAAGTGCTCGTGATCGAGGATGAGATCGTTGAAATCGATCCAATGCTCAGGACGGCGAGGATTCCCCGAGGTCATTCGTATCGGCCTTGCTCGCAGGTTTAATTGTCCATTGGCTCCGACATTGCCTTCGATTTCGGGAGGAGTATAGATGTGGCTGGCGTATTGACGCGCGTCTGATCGCCACCATAGGCCGCCAAGGGTGAGAACCGCCGCCACTACAAAACTCGCGATCGCCGCCGCTAACCGGACTCTTTGCTCGCGCGCGGTGGGGAGAAGTGCGCCGGGCGGCAGGTTCCCCTCGCGAACCGCGGCCACGACAATCGCCACCATGGTCAGCGAAAGTACGATCATGAAAACGAAGAGGACCGCGCCTAGAGACCGCTGCATCGGCAACATGCGCTGCGCGACCGCCGAAATCGGCACGGCCAGCAGCCCTTTGCCATTGGCGCCGTCGGCCTCGATGCGTACTTGAAGCGAGCCGAACTCCATCAGCCAGAGACTGCCGCGGAAAAACTGCGGGTCGTTTTTGGAACGCTCGGCGGGCTCCAGAGCGGGCGAGTACTGAGAGCCGGGACCTGTGAGCTGCATCGGCGCGATGCGGATTTCGGTTAGATTATCTGACTCGCTGCGGATTTCGATCGCCGCAATGCCGGGAATCACCTGCGGCACGCGCACCGTCACGAATAATCTGTACGGCCCGGCATTCCCTTCGAGGAAAACATCAGGGCTGCCAACGTGCGCCCAGACGGGCAAGGCCCACGCAGCGAGCACCAGAAAAATTACGAAGAAGTATTTCATCGCACTCAGCGGCGGATCGCGCGGACCCACTCTCCCGCCGCAGTGCCGAGCCGGCTGCTCAAGATCGCCAGAAGCACGGCTTCCGCCATGATCATCCAGAATCCGAACGCTGCGTAGTCAATGGGCACGAACAGGTGCCGCACGTCGAATCCATTGGGCGAAGCGAAATAAGCGAAGTACTTCGTGCCGAAAAACCAGTTCGAGGAAGCCGGCGAAACGAGAAAAGTCGCGAACGGCCATTGCGCGGCAAGGAAAGCGGCCAGGAAAATCACTCCAAACGCCGCAGCCTTCGACCATTTTCTCCATCCGGCGGTGCGCGGCTCGAGAGCGTCAAGCAGCAAAGCGGGCGCGATCACCAGCAGCGGAAACTCCATGGGAACCATATGCGTTACGCGCTGGTAGACGGGCCCTAGTTTCGGCGTCGCCGGGAATAAAGGAAAGATCCACAGCATGACCATGGCATAGGCGGTGTAAACGCCGGCCACAATTGTGCGCGCCCAGCGATGCTCGGAAATTCTGGCGAAGCTGGCGAAAACGACTGGCACTACAATCGCCACCGCCCGGTAGCATTGCGCCGTGTGCATCAGCACGCGATAAGTCGATTCCCAAACGACGGTGAGCGCCAGCATCGTGATCATGCCGCCGAGCATAAGCAATAGCCAGTCCAATTTCCGCCGCAAGACGCCGCTCGACCGATTCCGCGCGCTAGCGATCAGAACAAGCGCGCCGATCTGGATGGCCAGAACTCCACCGTCGAGCACCACGTGGGGCGGGCTAAAAATCTTCACGTCCAGGCCGTAGGCGTTGTGCCACCAATTATCGAACGGCGCCGAAGTAAGCATCGTCGCGCCGCCCCAGGCGGCGATGAACGCCCCCAGCGGGCCGCGAAATCCCAACACGCTCACGCTCGCCGCAGCCAACGCCGGGTCGCGCCCCAATGTACAGGAGAGAATCAGGTAGCCGCAGGTGAACCCCGCTAAGATTCCGCAGAATTGAATGGCCATGTGCGCGGGCGTCCAAAACGAGTCCCGGCCGATGGACATGTGCCAGGAAATATCCCAATAGCCGCCAATCACCACGGAAACGACCGCGGCGAAAAGGGACCATACATACCAGGGGACACCCGTCAATGCCGCGGGTGTTTGCGGCAGAATCTTCGAGGGAGTCTGGGCGACCGATTCGAGGGTCGAAGCCACTTGAAAACCCAAATCGAAAGTAGCACAGCGCGGCCCAAAAATCGAAATTCCCGGGGGAAGCATAAAACCGCTGCCTTACATGGTTAATCAAACTGGATAAGCGCTAAGAGGGGCTTTTTTGGAGTTCGAAGATGAGCATGCCGCAGGCCCACAGTTCTCCGCAAGTGGAAGACGTCGAATTGCGGGAATGGCTGGACTCGCTGGATTTCGTGCTCCAGGAGCGCGGCCGCGAACGCGCGGAGCAGATTCTCCGTCGTCTCCTCCAGCACGCGGCCGAAGCCGGAGTCACGCTACCCTTCACGGCCAACACGCCTTACGTCAATACGATTCCCGCCAGTGAACAGCCGCCGTATCCCGGAAATCAGGAGATCGAAAGGCGCATCAAGAGCTTCGCTCGATGGAATGCACTGGCCATGGTTGTGCGGGCCAATCGCTTGGAGAGGGGAATCGGCGGCCATATCTCCACTTACGGATCGGCGGCAACGCTTTCTTTCGCGCGCGCGGCGAAAATAGCGAAGGCGATATCATCTATTTTCAAGGGCACGCTTCCCCCGGAATCTACGCGCGAGCCTTCCTGGAAGGCCGCCTCTCCGTGGATCAGCTCGAAAATTTCCGCCGCGAATTGAAACCCGGCGGCCTTTCCTCCTATCCGCACCCCTGGCTCATGCGCGATTTTTGGGACTTCCCGACGGTCTCGATGGGACTGGGGCCCATCATGGCCATCTACCAGGCGCGGTTTAATCGTTATCTCGAAGATCGCGGATTGAAGGAGCGTTCGGATTCCAAAGTATGGGCCTTTATCGGCGATGGCGAGACCGACGAAGCTGAATCTCTCGGCGCCATCACTCTGGCCTCGCGCGAGCAACTCGACAACTTGATCTTCGTCATCAACTGCAATCTGCAAAGACTCGATGGGCCGGTGCGAGGCAACGGCAAGATTGTTCAGGAGCTGGAAGCGATTTTTCGCGGCGGAGGATGGAACGTCATCAAAGTTCTGTGGGGCAGCGATTGGGATTCCCTGCTCGAAAAAGACTCCGATGGGCTTCTCGTGCAGCGCATGGGCGAGGTCGTGGACGGCCAATACCAGAAGAATAGCGCTGAATCCGGCGCATATTTCCGCGAGCATTTTTTTTGGTGTCGACCGGCGTCTTCTGGAAATGGTGAAGCACCTCTCCGACGAGCAACTCCATAAGATGAGGCTCGGAGGCCACGATCCGAAGAAGGTTTATAAGCGGCGCGATTCTTCGCGAGGCGCTGAATGCACAGAAAATGCTGGCGGAGAACTACGCCATCGCGGCGGATGTCTGGAGCGCAGCTACAAGCAGCTTTATCAGGACGGCCACGCCTGCGACCGCTGGAATATGCTCCATCCATCCGAAGAGCCCCACACTCCTTACGTAACCCACTGTTTCCGAGGCGCTCCGGGCGCGCTGGTTGCCGCATCCGATTATGTGCGGGCTTTGCCCGATTCGATCTCTCGCTGGATGCCTCGTCCCTTGGTCGCGTTGGGAACCGACGGTTTTGGACGCAGCGACACTCGGGCCGCCCTGCGAGATTTTTTTGAGGTGGACGCGCGCTTCATCACGCTGGCCACCTTGAATGAACTCGCCCGGCAAAAGGCTATCAAACCATCGGTCGTGCAAAAAGCCATCCAGCAGATGGAGATTAATCCGGCCAAAGTTAATCAGATGATTTCTTAGAGCGACGATCTCGCAGGGGACGCCAGCCGTGACCACTACCATCAAACTGCCCGAGCTCGGCGAGAACGTGGATTCGGGCGAGCCGACCAGAATCCTCGTCTCCGCCGGCGATACGATTCCTAAGGACCAGTCGCTCCTGGAACTCGAAACCGAGAAAGCCACCATCGAAGTTCCATCCCCGATTTCCGGTGTCATCTTCACGATTACGAATTTGGGCGGCATTGGCGGAGCAGGATTTTCGCCCATCGTAAACTATCCCGAAGTGGCGATTTTGGGCATTTCGCGCGTCAGTACGGAACCGCGCCAGGTCGACGGAACGTTTCAACCACGCAAAATCCTTCCCCTTTCTCTCTCCTACGATCATCGGTTGATCGATGGCGCCGACGCGGCGCGATTTCTGCGTTGGGTTGCAGAAGCGCTGGAAGAGCCCGCCTTGTTGCTCTTCAGAACATAAATCACCGGAGAACGTCCCGCGCGGAAATCAGGGCGAAGGAAAAAGGCCAGGACCGAGAGGGCCGGAAAAACTAGCTTGCCTTCCTTAATTCCAACGGGGCAGCAGTTCTTTCGGGCGTCGCAGTGGCATTAGCCATAGCGGAAGCCTTTAGGCTAGCCGTTGCCAAAAACGCCAAACTAAAGGAGCCGAGCAGCGCTAGAATAATAATATAGACATACTGAATGTTGTAACCCCAGTGTCCGTACACGGCTGAGCCCAGCCATCCACCGATCCAACCCGCGATCCACTTAGCCATGAACCCATCAAACCCAGCGAGCACGCGATAACCAATCGCGAAGTGCGAGTTTCGTCCTGCGACGTAAGCCGGGAGGCACGGGGCCAGGGCGGAATGCACGTTGGCTGGCCGGTGTAGTAAACTCGTCACGTCTAACGAGCTAAAGTGCGCTATTTTTTGCGTGAGGGAGGTGGTCGTGAAACTGCGAATTTCGCGTATCGTTCCGGTTCTGCTGATGGCGGGATCGTTTGTGCTGGTGATGAACGGACCGCGCGCGGTCAGCGCTAAAAAAACAGCAAAAGCCAGTTCCCATACCGGCACATCGGCCTCGATCCCCAGTTTTCCGATAGATGATTTGGCCCGCACCGGAATCCTTTATGCCGGCGGCCAATACGAGGGCGAGCCGGGCAAGGAAACCATGGGCGGAGACGCCTACGTCGAGGTCTGGGTGCCGAAGCAGATCAAGCATCCCTACCCGATCGTCTACGTCCACGGCGCGGGGCAGACCGCAACAGACTGGGAACAGACGCCCGACGGACGGCCCGGTTGGGCTTATTACTTTGCCAAACAGGGCTATGTGCAATACCTGGTGGACTCGCCGGCCCGCGGGCGCTCCCCGTACGTGCCCGGAGTGGATGGCAACCTGACGATTCGGACGGTCCCGAACCTCGAAGAGATCTTTACTGCTTCCGCAAAGAAGGGCAATTTCCCCCGCGCCCATCTGCACAGCCAATTTCCCGGCACGGGACTGATGGGCGACCCAATCTTCGACAATTTCGCCAAGACCCAGGTACAATTTCTCGGCGGCGGAGGGCCGGTGGGACAGGATGAGATGACCCATCGCGCGCTCGTCGCGCTTCTGGATGCGATCAACTCGCCGGTCATTCTGCTGACGCACTCGCAGGGCGGAACCCCCGGATGGCTGACTGCCGATTCGCGGCCTAACCAAGTGAAGGCCATCGTCACGATGGAACCGGCTGCGCCGCCAATTAAAGGCGTGAACACGGCGACGCTTGCGTATACTGACGGCCCCGGCGGACTAACCTGGGGAGTTTCGGCCACGCCAATCACCTATGATCCGCCGGTGAAAAATCCCGCGGAGTTGCAGCCGATTCTGGAAGAGAAGGCCGATGCGCCCGGCGACGTGGTCCCCTGCTATCTGCAGAAGGAGCCCGCGCACAAGCTCATCAACCTCGAAAAGATTCCCGTAGTCTATCTCTCCTCTGAAGGGGGATATCACCGCGAGTACGATCCTTGCCTCGCCAAGTGGCTGAACCAGGCGGGCGTGCATGCCCAGTTCGTTCGGCTCGAGGACGTGAGCATCCACGGCAATGGCCACGAGATGATGCTCGAAAAGAACAGCGACGATATCGCCAAATTCATCGGTAACTGGATCGACAAGAACGTTCCGCAGAAAGACAAGCCGTCGATGGCGACGCCGCCCGCCGCCATTCCCACGTTCTCGACCGAGAATATCGCGCGCCAGGGATTTTTCTACGCTGGTGGAAGATACGAGGGCGACGCCGGCAAAGAAGTCATGGGCGACGCGATGTATACGGAGGTATGGGTGCCAAGGCAGATTCGGCATCCCTATCCGATCGTGTTTTTCCATGGCAATGGGCAGAGCGGCGCGGTCTGGCGGCAAACACCTGATGGGCGGCCGGGCTGGGCGTATTACCTTGTTGCCCAGGGCTACACTGTCTACATGGTGGATTACCCGGCACGCGGACGCTCACCTTACGTTCCAGGCGTCGACGGCAAGCTGGGAATCCGCACGGCGCTCGAGTTAGAGCAGATCTGGACGGCTCCGGCCACCTCCGGCGGAGATTTTCCGCGCATGAAGAAGTACACCCAATGGCCGAGCGATTCCCCGAACAAAGGCATGCGGGGCGATCCGGTCTTCGATAACTTCGTCAAGGGCCAGATGCAGTTCGTGGACGACCAGGAGGAACTCACCGTGCCCGCGGGCGTGGCTTTGCTCGATCAGATCGGCACGCCGGTGATCCTGCTTTCGCATTCGCAGGGCGGCGGAATGGGATTTGACGTCGCCAATCTGCGGCCGAAGCTGATCGCCGGCATGGTGGCTATCGAGCCGGGCGGGCCGCAAATCGGCGTCGTGGACACGGCGAAGGTGGAGTACACGCGCGTGAACCCGAAGTCCTGGGGCCTGACGACGATGCCCTTCCAGTTCGATCCGCCGATCAACAGCCCGTCGGAGCTGAAAGTTCATCTGGAACCTTCGGAACGGCCCGGCGACGAAGTCGGCTGCTATATGCAGGACCAGCCGGTCCACAAGCTCGTCAGCTTCGAGAATATACGCATCCTTTCCATCTCCGCCGAGGGCACTTATCACCGCGTGTTTGACGTGTGCATCCCCAAGTGGCTCAACCAGGCTGGAGCGAAAGACGACTTCGTTCGCCTCGAAGACGTGGGCATCCACGGGAACATGCACGAGATGTTCCTCGACCGGAACAGCGACGAGATCATCAAGTTCATCGACGGCTGGATCAACAAGAACCTAAAGTAGCGCGTTTGGCCGACAAACAGATCCCTCGGGCAGAAAAACCACCCTCGGGATGACACCATCCCGCTGATTTTTTCGGCCGCCAAAAGCGTCACGTTCTTGAGCCCGCAAAGGAGAAGTTATTCTTCTCCCATAAAATAATCTCGACGCCGCGTTCGTGCAGGCGCTTGCTGCGGAAGCGAGCCGACATCGGGCGGATGCGGAAGCTGCAAATCAACGAGCGCGTTTTCGTTGTCCAATTTGACCTTGATTATGAAGGCGGCCCCGATATCGTCTGCGACCCAATCGGCAGTGGGCAGCGGTTTGGCCGAGCGATCGGCGGGGTTCCAGAGAAGTTCCCCTGTTTTTCGCTCGATTTTCGAGGGATCAAGTTCAAAGACTTGACGATCGTGAGCCTCGATTAGCAGGAAGCGGTTTCCGATCTGTAGCAGGAGCGGTTCGTTCTTCTTGCCGGTGCGATATACTTCCCATTCTTTGGGCGGCGCGTCATTGACACGCAGCAGCGCGTCTTCGATGGGCTTCCAAGAAAGCGGCTTGTCTTTAGCCGGGACGCCGGCGCGGGGTGCAGACGCCGCGCTGGACGCGAATGCTATGGCGCCATCGGCGAGCGCGGTTACGCCAAACATTGCGCCCATCATGACAAGAGAAAGCCATGCCGGTATTGCTGCCGAAGCCCGCATATCTCTTCCGTAACTCATACGACGTTTCGACGCTCCGGGGGGTTGCGGACTGTGCAACCATGAGCCTAGAAAGCGAATCTTTCCAGTGGGTCGGAAACTCTGGTTTCGAGCGGTTTGGCCCGCGTGAGGAATCATGCACTATTTTTGCTGCCCGAATTCTGATTACGGACGGTCTTCGATTTCGCGGTCGGGAGTTCCGCCGGCTCCACTGTGGCAGCGCACCGCAGCGACCCGGAACTTCCGCCCTATCTACTGCCTTGGGGTCTTGCCGTTGTTGATGGCGATGAAGGCCCCTCTCGCCGCACAGGACAAACCTAGCATCTCTGTGGACGTCAAAGTCGTGAATGTGCTCGCCAGCGTTCGTGACAAGCATGGCGAAATCGTTACGAACCTGGGCCAGGACGATTTCAAATTAGAAGAAGACGGGCGGCCGCAAACCATCACTTATTGTTCGCGCGAGACCAATCTCCCGCTGACGCTGGGCCTGCTCGTGGATACGAGCTTCAGCCAGCGGCGCGTGCTGGCTGAGGAGCGCGGTGCGAGCCAGAGCTTTCTCGATAACATGGTGCGCGAAGGCCAGGACCGGGTCTTCCTGATCCACTTCGATCGCGACGTGGAACTTCTCCAGGACCTGACCTCTTCGCACCAGAAATTGGAGTTCGCGCTCAAGCTGCTGCAGACCACACAACAGCAGCCGGACGACGATTCCGGCTCCGGTAACGGAGGTGGTGGCGGATATCCCGGCGGTGGCGGATATCCCGGTGGCGGATATCCGGGTGGGGGAGGTGGCGGCGGATACCCGCGGAGGGTCCGAGGAGGCACGGCACTCTACGACGCAATTTTTCTAGCTTCGGACGAAGTGATCAGCAAACAAAAGGGCCGGAAGGCGCTGATCGTCCTCTCGGACGGAGTGGACCGCGGAAGCAAGGAGAGCCTCGAGCACGCCATCGAGGCTGCGCAGCGGGCCGACGCGATTGTCTACTCGATCCTCTTTGTGGAGGAGGAGGAGTACAGCGACGGCGGATTCAGCCGCCCGGGCGGAGTTTATGGCGGCGGTCCCTACGGCGGCGGGGGTTGGGGAGGACCTCGCGGCGGAGGTTATCCGCAGCGATTCCCGGAGGACCGGACAGACGGCAAGAAAATCCTGGCGCAGATCTCCAGCCAAACCGGGGGACGCCTCTTTGAGTTCTCCAAGAAACAATCTGTTGACCAGATCTACCGGCAGATCGAAGTGGAACTGCGCAGCCAGTACAGCCTGGGCTACACGCCCGACTCGAGTGCCGGATTGGGCTACCATAAGCTTCATCTCACAACCAAACAGAAGGACTACGTCGTGCAGGCCCGCGAAGGGTATTATTCCGAGCGCTAATCTCCCCGCCGGCTCGCCTCGATTACCGTTGACTTTGTGAAGCGCGAAAAGTGCCGCTAACGCCGCGCAGCTCCTGATGCCCATGACGTTCGCGACGAAGAACGATCGTCTCGCTCTGCGCACGCATTCGAGCGACCCGGGCGTAGTAACGGCGGCGGGCGGCGGGCCGACGAGGATGCCGGCGGCCTGGTTCCGGTGCGAGCTTTAGGCTGCTGCGTTACTTGGGTTGAGGGGCGGAGACGCCGCGGAGGGCGCCGCCGGCGGGATTAGCCCCTGGGGTAGCGCCATCGGGCGTGACGCCAGCGGAATTGCCGATGGCATCGCCGTTGACCACCAATTCGACGCGGCGGTTACGCTGACGGCCTTCGGGCGTGTCATTGGTGGCGACGGGCTGGGTCTTGCCGAAGCCACGCGCCGTCATGCTGGATGCGAGTACGCCTTCCTGGGCGAGGTAATCCCGCACACTATCGGCTCGGCGTCCGGAGAGTTCCTGATTAAACTCGTCGCTGCCCACGCTATCGGTGTGTCCTTCGATCTGCAAGCTGAGTCCGGGGTGGGCCAGCAGGATGCCGGAAATCTTGGCGAGCTTTTCGCGTGCGCCCGGCTTGAGCGTGGCGCTTCCGGTGTCGAAGAGCACGTCGGACATATTGACGATCAGGCCGCGGGCGGAGTCACGCGTCTGCAGAACGGCATTGAATTGCTGGAGAAGCTGCGCGCGCAACTGGCCCTTTTCGGCTTCCGCTTTGGCGGCTGCCTGGCGGGCCTTTTCGGCTTCCGCTTCCGCAGCGGCCCTTGCCTGGGCGGCCTGTTGGGCCTGGTTCTCGGCTGCCTGCTGCTGAGCCAAGGCGGCCTGGCGCGCTGCTTCGGCTTGCTGCCGTTGCCGCGCCGCCTCCTGCGCGGCCTGCTGGGCCTCTTGCTTCATGCGTTCAGCCTCAGCCTTGGCCTGCTCGGCCTGCAGACGTTCCTGCTCGGCTTGCTGGCGGCGCTGCGCTTCGGCAGCGGCGTCGGCGCGGGCCTGGGCTGCGCGCTGTTCCGCGGCTAGCTTCTCCGCAGCGGCTTTGGCCTGCGCGTCCTCTTCGGCCTTTTGCTTGACGGCCATCACGCGGACTTCCTCGGCGGTTTCCACGGCATCGCGCGAAGCGGAATCGATCAGCTTGCGATCGCGCTTCTGGCGATAGGTTTCTTCGGCTGCCGATAGTTGTTGCTGAGCCTTGGCCCATGCGGCGGGCGCGTATTTCTGGGCGTTGGCATTGCTGGCGACGCGAATGGCGTTGCGTGCTTCAAACAGCTCGAGCGGGGTATTGCGGTCGATGCCGAAAATGGCGTTATCAATCTTGGTGTTGGAAGAGGAATAGGCGCCGGGGCCCAGCAGTTCGTAGGTGGCGTCGATATTTTCGACTCTGCCCGATGCGCCGGTGGAGAAGCTATTTTCGAGCACCACCATACTGCCCGGCTGGGTGACGGCAAAATACGGCTCGGCCGTCACGATCATGCCGAAGGTTTGCATATCGGTATCGGCCTTGACTTCCGCGACGCCATTTTTGAGTGTGATTTCGCCGAGGTTTTCGGCGCGGCCCTGAGGCGAGACGGCCCAAAAGACGTAGGTCAGATACTGAAGGCCGAATTTGGTGGCGTCGTCCAGGCGCTCGAATTTCGCTTCGATTTCCATACGGTTGTTCTTGGATTCAACCTTGGCTTCGCCCGAGGCGGTGGGCATCAGCTTGGTGCCTTGGAAGCTCACTTTGGCAGAACCGCCGGCGCGGCGATAGTTCATGGCCTTGGTGGTG
The DNA here is from genome assembly GCA_003223325.1 of Acidobacteriota bacterium. Taxonomy (GTDB): domain Bacteria; phylum Acidobacteriota; class Terriglobia; order Acidiferrales; family UBA7541; genus Palsa-189. The sequence continues at coordinate 22,386 of QHYS01000241.1, forward strand.
TGCGCGACAGCGTTGGCGTTCGTCGCGCTTTGGGGGGCCGTCGCAGTGGGGGGTTGGGCCACGGCGCCCACGACCACGAGGGCCGGGCCCAAGGAAATCGCCAGAATTGCCGCCGATTTGAGAAGAATCGCGCCTATTTTCACAGTTTCACTCCTGCTCAATTCAAAATAATGTCTTGTCGCAAGCGCTCCAAAGTCACCCTGCGCTCGCATCTGGGGCCGTCTAGTAACTATAGATTAACAAGTGGATTACAAAAGGGGACGGCGGATCGCATGGCCCTTGCGCAAATAATTAACTCTACTTGCGCTACAATCCGGACCTAGTTGGGCCCAAAAACATCATTGAAAGGAGCCAATCATGGCACAGGTATCCGCGACTGCCAAAGATGCACTATCTTCGACTGGCAAAGTTTCCAATCCCGCGCCGTTGGGCCTCGCTGCATTCGGACTGACCACCGTGGTGCTAAGCACAATCAATGCCGGGCTGTTGCCGGGAGAGGCGGTGCCGGCCGTAGTGCCACTGGCGTTTTCGTTTGGCGGCCTGGCGCAAATCATCGCCGGATTCCTGGAATATGGAAACGGCAACACGTTTGGAATGGTGGCCTTCACGTCTTATGGGGCCTTTTGGTGGTGGTACGCGTTCCTGAACTGGACCGTGGGAGCAGGTTGGATCAAGGCGCCTGACCCCAGGGGCGTGGGAGTGGCGCTATTGATGTGGGGAGTCTTCACTCTTTATATGTGGATCCCTACGTTCCGCACGAACTTGACGCTGTGGTCCATTTTCCTGCTGCTGTGGATCACATTCCTTCTGCTGGCGGGGGGCGACCTGGGAATGGGATTGGCGTGGCGGCACGCGGGAGGCTGGGTGGGTCTGCTTACGGGACTCGATGCACTCTATCTTTCGTTTGCGGAAGTGACGAACGCGACGTTTGGACGGCCGGTCCTGGCGATCGGTGGGGCGATTCTGAAGGCTTAGACAGGCCCAAACCACGGGCGGGAATATCGGACTTGACGCCGGGCAGGTCACGGCAATACCTTGAAGGATATGAACGCGATCAATCTGAAAGTCAATGGTAAGGCCCATGCAGTGGACGTTGATCCGACGACACCGCTTTTGTATGTGCTAAGCGACGATCTGGCATTGAACGGACCGAAATTCGGCTGCGGGCTGGGGCAATGCGGAGCCTGTACCGTGATCGCCAAAGGGCAGGCGATCCGCTCCTGCATCACGCCCGTGAAGTCGGTTGAGGGCGCGGAGATCACCACACTCGAGGGCTTGGGCACGATCGAAAAACCCCACCCGCTGCAGCAAGCCTTCATCGAAGAGCAGGCCGCCCAGTGTGGCTTTTGCGTAAACGGCGTGATCATGACGGCCAAGGCTTTTCTGGACAAGAATCCGAAGGCCAGCGAGGAACAGATCCAGCAGGCGATGTCCAGCGTGCTCTGCCGCTGCTTTACGCACGTGCGGATGCTGCGGGCAATCAATCGATTTAGAGAAGGGCGTGCAAGGGAGGGATTGGCGAAAGAAGGACGCACGAGAGAGGCGGCGGCGAAATGAGCAAACACTCAGAAGTCGTGCCGAACTCAACGCTGATCGACGACGCGGCGGCCGCATTGGGCCGCGCGGGATTCTCGCGCAGATCTTTTCTTGTAGGTGCCGGAGCGCTCGTTGTCAGCTTCAGTATGAAGGGCGCGCTGCAAACCGCACTAGCCCAAGGACCTTTCGAGGGAGGCACGGCAGGTTCGCCGCCGCTGAACCAACTCGATTCGTGGATTGCCATTGCCGCGGACGGCGGCGTCACCGCGTACACGGGCAAGGCCGAACTGGGCCAAGGGATTTCTACCGCGCAAATCCAATTGGTCGCGGAAGAGCTGTGCGTGCCTTTCAGCCGCGTCAAACTGATGTATTGCGACACAGTGCAAACGCCCGACCAGGGGATTACCTCGGGCAGCCAGTCGCATCCGACGAACTTCAATCAAAAGAACCTGGCACAGGCTGCGGCCACGGCTCGCGAGGCCCTTCTGAAACTGGCCTCCAAGCGGCTAGGGTTCTCGGCGGACCAACTGGTGGCGAAAGACGGCGTCATCAGCGCGAAGATCGATCCTTCGAAGAAAGTGGGTTATGGCGACCTGGTTGGTGCAAAGAAGTTCGAAATTAAGCTCGACCCCAACGTAAAACGCAAGTCGGCGAGCGAATGGACGGTGCTGGGGACACCGGCGCGGCGTCCGGACATGCCGGCGCTGGTTACCGGGCAATTTGAGTTTGTGCACAATGTGCGGCTGCCAGGCATGCTGCATGGGCGCGTGCTGCGTCCGCCGGCGGTGGGCGCGACGGTCGTCAATGTGGATGAGAGTTCAGTGCAAGCTTTGCCCGGTGTGGTCAAGGTGGTGGTGAAGAAGAATTTTGTGGGCGTGGTGGCGGAGAAGCCCTGGCAGGCAATTCAGGCGGTCAACAAGCTGAAGGTCACCTGGAGCGCGGGCACGGGGCTGCCGAGTCATGCGGATTTCTACAACTATCTGCGGAGCCAGCAGCCGACGCGAGACACGCTGCTCGTCAATTCGACGGACGTGGACGAAAAACTTGCGCAAGCCGCTACAGTCGTGAAGGCAACGTATTACTATCCCAACCAGATGCACGGCTCGCTGGGCACTTCGTGCGCGGTGGCAGACGTTCAGGGCGACAAGGCCACGATATATTCGCCGACGCAAGGCGTATGGCCGGTGCGAAACAGCACATCCATCCTCCTCGGGCTCAAGCCGGAAAATGTGCACGTAATCTTCCGCCGTGGCTCCGGCTGCTACGGGCTGAATGGCGCCGATACGGTCACCTACGATGCCGCGCTGCTCTCGCAGGCCGTGGGCAAACCCGTGCGCGTGCAACTGAGCCGAAAAGACGAAATGGCCTGGGGCGAAAACTACGGATTCGCATTCGTCGTGGATGAGCGCGCGGGTCTGGATGCGCAAGGCAATATCGTCGCTTGGGATCACGAATCCTGGTCGGCAAACCTCGGGAACCGCCCCGGCTACACAACTCCGGGGAATGTCATCACCGGCACGCTGGCGGGCTTTTCGCCCGAACCGTTTATGGCCCGGAGTCCCGCGCCAGAACCGCGGGTATATACAAACAATAGCAACGGCGTGCCTTCCTATGTGGCGGGCAACGTCGGCGGCAAGCCACAGGGCACGGGGACGGTGAAATCGGAACGTTCACTTACGCACAATATTCCGTCGCCGCTATTTACCGCGCCATTACGCTCGCCCGCGCGGCTCCAGAATACATTTGCTCACGAGAGTTTTATGGATGAGCTGGCAGCGCGAGCCAAGGCCGATCCGGTGGCCTTCCGGCTGCGCCACCTGAGCGACGAGCGCTTGATCGAGGTAGTGAAAGAGGCAGCGGCGCTGGCGAACTGGGAAGCGCGCCCTTCCCCGAAGCCGCAGAACCGCAGGACTGGCATTGCTACGGGACGCGGGTTCTCCTGCGTGGCCTACGAAGGCGAAAACGGGTGGGCCGCGATGGTCGCACAGGTCGAGGTCAACCAGGACACGGGAAAAGTCACGGTGAAGCGGATATTCTTCAGCAACGACTCCGGCCCGATTTCCAATCCCGACGGCCTGCGGAACCAGATCGAAGGCGGGGCTTTGCAGGGCATGAGCCGCGCCATGAGCGAAGAAGTGACCTGGGATGACCAGAGAGTTACGTCGGTCGATTGGGAAAGCTACCGCAGCCTGCCTTTGGGTTTCGATGTTCCGGAGATCAAGGTCAAGCTGATCAACCGGCCGGATGAAAATGCTACCGGGGCTGGCGAGACTTCCATCACCATCGTGGCTGCGGCGATTGGGAATGCTATTTTTGACGCTACCGGCGCGCGCATTCGCCAAGTTCCCTTCACGCCGCAACGCGTAAAGGCCGCATTAAGCCAAACATTCAGCCAAGCGTAGCGGCCCAAATTATCTCATTGGCTTGGCGTCACCGATTGCTTCGGCTTCGTGACTGACTCTCCTGGTGTTCTCGTTCCTGGGACCATGCTGGTACCGCTAAGGAATATGGGTTCGAGCTTCCGGATTCTTCTTCTCGGATCGCAAAGAATTCCCATTAGCAAAAAGTGACACAAGAACGAATGAGAGCGCTGGTCAATCGCCCGCAATGCCCTACAATTGCCCGATGGTGATTCTTTCGATTCGCACACGTTCATCCGGCCGTGGGCTGCCGCAGAAATCGGCGTCGGCATACCTCGCATCGATTGGAGCTCTTGATGCCAAAATGGTTCTCATTCGCGTTGCTGCTGTGTGCCGTGTTGATTGCCGTGCCCTTTTCAGTCGCTCAGGACAGTCCTGCGCCGAACGCGGCCCCCGAATCCTCAGCGCAAGGCACCGCGGCGGATCCCGCGCTCGCTCTGGCTCGAGATCCGCGGGCGGAAGGCGCGCCGCCTGATCCGATCCTTGTCCAGCCATCCGTGCTTGTGCCTGTGCCTGCGCCTTCGGAGTGGCGCATCCTTGGGAGTCAGTGGAAAAGTCTCTCGCCGGACCTACTCGCGTGGACATCATCTCAAGCCCACGCTCGCGCTGCTCGGCGCCACGGCCCTGCTCACTACGGTGGATGCACATGATGCAAAGTGGGTGCGGAACAGTCTCCAACCGCTCCATGGATTCAACAACGCCTTCTCCGGCTACAATACCGCTACGGCCACGGAAGCATTCGCCTCGGCTTTCTACATTGCCGCTATTGCACGCAGAAACGCGTACGATCAGCAAACGTTCATGCTGGCAGGCGAAGCGGTTATAAACGCGGAAATCCTCACCACGGTGATGAAAGATGTCGATGGGCGCGAGGCCCCGATTTCCTATCCGGCCAACGGTAATTTCACCGATAGCTGGTTCAAAGTGAGAATGGGGAAAAGATCAGGCTGGCTCGGGGGCCTCGGCAGCATGCCTTCTGGCCACGAGATCGCTATCATGGCTGTGGCGACGACGTTTGCAGAGCGCTATCCGCACCCGGCCTGGCACCGCTGGCTGGCTTATGGACTTGCCGCCGCAGCAGGATTATCTCGCGTCACTTTACAGTCTCATTTCACCTCCGACACGTTTGCCGGAGCCGCTCTCGGGTACGTGATCGCGCGGTATCTGGTTCTCGGTCGGCTGCCCCAGCCTTTAAATTAGTGCCGCGCACGGTCTGAACCGGAGGCGAGACAAGGACCCGCGCTTACGCGCCCGCGGACTGCTCTCCCCCCTGGAGCGTGCGGTTGGGCCGATGCCGACGGAGCGCCTGGTGTTGGGATGGGGAATCGGGGAAAATAGGGATTTGCGAAATCGGCCGCGAGCGGCGAGAATCCAAAGATCAGAATGAGTGGAGTTTTTTTGCACGCCAATCAGGAGTAATGCCATGTCCAGGTTCCTATTCAGAATGACTGCGGTCTCATTATTGGCTGCGGTTTTGCTGTTTGCTCAGGGAAGACCGGCGGGCCAAACCGGCGACGTCACCCGCGCGACCCTGAACAATGGCATGCGCGTCGTCATTCTGCGCGTCCCCCTCGCACCGGTGGTCACGGTGGAGCAAAACTATCTGGTGGGCGGTGACGAAACTCCGCAAGGTTTTCCGGGCATGGCACACGCCCAGGAACACATGGCCTTCCGCGGCTGTTCGGAACTGACCGGGGATCAGATCTCCGCGATCTTTGCGCAACTGGGCGGATTTGGCAACGCGGACACACAGCAGAGCATCACGCAATACTACAGTACGGTTCCTGCCGGCGATCTGGACATCGCCCTGCGCGTTGACGCCGCGTGCATGCAGGACATTCAAGATTCACAAACTGAATGGGCGCAGGAGAAAGGCGCTATCGAACAGGAAGTGGCGCGCGACCTCTCCAATCCCACCTACAAGTTCATCACTCGGGCGAATGAGGACATGTTCTCCGGCACGCCCTATAGCCACGATCCCCTGGGCACGAAAGATTCGTTCGATCGAACTACAGGCGAGATGCTGAAGACTTTCTATAAAGCCTGGTATGCGCCAAACAACGCGATCCTGGTGATTGCAGGCGACGTGGAACCGAATGCCGTGCTGGCCAAAGTGAAGGAATACTACGGAAAGATCAAGCGCAAGACGCTGCCGCCGCGCCCGCAGGTTAGTTTGAGCCCGGTAAAATCGGAGTCATTTACGCTTGATAGCAATCTTCCTTATCTGCTGGCATTCATCGCTTATCGCCTGCCGGGAACCGACAGCCCAGATTTCGCGGGCGTACACATTTTAAGCGACGTGCTGGCAAGCCAGCGCGGAAATATCTATGGACTCGTGCCACAGGGCAAGGCCCTGGAGGCTGAATTCGGCCTTGCGGAAGCTTACCCGAAGGCCAGCATGGGTTATAGCGTCGCTGTGCTACCTGCTGCGGCCGACGCGGCTCCCGTGATTGAGAACATGCGCAAGATCATGGCGGATTATGCCGCAAACGGCGTGCCGGCGGATTTGGTGGAAGCAGCGAAGCGGAAAGAAATCGCGGCTGCGGAATTTCGCCGCAACTCGATTCCCGGTTTGGCGGAGGCCTGGTCGGATGCTTTGGCCGCAGAAGGGCGCAACTCGCCGGACGACGACGTGGAAGCGATGAAGCGAGTGACGGTGGAAGAAGTAAACCGGTTGGCCAAGACGTATCTCGTAGACCAGGGATCGATCACGGCGCAACTCAAGCCCTCACCCTCAGGCGAACCTGTGGCCTCGAGTGGATTTGGCGGCGCTGAGCAATTAACTTCGACGCCCACGAAAACCGTAGAGCTGCCGTCATGGGCGAGCTCGCGGCTGCTGGCGCTTGAATTGCCGCCTGCGCAGCCAGCCTCGACCGACATGACGCTGCCAAACGGCCTGCGCCTGATTGTCCGGACGGTCAAAGTCACACCCACGGTTACAGTGGTGGGAAATGTGCGACACGATCCGCAGATGGAAACTCCCTCGGGACGAGACGGCGTAGCCCGAGTTCTGGAGAATCTCTTTTCCTACGGCACCAAGAGCCTGGACCGGCTGGCTTTCCAGAAGGCCCTCGACGACATAGCCGCCGATGAATCCGCGGGCTTTGAATTTTCAATTCAAGTGCTGAAGCAGGACTTCGCTCGAGGTGTGCAACTGCTGGCCGATAATGAGCTGAATCCCGCGCTCCCTGATCAAGCCTTTAGCGTCCTGAAGCCGCAGACGGCACAGTTTGTCGCCGGGCAGCTTCGCAGCCCGGGCTATCGCGCGGGCCACGCGTTGAATGTCGCGCTGCTTCCGGCCAAAGATCCCGCCCTTCGGCAAACGACCCCCGAGACGGTTTCGTCGCTCAGCATTGATGACGTAAGACAGTATTACGGGAAGACCATCCGGCCAGACCTCACGACGATTGTAGTCATCGGCGACGTCACACCGGAAGAAACCCGGAGCACAATCGAGAAATGGTTCGGGGAGTGGAAGGCGGACAGCCCCAAGCCCGAGGTTGATCTGCCGCGCGTTCCTCCCAATAAGCCGTCCGCGGAAAATGTGCCGGATCCCACGCAGCTTCAGGATTCTGTGAATCTCTCGGAGACTATTCCCATTACTCGGTTTGACCCCGACTACTATCCGCTGCAGCTCGGGAATCATGTTTTGGGCGGAGGCTTTTACGCCACGCGCCTGTATCATGACCTCAGGCAAGTCACAGGATACGTGTATAACGTCGAAGTTGTCCTGAGCGCTCAAAAAACCAGAACCATTTATACCGTCGCCTACGGATGCGATCCGCAAAACGTCTCCAAGGCACGACAGTTGATCCAACGCGATTTGATTGCCATGCAGATGGAAAATGTCAGCCCGGCGGAACTGCAACAGGCCAAGGCTTTGCTCTTGCGCCAGCTTCCGCTCGCCGAATCGAGCGAAGATGGCGTGGCCAATGCGTTAATCCGCCGCGCGCAAATCGGTCTGCCGCTGGATGAGCCCGAGCGGGCCGCCAAGCGCTTTTATGATCTAACTGCGGATGACGTGCGTTCAGCTTTTGCAAAATGGATTCGCGTGGATGATTTTGTGCAGATCGTCCGCGGCCCCACGCCGCAATAGCTGGCGACACACTCCGTACTCCGCCTACCTGGGCGCGCCCGGGTTGCTCAGGTCGTCTTGAGCAGACGCTGCACGGTGGGAATTAAATCGGTTCCCGCAGCGGCTTTGGGCACGAAGGCATCGGCCCCAATGGTTCGGCCTGCAGCTATCGCTTCAGGAGAGTCGTGGATGGTGAAGAAGATAATTTTGGTGGACGGTGCGATCTTGCGTATCTCGTATGCAGCCTGGACGCCATTCATGACCGGCATATTGATGTCGAGGAGGACGAGGTCCGGATGCAACTCTCTGACCTTCTCGATAGCCTGCTTGCCATTTTCAGCTTCGCCGCAAACGTGCATGGAGTGCCAGTTCAGAAGCGAGCGGATCGTCTTCCGCGCTACCTGATAATCGTCCACGACCAAGATCCGGACTGGCACTTGCGTTTCCTCGCACTTCAGGTGAGTCTGAGCGGCCTTGCTAACTGGGCCAGGCTGGCCTGCCGAGCCGATCTCCGCGACGTAACCGCATTTAAGAAACGATGCCACGATTTAAGAAACCATGCCGCGGCATTCACGCCAATACAGGTACCCCCTCAAGTCTCTGAATAATAGTATGGACGGCAACGGTCCCGCTGTGGTGCTGACGCAAAACTGCCAGCGGCGGGAATAGTTTGTCTCAGCGTTAGAGTGTAGCGGCGCATTCATGAACCCCGTAGGCGTTCACGTAACACTGTGAAGGAGAGCGCAACTCTTTGGCTTTCAGGGTTTCACATCGACCTATGAATGATGTGGCATTTGGTCCTCGCCGTGCTCGTAACCCATCAGCATTGCGCTGGGCCACGGGAAATGGGGGGACGATGGCACATTCAAAATCGGCCATCTCTGAGTACTGGACTTTGATTGCCGGCAACGGTAGCAAACACTGGGACGATTCAGGGGACAATATGGGTCTTGGCTACGATATTTTTCGAGAGTTGAGCGACGGTAACCCGCTGTGGATTGCGCAAGCAGCAACCCTAAAAGAAAGCAGAGGACAAGCTCGACACACTGGCACGCACCTTACCCGCAAAGTATTTCATCCGCGATGCCAGCGCGACGATCGTCGCCCAGCTCGCTCTGAACACGTTTGAGGACGCGAAAGGATGAGGTTCGGCCTTGAGGTCCAACGTATGGACCAATTAAGTCTGAGGTACCCAGAATGTTTACCTATCTCCGCAGGAATTGCGACTCTTGTAGTTCCGAGTTCATACTGGAACAGGTAGAAGATCCGGGGAGCGGTCAGAGCGGTTCTCGATCCTGCTCATCTGTAGGCAATACGTGCCCCAGCTGCCGATCGCCCTTCTCGCCCGAAAGTTACTTTGTGCTTCATAGTGCCGAGCCCTTGATGCAGGGCGTGGAGAGCCTCTTTCGCGCTCACACTTAACCTGGTTGCACTCGCATTCCCAGTCACCGGCTCATTTCACAAAAGGCTTGCGTTCGCCTAGCAAGGAAAAACAAGCACAGATATGACCGTAGTCGCTGCGCGCAGGTAGAACGCGGGATGAAATCTTGCAGACGTGCCGCCCCTATCTTGGGGGTTTGTTGACACGCGGAATTCCGGGGAATAGACTCCGCCGAGAATGTTCCGAAGTTTCTCGCGTCAAGCATTGTCACGTGAGAGGAGGGGACCGTGAATATGCGTTGGATGACTAACGCCTGGGCCAGGTTGGCCGGGTTTTCGCTGTCGGTTGTTTGTGTGGCGTTTTTGGGGGCGGGGGTCTTTCGTGCGCTGCGAGGAGCGCCGACGGAAACAGCGCCAAAGTTCAAGTTTGATCCTGACTGGCCCAAGCCGCTGCCAAACCAGTGGAAGATCGGCGGAATTACGGGCCTGGCTGTGGACAAGGACGATAACGTCTGGGCGCTCGATCGTCCCAACGATCTGACGGATATTGAGCTCGAAGCGGAATTGAACCCTCCGATTGCGGATTGCTGCAGGCGGCCTCCGTCGATGATCCACTTCGATAAGGAAGGCAACGTCATCGGCTCCTTCGACCCGCCACAAGGGCACGGCATGGCGGTGGACAGCAAAGGATTCGCGTATATCGGGAATGTCGACCACGGAATCGGCAACGTCCGCAAGTACGACGAGAAGACCGGAAAGCTTCTCGCCGAATTGCCTCACACACCGGAGATGCCGCCGGGAGGCGGCGGAGGTGATGGCGGCGCGCTGACTTCGGAGCACGTGCCGGGGCACGGAAGCGCCGGGCCGGTGGCGGGATTTATTAGGCCGGCTGGCGTTCAGCGCCCGCAACCCTCGCCCGAGGCTCAGGCGGCTCGGCAGGCAGCCATAAAGGCCTTCCGGGAGAAATATCCTCCGACGACACCGATGATTGTGGGAGGAATCGAAGAGGTCCGGCTGGACGAACCGAATCACGAGCTTTACGCCGCCGACAATTACCTGGGTGGGCGCGTGATGGTGTTTGACCTGGACACGTTTGCGTTCAAGCGAGGTTGGGGCGCCTATGGGCACAAGCCGTCTGAAATCACTACCGATGATAAAGACCGCGAATATACTCCCAACGGGCCAATGCCCAAGGAGTTCCGGGGCCACCTCACACTGAACGTCTCGCACGACGGGCTGGTCTACGCCGCCGATCGCATGGCGAACCGCATCCACGTCTTCACGAGGGATGGCAAATTCCTCAAGGAATTCAAGATGGCCGAATGGACGGGCGTAGGCGGCTCGACCGGCGGAGTTATGTTCTCACCGGATAAGGAGCAGCGGCTGTTGTACATTTCCGACCTGACCAACAACCACATCTGGTTCCTCAACCGCGACGAGGGCAAGATCCTGGGCCAGATGGGCCAGATGGGCGAAAACGGCGGCCAATTTTTCGGCCTGCACATGGAAGCAGTGGACTCAAAGGGAATCATTTACACAGGCGAGGTGTTTGCCGGCGAGCGGGTGCAGAGGTTCCTGCCGGTCAAGTGAAGGCAGTTGTATTTATTGTGTGTAAGCGTCCCTCGGGCCACCTCTAGTGATTAGATAACGGCGTCGGCTCCTCCGACCAAGTAAACTTGGTAGCGGTTTCTGACCAAGACTCGGAGGAAAGGAGCCGAGTATGCTGATTATAGGATGTGATTTCCATTCGCGCTT
>QHYS01000239.1 GCA_003223325.1 Acidobacteriota bacterium
AAACAGGGTTTGCTCGTAGCGCCGAGCCGCCTCACAAATCTCTCGTCCGCAAGCCGTCGAGCACAAAGTAAGCGATAAACTGCGTCCCATAAACCAAATAGCGCCGCCACAGACGCCGGGGCTCCTGCAAGAGGCGAAAAAACCATTCCAGCCCACGCTCGCGCATCCAACGTGGCGCTTGCCTCCGCCTTCCTGAGACAATGTCAAATGCCGCGCCCACAGCCACCAACACCGGAACAGACAATGTGCTCAGGTGCTCGTGCATCCAGCGCTCTTGCTTTGGCGTGCCCAAACCAACCCAAAGCACGTCAGGGGCAGAGCGGGAAATCCTGGCGACAATTTCTTGGTCTTCTTTGGCGTCGAGCGGTCGAAACGGCGGTGAATACGTTCCGGCAGCGACTCGCTCAGACGCTCGGGCACGCCCGGTTCGCCCCCATAAAAAAAATGCCGGTAGCCCCGCCCGGCGGTTTTTGCGCAGAAGGCCAGCACCAAGTCCGGGCCATACACTCGGTGTGTTAAATTGTTTCCCCGGCGCCGACCCAACCAAACCAGTGGCATGCCGTCCGGCACCACCAGGTCGGTTGAGTTTAGGATCTCCTTGAATGCGGAATCATGCTGGGCTTCGACGATCCCATGCATGCTGGTGGCGGCAATCGAGTGACACCGGCCATTCTCGCGAATCCACTTCTCCATGCAAGTAACCACGTCGCTGATCTGCACCGCGTGGACCCGGACTCCCATCGCGTCGAAGGAGGTGCTCTCCGGCAAGGGCTCAGGAGTTGCTGTTTTGCACGCTCTCTCCGGCCGCTTCGGCTTTTGGAAAACGCCATAAATCGACACTCCAAACTTTCCGATAGCAGAATTCTCCAGTGAGCTTGCGGCTCGCCGGTAGCTTTCCTTAAATGGTAAACGAAATGAATCTAGCGGAGGGAAAATATATCCGCTCGCGCGAATCTGGAAGCCGGCGCTGTGGGCCATGGAGAAAAGTCTGCGTCGAGTATAGATTCGCGCATGGCAGAGCCGCCTGCGGAGAAATTCTGGAAACCATGAAATCAGCGGAATATTGCGACCAATCGAGAAACGGCCAATGTGGCAGGGGTGGCTTTCGAAAGGGTACAGCTTGTTCGGAACAAACAGAACCACAAAGCCACCCGATTTCAAAACACGAAAGCATTCTTTCAGTACCTCTTCGTCGCAGCGGGTGTGTTCGAAAACCTCAATCATCGTGATGAAGTCAAAGCTCCCCGAGGCGAAGGGAAGATCCTCTCCGACCGCCGCGACACGAGGAATGGGCTGCCGGAACTCCTTCAGATAGGGTATTTGAAGGTCAACGCCGCAAACGAATGCCGCTCGGCGCGCCAGTTCGGCCGTGTAGCAACCGTTGCCGCATCCGAGGTCGAGCACGCGCTTGCCTTTTAGCTCGATTATCTCGTCGATTTTCTCAATCCGTTTCTTGACCGCGTACGAGCCGTAGCTGGCAGGTCCTCCAAACTTGACTGAGTGCTCGGTGAATGATTCCGTCGGACCCGTTTGTCTGAGCGTCTTCATGTTTGCACTTCGAATCCGCCGCTGCTTGTCCTGATATGTTAAATCCTGCCAGGGAATTCCTGATGGCGTTTGTGCATGGCAACCAAGCTGTTCGGGAGTAATCGAAAACCAATCTTCCGAACACTCGCTTCTGGAAATAGAACGCGAAGGTCCCGGTTGGACAGTAGATTGATTTGGAGTGGCTCTCTCATGTACCCAGGTGAAAGCCGTACAAGATAGCGCTGCGGACCAGGGGGCAGGTACTGATAGAACGGAAGGAGAGTATGGGGCTCGATGGGAAAGTGCTTGTTCGGTGTAGTCACGAAATAACCCTTAGCCGCCACACGGCGGATTTCCTCCGCAAAGCACCTTTGCCTCGCAAAATCACCGACGTGCTCGATGACAGCGTTTGAAAAAACCCAGTCGAACGATCGTGATTCGAACGGAAGGGCGCACCCATCGGCTTTCACTGACTTAATGTGCATACCATTCGACGCTTCCAAGGAAGACGTATGCAAGTTAACCATCACAACTTCTGCAAATCTTGCGTACAAACGCAGGAATTCGCCATCGATTCCCGTTCCCCCTCCTACATCCAGCAGTTTGGCTCGCATTGGAAGGTTGCCAACGAAGCGCAGGAAAAGATCTATCTTCTGATCCCGCATTCTCCGGTGAATCGGCTTGACCCGATTCAGTAATTCGCCTCGAAAAAGCCCCACGCACCCCCCTTTCGGAACCTCGCACGTCCCCGGCTGGTGTCGGGTGTGTTCGACTATTCTTCCGATTGACAGGTCTATCCGCTGAGAGGCCGCAGCTAGATCGTTCTTGCTTTCGAGGAATCGCTACAACGTTGCGATAAGCGGGCGGCGATGTGGCCTCACGAAGCAGGCCACTTGGCCCAGCGACGTAAAATTCGTAGCCCAAGCCATCGAGCAAATCCCAAGCGCCATGAGGTGAAAGGCCGAGACTGGCAGAAGCATCAGGATTGATCTCAAAAATGATAATGGGCCGTTGTGAAGTAACAACTCGGTTTGCCCCGCGTATGACCAACTCCTCCGCCCCTTCTACATCCATCTTGATCACGTCCACACATTTTGTAGATGCCTGGCAGAGCGCATTGTCCAAGGACTCCGTAACAACCTCTTCCATGTCCCTCTCCACGAATGGATTTACGCCCAGTGTGTTTTGACTAGGGTCCGGCCCGTGATACAGCAAAGCCTTGCCTGTCTTGTTCGAGACAGCGGCGCGAATGGCCAGCACGTTTGTAACGCCGTTCAACAAGATATTTGTTTTCAATGTGGGAAAGGACTGGAGCGATGGCTCAAAAGCAATCACGCGACCCGACGGCCCCACAATCCTGCTTGCCGCCAGCGCGTATATCCCTGAGTTTGCACCCACATCGACAAACGTTTTCCCAGGTAACAGGGCGCTTTCCAGGAAGGCCAACTCAGACTCATAATTCTCTCGAAAGACAAAGATAAGCTTTTCGACGCCCCTCCACCTGGTTGCTAATAGCATCTTTAGATTCCAGCTTCTTATCTTTACGATCGTTCGTCTACGCAAAGCACATCGAACTCCCCAAGAAATGAAGCGCCAGATGGTGCGTACGGGTGCTGTCTGGAACGCCACCTGGGACCTAAGCCAAAACCATCTCTTTGTGAACTTTTCTCTGAGACTCTTCATTCGAATACTTTCACACTTTAGTCGCCTAGGAATAGCAACCTGATCGTCGGGCGCGAAACCCTCGATTAGTACACTGATGGGTGTCGGCTAGATTTCTTCGGCAGGTGCCTTTGCTTTTAGTAAGAGGACCATCCGCTGCTTCTTTCAACTTGAGTTGTTCCGCCACGACCATCATGCGCATGTCGCCATAGATGTAGCTGACCTTATCGGTCCAGGCTTTACTCATCATCCAGTCGATTGCCCAATGATTGGAGTACGGAGGCTTTCTGACCATCCCGTACACTCGGTAACCCAACTTAAGCAGAAACTCCGTCAGGTACGACCCGTCTTGACCGAGGGCACCAATTATTAATGCTGTCTTCATTTCTATCCGCCTTCTGTTCTATTTCTCCCGAAACGTCGCTCGATCTACATCCGGCATCAGTGCGCAAGCAGTTAAAGATTTTCCCTTGAGGCCAAACGGTTTCTGTATCGCTCTCCCGTAGATCCCCACCAAAGTTTCATAGTTAGGTTCAGCGGTGTACTTACTCTCGTACTCTGCCCGACCTGCCCGTCCCATCTCTGCAACTTCATGAAGATGGGTCCATGCATACTGTGCTTTTGCTGCTAAGTCTTCAGGATCACCCGCGGTGAAGTGCAGTCCGGTCCTTCTGTCGTCGACAATTTCCTCCATCGCGCCCAACCGGGAGCCAATGACTGGCGTACCACAAGCAAACGCTTCAATCACCACCAGCCCAAAGGTCTCCGCGTATCCCTCCGAAGGCCAGACTAAGAAGCGCGCTCCTTTGATCACCTCGAAGCATTCGCTTCGAGATAATCGCGGCAGCACACGAACAGAAGGATTCGCTTCTGCAAGGCGGCGTATGTCCTCTTCCATCGGCCCCTCGCCACGAATCCATAGGGGGATGTGGCGCGAGGTCCTCCAGGCTTTCAAAAGAGTCGCGACGCCTTTTTCCGGCGCGAGTCGCCCAATGAAGAGGGCGTAGCTTCCCGTTCCCTGCTTGATTCCCGGATCGGCGCTTAGGAAGTGCGGCTTCAGGAAGATCTTCTCGGCGGGTAGCCCGGCAGCTATATACTTCTGGCGGAAGAACTCTGTGGCGACAATGTAGGCGTCGACTCGCTCTTGCCAGGTCCTCAGAAGGCCGTGAGCTATGAGCATTCCTGTCACAACAGCAGTCTGAACGTGCGAGTTGTGATAGCAGGCATGAACGACTCCGGGCCACGGCAGCGCCCTGCCTAGGCAATCTTCACAGAGTCGGCCCGCCCTAAAGCAGGTTGCCGCGGGACACATCAAGCGGGCATTGTACAGGGATTGGACGACCGGGATTCCTTCTTCCTGGCAAACGTAATACGCGCTCGGAGAAATCAGAGGAAATGTGTTATGAAAGTGTGCGACTTTCGGCTTTTCCTGGCGAAGCAGCGACCTCAATTCCTTTGTGCTGTCGAAAGCCCAAACTGTTTGCAGGCCGACTTTAATCTTGTCGAGGATTCCGCTCTCAGCGATCTCGCTGTTGTCTCGCGTATATTCCAGGATTCTGTGGCCCGCGAAGCGCAGCAGTTCTTTTTCGCGGTGAAAGACTTCGTCTTCTCCACCCTGGCGGCAGTAACGATTGTGCGCCAACAACACCCTCATAATAAGAAGTAGGACCTTAACGATCGTTCCATATCTAGCATCCGAATCATCTTTAGGCTGAGCCCCGTCACCGCCCAGAACAAGGAGGCCAGGAAGGGGCTCTCAAGCAGCAGGTTGGCCATCCCATAAAGACAGAAAGCGATTTGGGCTAAAACTGCGATTTGTAAGAACCCGAGATGACTGCTCGTCGAATTACGTTGAACCGCGCGAAGGCCCTGGATGAGCCAATACCCCAGCAAAGTGACCAGGGGGAGTGAACCGATCAATCCCATCTTGTAAATTACCGTCAAGAATGTATTGTGCGGGCGGGGATCGTTATCCCAGATTTCAAAAGTAAAAGGGACTCCGAATCCCTCTCCAGCGAGAGGGTATTCTTCGAAGCGCCTCCAGGCTTCTTTCCATGCTATAAGTCGAAACTGCCAATCAGGGTCCTCGCCTGAATGGAAGACTCCGGAGTCCAGCTCCGCGGTTGACCGCTCTGCAAAATCGCGACCGACTTCAGTACGAAGAAAAAGGAACGTCGCCAGAGTGAACAGGACGACCCCTGTCAACAGTGTCGGAACCAAGTGAGCGACGCGGATCTTCCCCCAGACTGATCTTCCACCCATTAACCCTAGCAAGACCAAAATAGCCAGAGCTACGAAAAGGCTCCGGGCATTTGCCAGCAACAGTCCAACAAAAAGAAGGCTAGCGCAGACCCAACCAACCCTACCGCGGATCAGCCGTTTCGTAATGGCTACAAGCGTGCCGGCCAGCGAAATTAGGATATAAATTCCGTAATAGATGAAGCGTCTTTCTTCCGGAGCGGCGATGAACCAACCCAGTCCGTTGAGAGCCCCCACCACTGTGCCCAGTAAAAACCAAGTAGCTACTCTCTTGACAGAGAGCCAACTTCGGAACAGATGATATGCGATCAGCATGAAGAATGAGTATTCGACTAACGCCGTATCACGTACTACCAAGATTGGGTCCCGGTGTTCCCAAAAACCTCGCACTGCGGACAAGACACCTGCTGCAAGGAACAAGACCAGGAAAAGGTTCACCGCCAGGGGGCTTTGAGGATAGTGTGGCCTAGGCAGGATGAATATCGAAAGGAGCAGAATCAGGAGAACAACATCGGTGACAAAGAGGGGCGCGCCCGGCCAACGAACATAGGAAAAATCTCTCGCATAAGCGGTAGTGCAGAACGCGAACCACAAGAACAGTCCCTCGGTTAGTGTAATTCTGGCTTTACGGGCATAGACAATCATCAAGGGAAACGTGATTCCCGCCAATAGAAAAGCCCCCAGATAAGGCTTGTACTCCAACGGCCCATTCCAGGAGGCTTCGGGTTCTGTAAACGGAGTGCGCGTCAACCCGTCTGAAAAAGCAACTACGGCTCCCAGGACCACAATGAGCACAAGCCAAATGTTGATAACGCGTCCTTGAATTTGTTTGCGAATCAAAACAGCAGGGTCAGGGCGCTTGGAGCAACCAGACGAATGATTTGCGAAGCTATTCCCGTGCGCCAACGTGCCATTCCCGCTCAGGCGATTTGGCGCGATCCGATGCAAAGGGATCTTCCATTTCCCCAGCCCGCGCCGAAGAATCAAACCACACCTCTCAAACTTTGCGTTACTGCCCTTCTCCCGCCAACACCGCTGAGATCGTCTTCACCAAAATCCTGCAGTCGAGCAGGAAATTCCACTGCCGGATGTACCGAAGATCCAGCACCATGCATATTTCAAATGATGGGTTCCTGCGGGCCAGGACCTGCCACAGTCCGGTGATTCCGGGCTTCACTTCAAGGCGCCGGTAGTGTTCAAAACTATATTGCTCGCAGTCCTCGAGGGGATGAGGCCGCGGACCCACCAGACTCATGTCGCCTTTCAACACGTTCCACAATTGAGGTAGCTCGTCGAGACTGTACTTGCGAAGGAAGCGACCTAGGTGGGTGACTCGAGGATCGTCGGCGATTTTGAAGAAGGGTCCGCGCCGTTGGTTTAGGGAACGCAGATTGTCTTTTAACTCATCCGCACCCGTGATCATAGTCCGGAACTTGTAGCAAGGAAACGTGTGACCCCGTTTCCCGGCGCGGAGCGAGCGATAAACGGCAGGACCAGGCGATTCCAACTTGACCGCCAAGGCAATCGCGAGCATCAGGGGCCAGAGGGCAACCAAACCTATGAAGGACAACAACAAATCCACGACCCTCTTGATGAATAGACCGAAAGAAGGGATCGGTTCCTCACACAGCTCAAGGTCACCGTCTTGCCATGCGAACGGACCAAGCGGCGTCCAATCATTTGTCCAGCACCGAGGGCTGAGACTGCTTTGCCCCAACTGATAGGAAAAAGGGACGAATAACGGACCACTGCGGTTGAGCTGCCCGCGCGCTGCACGAAAGAGCCGCGCTCGAGTACGCCAACAGAACTTTTCTTGGGTGAAGCCGAGCGTTTTATGCGGTCGAATTGACATCGGTAGTAGTTCCCCACTTTACGAAGCATGACGCTCCCCGCTCGGTCCGCAGGAGCTTTGAGCAATGCACCTGTCGGAAACGGCCCTAAGCGATTTAAAATGTAGAAACCGCTCCAGTATTCGTCCATAAGGGGAAGCCTCTAATTGAAATGCAGGTGAAGACCCGAGAGTCTGGTCCAACATCTGTGGTAGATTGTGTGTGGCTGTCTTCTCGAATCCTTCCGGTAGAAGGGAAAAATGGACCTTTGTGGATTCGATCAAACTACACTACAGGAGAGAAGGCGAACTAAGGTTTCGGCTGTCTTATTTGGCCTTGTCGCGCTAGCTGCGTTGCTGGTTGCCCTGTCGCTCACAGCAAGTTATACACGCGTATCGGCACAAGAACGACAGAAAGAAGAACCCCTTGGCTCCCTCAGTAGCACGGGAGAAGTATATGTGAACGACTCTCCGGCACCTGCCGAATCCACGATTTTCGCCGGTGACACACTTCGTACACGCGAAACTGGCACTGCGACCTTCACCATGAGCGGGAAGGGTGATTTAAAGGTCTCGCGGCAAAGTCAGCTGGTCTTCTCCGACGGCTCTCAATACGCCGCCGAGTTGAAGGCGGGAACCATCGTCCTAGATTCCAGTAGTGGACCCACAGGTGTCACGCTTCGTGCCGGAGGATTTGTTGTTGTCCCCGCCGTCCGTGACCAGGTGACATCGGCCAGAATAGACGAGGCGACCAATGGTTCCTTCCGCATCTCTTCCTTGGATGGCACGGTAGCTGTAATTCCGCTGGAGGGGACTTCAGGCCAGATCCTACAAGTTGGTCAATCTGTGAGCATTTCTCCCCGAGGTGAATTACCCTCTCCGGCGCTGGCACAGCCCGAGAGCCATACGCACTGGATTCTTCTCGGCTTAGCTGGTGCCGGAGCGAGTGCAGCTGCAGGCGCCGCAACCGCGGGTCACGGCGCGTCGAGGCAGTCTGTCAGCCCCTCATCACCATAGCGGAAGACTGCTTCCGATCCTGGAACCTCCGGGAATTGTGTCTTGGTTTCAAGCTAAAAAGCTTGCGGTTTACTATTGCCTTCGGCCAACCCCTCATCCGAATCGCGCCGAGGCGGGAATCTGCTGACTATTCGGACGTTCCTGGTTTCGAAAGTCGGAATTTGACAGAGATGTCCTCTTCGGTTTCGACGGGTCGCCCAGCCACGAAGGTTTCTGTATACCTCCACTGCCGAACGGCACTCACGGCCGCTGGCACGAGCAAGGGAGGACCATTGACGGATACAAGGCTCTCGACCGACCCATCACGCCCAATAATGGCGTGCATCTCAACAGCACCCTCGACGCCTTGCTGTTTCGCTGCCGCTGGATAAACAGGTTCGACACGCGAGATCAGATGACCGAGTTGCAGGCTCGTTCCTGTCGGCGATTTCTTCGAACTGCGTTCAGGCGGAATTCGAATTGAAGGATAAGGATCAGCAACAATTGCCACTGATCCGGTAGCGTTTACCGGCATTTCGGCCTGTCTTGGCGGGAGTAGTGAACTTTCTTTATCCTTGTGGTCAACCGGTAAAGCATCGTTTGGGACTGGTAAGGCCGAACTCAATGGCGGCGGGATTTGGGTTTCAGCCTGTGGCTGTGCCGCAGGCACAATGCTAACGGGTTGCGGCTGCACGATCTTCTCAGTGGGACGATCCGCGCTAACAGCGCTGCTCAGAGTTCGGTTTGTTGCTTGGCCTCGCGAGCGAGGTTCGCTCAAGGTGCTTTTGAGCTCTTCGCCAGACGTACCTGCTGTATCAGGCGTCACAATACCGCTCTGTTGGCTAGGGGCATTTCGCAATAAGCTTTCAGAAG
This sequence comes from Acidobacteriota bacterium, assembly GCA_003223325.1. Classification (GTDB taxonomy): domain Bacteria; phylum Acidobacteriota; class Terriglobia; order Acidiferrales; family UBA7541; genus Palsa-189. Next base: position 9,146 of record QHYS01000239.1, read on the forward strand.
CGGTGGATCGCCTCTGAGCAATGAGCGGTTCCCTATGGGGAGGCACCTGATCTTTCTCGCGCGGCGACTGCTCCAGACTTGCCGATTCACCGTTGGGAACAGTCACACGCTCGTCGCCAGTCGATATCCCGGTTGGCTTGGCGGACTCACTCGAGATACTTCTTCTCTCCGCGAAGCGCATCATCACTGCGAATGCCAAAACCGCGACCAGGCCAATTAAGGCCGCAACCTTGCCTCCGTGTCTCTCTCGCCCTTCTAGAAGCAGCTGAAGTTCTCCAAGGTTCCGTTTGTTGCCGACGTCTGCTTGATGTGAAGATCGAGAAATGGGGCCCGGTTTGGCTGCTACAATCCCAGGTACACTGGCATCGCCCGAAGGTTCAACCCCCGCGCGAGGCGGCAGCAAAACCTGCGATGCTGCACGGCAAAACACTCCAGTCATTTCCGGACTTGAAATCAGATTCGCTGACTCATAACACGCCAGCTTTCGCTCAGGTCTATCTTTTGCCGCCTGAACTTCGTCCGAAATCGCCTCCCCAGAAACCCAGTCTCTTATTCGTCGTCGCGCATCTTCGGTCAAGCCAACAAATCGCACACCGGCTCGCTTCTCAGACTTCTCCTTCCATACAATTTGTCCGCTCACTTCGATCCGATCTTTGGCGCACGGGAATTGAAGCCGCAGGCTCCTGAGGTGATCACCAGCCAGTACCAGAGCTGAAGTTAGAGCCAGCCCTCCTTCGCTGAGATTGCACGCGACCCCTCCGTTATTGCCGTCCCACTCTACGTAAGCAAGAGAGAGGATCTTCCGCCGTTGGTGGAGACGGCGATCAGGCCCCCGGTAACTGTGCTCCTGTATCGCTTGGCCGCTTGCAATGCTCCTTGTTTGTTGTTGATCCGGTTTTGCAACTCCCTTCCCTGTGGCGCCCAGAACCACTGGAGGACCTTCTGAACGATCTCCATCGTGCGTGGGTCTCTCTGCGGCGATGACCGAATTCTTCTCCGGAATCGAACCTTCCAGTGTGTGAGGCTTTGCTATGTCTGTAGAGCGCTGCTCTTGAAGCGCCGCACCTCTCCTTCAGTCGGAAATCGGCCGCGCGATGCCTCCGAGGCAATCCAGCTCCTAATTCGCCGACGCGCATCCTCGGTCAGATCGACAAATCGCACACCTGCCCTTCTCTTGGATTCACTCGTCCATACGATCTGGCCGCATGCTTCTATCCAGTCCTTCGATCCCGGGAATCGAATCTGTATAGAGGGCAGGTGAACGTCGAGCAGAGGCATGGCCACCGCGAGGGCCAATCCGTCTTCCGTAATGTCGGAAGCAACGCCCCCGTTTTCGTCAGCCAGGTTTATGAGGATCAGGCGGGTCGACCGTAACCGTGTTTGGGCACGGCGCTCAGCGGTTCCGCCAGTGTTCACCGACTCCTTTGGGGCGTCCGTCATGGATTCTGCCTGCGGCCACCAAGGTAGCGCAGTTGGTCTCTCAGTCCAAAATTGTATTCTCGCCTCACACCGTGTTCAATCAGGGAGAGACCTGCAGGATCTTGGATCGCAGCTGACGAGCGGCACGTTAACTCACTGATTCTAAAAGGCCTGAAAGGCGCTTGGAAAGCCATCCTCCGGAAAGGATCAGGGGTTACTTCGGGAGCGCTCCGTCAATGCGGCAACTCCTCACTGCTTAGGCTGACACCGGCAATCCACACGGTGCCCGCGATCTGGCTATCGAATTTGTGGCTCACAGGACGCGCCACCCTGATGAGCAACAAGTGAGTATCGATGCCGGTCGTGAACTCGGCGTGTTGTTCCAACCAACCTGAGGTGCCAACGAGATTTTCCGTGGAAGCAAAGAGTTGGCTCAGATTGTAACCATCGCAGACCTGAAATCTTGGCCCGCTGTCCGTTGTAATCTCTTGCACGCGCATTCGGCCAAAAAATCGGTACCTTGTTTTCGGTTGAACGGGCACGTATTGGAAGACATGGCCGTAGTCGAGATTGCGAGACCCTTCGAATGTAATTCGAAGGGCGCGCCTGCTCTCAAAAGCATTCGCCGAATCCAGGCTGACGAGTGCTCCTTCCGCAGGAACAACGCGCCAATCCAATCCACCATCGAGAATGTTGTAGTCGAAGCTTCCATTTGTAACGAGATTCGAACTGGGAGCGGCATGTTCTATCTGGGTTGGGAAGCGCTGGGTCAAAGCGGCCCATGCGGCCAGCAGTTGGACCAGATCCTTGTGCTGAATCAGCGCGTCAAGGTAGGGGAAGGCCTTGCTCAGGTCAAACGACAACTTCAATTCGAGAACACGCGCCCAAACCTCTTGGGCACCGACTAGGTCGCCTCTCTCAATTTGAAAATTGAGGTAGTCAAAGAAGACGGGGGCCTGAAGCGGAAGCATCCCCAGAATTGCCTTTGTATCGCCCGTTGCCCTCGTGGCGAGCGCGAAGACATTCCGTCGTGCCGCGCCATCACCACGAAGGACTGTTTGCAAGGCTCGCAGCGCTTCTGAAATCTTGCCAGTTCGAACATAAAAATTGGCCAATCTCCAGTTGATCTCGGGCGAATTTGGAAAGAGGTGGCGAGCCTGCTGCAAAGCGCCGAGGGCCTCATTGGTACGCCCTGCCCAATCGTTGCCGGCGCCAAGGTCCGCCCAGAATTGCGCATCGTGCGGGCTCAGACGTGTGGCATCCTGATACAACTGGACGATATCATTCGAGTTTCCGCCATTCGCGTACAAGTGCATGAGCGTTCCCAATGCGTCGGGATACTGTGCGTTAGCTCGATCCCACTTCATCGCGGTTTGAATTGCGTCCGGCGAGCCTTGACGAAAGTACCATGCACCCACCCCTCTTCTTACTGCTACATAAATGCAGAAGAACAAACTAATCAGAAGGAAAATTCGAATCGGGAAGCTATGCCAGCGCCTGTCGCTCAAGTCGCACCATCGCTCGATGGTGAGAATAGAACATTCAGTTCTTAGGTGCTAGTCGCAAGCTGCAGAAGCAGGGCCAAATCGAATCCTGCCAAATGGTACGGGGGAGTTAGCCTGACTTCCCTTTGTCGCGAACGTAAGTCGTTGAGTTGCAAGCCTTGTTCCTAACTTCACTTGCTACAAACCGCTGGCGCCCAAGGTGGCGGTTGAGAAAACAGCGGCAGTAGCCCCAGCTTGTTCAGGATGGCATTCAAGTCCTTGGGTACCTGGGCGACCATCGTTTTGAAGGGCTGGCCATGCACCTGCAACTGCCCCAGCCGGATGGCCTGTAGCTGACGCAGCAGATTGTGGACCTCGATGGTTTGGTCCTTCTGCCGCCACTGCCGTTCCAGTTTGGCGCTCAACCAGTAAGCCAGGAAACAAATGCGCACATGGTTGCGAACCTGATCCGGTCGCCAATGAAACACCGGCCGCACTCGTAAATAGTCTTTGAGATGGCAAAAAGCATCCTCCACCTCCAGGAGATTCTTGTAGTGGCTCAAGACTCCGGTGCTGGGAATCTGCTCCGGAGTAGCGTTGGTTCCCAGCAGATAGAGGCCG
>QHYS01000240.1 GCA_003223325.1 Acidobacteriota bacterium
TGGCGGTGCCCCCATTGCAAAACAGAACATCAGCGGGACGAAAATGCCATCGTAAACATTTTCGTAGAGGGTTTGAGAATCTTAGCCGAGGGACGCTCGGTAGCAGCCTGTGGAGACACGGTAAGACCTGAGCGCAAGCTTGGGCGCGTGTCTGTGAAGCAGGAAACATCGTTGGAGACGAACAGCAATGCTGCTTAGTAGGACGCGTTTCACTTCGCGTACAGCCTTGCGACTGTGTTCCACGCGCATGACTCGGAGTGTCGGTCAGGAAGGATTCCACAGTTTCAACGATTAGACGGGTCTCACCGGGTTTGACACTCAGTCCCAGGCATTAAGTCGCGGTACCCACGTGGATCATTTCCCCAGGTTTGATCGTTTCTAGGGCCGCCACGCAGGAGCGGAAGTGTGGGCTGAGATGGACTAGTCGATTTGATTGCGCCCGGATGATTACGATGGCGATTCTGCGTCCTGCCAAGTTCTGTTGATATCGGAGATTTGTATCCAGGGTCACCAGCACATCAAATTCAGTTTCCGCCACCGCGAGGAGATCGCCATTTTCTTTTCCTGACCAGCCAGCTTCCTGAACTGTAAGAGTTTCGTGCCCATGTTTTGAGAGAAAGCTCTTGAGCGCTCTTGGCGCGCATTCGTCGATCAATACTTTCATTTAAGCTGGGAGACCAGGCTAAAGCGTGCTTCTTCAATGGCCCCAATTGCGAGCTCACGGCTAACGCTCGGATACTGCTCCAGGAACTGGTCCAGCGTATCGCCGCCCTCCAAGTAGTCGATTAAGATTTTGAAGGGAACGCGAGTTCCGCGGAAAACGGGCTCCCCACCAAGTATGTTTTCGTCCTTGATGATGACGTTTTTCATCTTCGGCCTCTCGCCCACTCAGAGTCTAACAGGCAAAGGCCGAGCTAGAAAACCACTGAGTACCTCACACCAGGTGCGGCGGCGCAGCTCTTCTCCGACGCTCCCTCAGAGCTCCCCGTTAATCGCTTGGTCAAGCGGTCAAGGGAGGGTCACGGTGAAGGCGCACTGCAAGAGCCGACACGTGACGGAACCCGCTAAGGCCGATGTCCGCCGCCTGGACAAGCCCACGGCGATGCGCACTCTCGCGCCTTGCAGCACTTCGCATTTACCTGCTGCGCAACTGGTTATCTCTCCTTTCGATACATGTTCCTCCAAAGCACTTACGGAGGTACTCGAACTCCTTTATAAAGGAGGACCCGCCATCCACTTGGAGGAATAAGGATGAAACTTTTAACTGCGTGCATCAGAGCAACCGCACTTTTGGCGATTTGTTCCGCCTCGGCCATGGGCCAGGGACAAACACAAACCGCCCCCGTCCCTGCAGCTGGCGCGTCTAACGGTGTCTCCCGCACGGCCAAGGCCGTGAATTACCGGCGTGCCAGGGGCTCGGTAAAGATCCATTTTCAGACTACGGAGCTCATGCAAGGCGCTTCCGGCGAGGCCAAGGTCCAAAGCAAAAAAAATCGCATGGAAATCGAGGCAAGATTCGCAGGCTTGGAAGATGCCACCAAGTTCGGCCTGGAGTATCTGACCTACGTTTTTTGGGCCATTTCTCCACAGGGACGCGCAGAGAACCTGGGAGAAGTGGTGCTGAAAAACGGCGGAGCCACCGTGAAGGCTGACACGGATATGCAAACGTTCGGGATGGTCGTGACGGCCGAACCTTATTTTGCGGTGACACAGCCGGGCAATATGGTGGTGCTGGAAAACGATTCCGCAAGCGAAAACGCGGGCAAGGTGGAAAACATCGACGCTACCTACGAACTCCTGGGCCGGGGAGCGTATTCCTCCTCGAATACCAAGATCGAGAATGCCATCTTCGGCATTGATCGGAATACGCCATTGGAGCTGTTTGAAGCCCGCAACGCGGTGCGCGTGGCCCGCAATGCCAACGCAGAAGAGTATGCCCAAGCGGCGTTCGCAAAGGCCGAACAGAAGTTGGCCGGCACAGTAGAGGCCTTCCGGCAGAAGCGAGACAAGAAGGCCGTCCAGGCCGCGTCGCGCGATGTAGTGGAAACGGCTGAGGAAGCACGAGTCATGGCGGTCAAGCAAAAGGCGGAAGAGGATGCCCGGACTCAAATCGCAGCAGAACAGAAAGCTGCGGAAGAAAACGAGGCCAGGGCTCGCGCCGATGCGGGAAGCAAGAGGCGGAGCAGGCGGCGCACGAGGCGGCGCGTCAGGGACAAGAAGCCGAGGCCGCGCGACAAGCGGCGTTGACCGAGCAGCAGGCGGCAGAAACCAAGGCGCAGGAGGCCGCCCAGGCGGAAGCCGCCGCGGAAGCGGAGGCGGAAAAGGCTCGCCAGGCCACGGCCCAAGCCGAAACAGAAAAAGGGCAGTTGCGCGCGCAGCTTCTTTCACAGTTCAATGCGGTTTCGCAGACGCGCGACAGCGCCCGCGGACTGATTGTCAACATGTCGGACGTATTATTCGACACCGCGAGTTACACACCCATGCCGGGCGCGCGCGAAAAACTCGCAAAAATTTCCGGAATCTTGCTGGCGCACCCCGGGCTGGTCTTACAAATCGAAGGGCACACCGACAGCCTAGGAAACGATGAATTTAACCAGCAGCTTTCCGAACGGCGCGCCGACTCGGTCAGGGATTTTCTAGCCGAACAGGGCGTCCCTATGTCCTCGATGACCGCGCGCGGGTTCGGGAAAACCCAGCCGGTAGCCACCAATGATACGCCGGAGGGGCGTCAGCGAAATCGCCGCGTGGAGCTCGTCGTGAATGGCGACGCGATCGGTAACCCTACGAGTGCCAATGCCGCCAATCAAGCGAACTAAACTCCGCGAAACAGATGAAGCGCACACAACCTCAGCAGCATGCGTGAACTCTGTTTGACCAGCAGAAGAACGTGATTGGGAAAGCTCCCTGCTTTGCCCTCGAAGGGTTGCATGAGCGGGTTGGGTAGCTGCCTACGACATCGACTTCTCGAGGCCGTTGCCCCCGCAGCGGCTCCCAACCGCGAGCACCGCATTGAGTGTTTCTTCGCGGCAAGCAAGGGAACAAGAATATATGCGGAGTGTCGTTGCTCCGCCGCAAATATCCCGCGAACCGTTGACAGCGGAAAGACTCGCTGAGGCAGCTCGGGTATGGTTCCCAGCAATATAACGATGAGCTGGGAATTCTACGGTGATACGAGATTGGACCGAGCCAGACTCCAAAAACAGGCCCGGGCGCTTGGATTCCAACTCGTTGCCGCATCATAGAGCACAGCAAGTTCCTGACGAGCGGAGCCGTCCGAACCATTTCGCCAAGCCTTGCCAGAGCAGCCGCTAACGGAGCGGTTTCAGCAAGTCGGGCAACTCCGCGCAAACTACTTTCTTCTTTGTTTTCCTGGATTCTCTCCACCTTTGCAGCTATTTTCCACAACTTAACTTGCGTTACGTTTTCCTGACAGTGCCCTACCTTCAGGCTGTGGAACACAGGGTCCAGTATTGTCATGATGTGATGTATAAGTTACAATGATTAATGCCATCGAGATTCGACACTATGTCACCCGCGCGGGGGAGGATGTATTCGATGGCTGGTTATCAAAGTTGGCTGACGCTCGCGCACAGGCTAAGGTTGCGGCCCGAATCAACCGTTTGGCTGCCGGGAATTGCGACTGCAAGTCTCTCGGCAAAGGTTTGTACGAACTGCGGATCGATTGGGGACCCGGCTACCGCGTGTATTACACAATGATTGGGAAGGCATCTGCCCTGCTTCTGTGCGCCGGTGACAAACGGAAACAGTCCTCAGATATTGAGCGAGCATTAGGCTATCTGAAGGATTACAAGTCAAGGACGGAAATGCAATGAAACGCAAAGCGAGTGTCTCACATGATGAAGCGATCATTCGCCGCCTTCGTCAGAACCCGGAGTTCGCTGCTGAGTACCTGAAAGCCGCCGTGGAAGATACAGACGAACCCTGCGTGCTTCTTATCGCTCTGCGCCATGTTGTACAGGCGCGGGGCATAACCAAGATCGCGAAGGCTGCTGGCGTCGAGCGGGAGAGTCTATACCGCGCACTGTCCGCTAACGGCAATCCGCGACTCTCTACGCTCTACGCCGTTGCCAAAGCAGTGGGCTTGAAGCTCACCGTTAAGGCAGCTTGATGCGCGGATGGCCTCGCAAACAGACAGGCAGAATTATTGCTGCTCAGGCGGCACTCTATGGTCAGTTCTTGCACACCGAGCTCTCAGTCAATTCGTTTTTCTAACCATAGGCCCTTCGAGATTCGGATCGTCCACTCGATGCTACACACGTAGGCCGTTAGTGCCTCAAACACGGACAATCTGATTTAGTGAACACGTGACAGGAATGGCCTGGTTATCGGTATCGTTCTTGGTACCGTGATGACGCTGGCCCCCTCTGCCTGGTGCCTTTTCGCCGGACAGATTTCTTCCTCGGCATGCGCGAAGCCCCTCATTAGCGACGTGGCGAACAACGACGCTTCGGCGATGATCTCCGTTTAGGACCCGGAGTTAGTAAGCAAAACGGCAAGTGATTCGTTTTTAGGGGTCGAGAACGGGTTTGTGACGGTGAGTCCTTTCCAAGTGAAGCCCTCCTGCAGATTTTCCGACAGAAGAAGCCGGCAGCCTGCTTCGGCAGCTGCGGAAACAATCACGGAGTCCCAGATACCGAGATGATGGTCGGTCGCGACATCCGCTGCCGCGAGTATCACTTCGGCAGAAGTCTCGATTAGAGGAAAGGCATCTTTCCAACTTAAGATTGCCTTTCGCGCTTTTGCCGGTGCTCGTCCGACCTTACGTACTAACAAGTTAAACAGCTCACCAAAGGTCTGCACGGGCAACAGCACCGCACCTTCCGGCAGCTTTTCTACCAAACGGAGCCGTAGAGCCCCTGCCTTCAGGCATGGGGATATAAGGCTCATAGTTATCTGTTGACAAAGAGAAAGCGAATATGTACACCTTTCCCAGTGATGCTGGGAATGCAGAACTCAAACTCCAAGACCGCTGGCGGTGCCCAAATTGCAAAACAGAACATCAGCGGGACGAAAATGCCATCGTAAACATTTTCGTAGAGGGTTTGAGAATTTTAGCCGAGGGACGCTCGGTAGCAGCCTGTGGAGACACGGTAAGACCTAAGCGCAAGCTCCGGCGCGTTTCTGTGAAGCAGGAAACATCGTTGGAGACGAGCAGCAATGCTGCTTAGTAACTCCAAGACTCCCCCCGCCTTTAGGCGTGGGGAGTCTCAACCTCACGACTTATCCTCATAGAGTTCATCCCGGCTCCAACGGCCGATTGTGCCCAGAGCCTGAGAGCGGAGTCTTTTCAAGAGAGTAGCTTTGGCACCACGCATCACGCCGCCATCTTTCTGCGCCGGCACAATCTTTGCGACCGCTCTGCCGTGTGACGTCACGACATAGCTCTGGCCCTCGCGTACCGCTCGGAGCAGCTTGGAAAACTTACGATTGGCATCAGCAGCGGAAACAGCTTTTTCCACGGTGCTCTCCTCAAGCAGTGATATTACGTACTATGGCATAGAGTCTGGACAACAATGAACTATTTCGTCACCCGAAACTACGCTGATCTCGCGGATTTGCCGCCTTGCTTGCGAGCGCGACTTTGCCGCGCGAGAAATGTGCTCAGAGAGTGAGCCGTGTCATCGTCTTGCTCTTCTAGGATTGATGATGATTCTAAAAATATAAGTCTAGATACTCACATGCGCTACGGCCGATGCTGATGCCAGATGAATTGCGTCCAGTGTACGGACGGGTTCCACAGGGAACGACCGCCACGCTCGATCAAACGATTTCTGAACTGACTCGACAGGGCGGCCGCCGGATTCAACAGTTCCGGAGGTAAGGCCTCTAACTGTTTTTCGAGACTCTTCCGCGCCACTGGTTTTCCTCTTTTACATTCAGAAGCTTGTGGAGGCAGCTGTCCGAAGCTTTGAACTACTGCACAGTTTTCGGGTTTACTTCACTCCCTGCTTAGGCAGCCTCGGCAGCAGCACACTTCCTAACAATGTATTTGACATCATATGTATTATATGACATATTATGCCAGTGAAATGGGCCGTTGAAATGACCGATGAGTTTGAGCTGGAATTCGACGCGCTGCACGAGGATGTGCAGACGGAGATTCTGGCGTTGTCGGTCGTTCTGGAACAGTTTGGGCCACAACTGGGACGGCCCCGAGTTGACACACTCAACAATTCCCGCCACGCGAACATAAAGGAATTGCCTTCAGCGCAGCAAATGGTGAATGGCGAGTGGCCTTCGCCTTTGATCCCAGGCGTAAGGCGATTTTACTTGTTGCGGGAACAATCGGGCGGGAGCGAAAAGCGCTTCTACCGCGAACTGATACGAAAGGCCGATGAACGTTTCGACGCTCATCTTGCCCGACTAGGAAATAGCCATGTCTGTGAACATTCGCGACAAGATGGGAAAGTTGAATGCCGCGCAGCGAAAGAAGGTAGAGGACCGTGCGGCTGAGATCATCGCAGAGGAAATGAGCTTGCGTGATCTCCGAAAGGCCCGCAAGCTCACGCAGGCCCGCGTTGCCAAGACTCTCGGAATCACCCAGGATAGCGTTTCACGGCTCGAAAGACGCAGCGATCTACTGCTTTCGACACTGCGAAAAACGGTCCAAGCAATGGGCGGCGAGGTGCGCATTGTTGCTGAATTCCCCGATCGTGCGCCGATCGTGCTGACCGACCTATCCGAAGACGATCCGCCTCGCAAGTCGTCGCGGAGACATGCACACGCCCACGTATAGACACGATTTAGGAACGGCCCCCTCCGAGAGATCACGAACTTGCTTACCCGCCCCGAATTTGCCTTTACTGTTGCCGTGGCACACGGGCATTCGACTGTGTCCGCCGGGAGTTCGAGGAAGCCAACAGAAAATAATTTGAAGCTTGTCGGTTAGAAAGCTGCTGCCCGCGTGGCATCAAGCGTGCTTTTCGGTTGCAGTCGAAAGCCGAGTTGCCTTCCCGACTGGCGAATGCGGTCATCAAGACTGAAAATGGGTTCCAGCTTGACGGCCAGCAGTTGTCGGCAAAGGCTCTTGATTGGCTACAGTTCGCCGGACAAGATCAATTTCGAGGGCTACCGACTGGGAATCGCGCGCCCCTGGGTTCACTCCAAGATTGCGCGGTGTCTTCATACCCAACACCGTTCATGGTCATAGAGGTTCAGCATCCAATGCTCCGACCCTGTTATCTGCTGTACCGAAACATGGCGCTGGCCCGCGGCCGATGCCCGGACGTTCCCCAGATTCGTCGCGCCCGACCCCCGATCTCATAGACACTGGAGAAGGGCCCGTCCTTCGCGGCCCTTTTCCACTTGCCGCTAGTGAGGATAGATGCTCACGGACCCGGAGGTCAGAGTGGCGCTCTTTTGGTACAGGAATAATGGAGGTCCGGTGACGATGATCGAGAAGGTGCCGATCTGTTCAGCGAGGCATCGCCGGCAAAGCTGACGCAGGCGCCGTTGTAGAGGATGGACCGCACCCCATTCATGCTCTGCAGGTTTATCCCTTGTGACGGGTCCTGGTAGGACAGGCCGCTGTTCTCAGGATGCGAGGGAGAATGAGCACTTGTTGGAAGGTGCTCTATTTTGGTCGATAAAACACCTCGAGTGGCTACTACGGGTGAACCGCAATATAGCCGTCGATCAATGCGCCCGAGGTTTGGAAGATCGAACCTGTGGTTTGGAAGATCGAACCTGTGGCGGTAATCCAGCTAATCGAGAAGAGGTTCGACCCAACGACCGGCAGATTGCCTGTAACAACCGCAGTGTATTGGACAGGAGTGCCGTCGAGTAGGGTGCCCGGACCGCTGATAATGGCCG
>QHYS01000242.1 GCA_003223325.1 Acidobacteriota bacterium
CTGCCGTGACTCCTTGAGCCGGAAATCTCGGCGAAGATTCGCCGTTTTTCCTTTTCGCCTGCGGATACGGTAACCACCTACGCCGCAGCCGGCATCGCAGCCTCGACTGGTCTTGCTGGCTGCGCCGCCACGACTGCCCGCAGGGCGGGCACCCCGCCGTTCTTGTTTACGACCCCGATCACTGTTAATGCGACCTCGGACATGGGCGCCGCCTCATGAGGCTTGTCGTCCCAGACCTCCACCGCGTAGTTCGTCCCGGAGCTGTTCTCCGGGTCGAGCACCAGCAGGTTGGTGACGTAGGTCTGTTTACCGCTGGAATTCACTTTTCGAGCCGAACATCTCAACACCGTACCCGTAAGTTTCATGGCCTCCTCGAATCTAGATTGGTGTGGATCACCGGTTGGTGGGTCAGGGTGCGAATGTGAGGGGTGGGCGTGGATACCTGGTAGAGACTTGCGGGCTCGACTGCGCCCTTGGAGTGCTCGATCACCCTGCGATGTCTACCGGCTCTTTCGTACAGCCGTCGGCGAGCTTCCGAGCCGACGGCGACTACTAGAGACAGCCGTTCGCGGACATGAGCGCGACAGGCCGCAAACCGTTTTACGAATCTCAGCAGTTGCAGTAAAGCGTTCCAGTGCGGACGGTCAACAATGGCGACGCACAGACTGTCGTCGTGGGTGTCCACCACGAAATCCTCGGCGAGATATGGTTGCCCGCCTCGCTGTGGCAGCAGTTCGCGTGGGCACCCAATCTTCGCCAATGCCGCGATCTTCTCGTTCTGCTCAAAGGCAAAGTCCGCAGGCCATCTCCTGGCTTCCAAATAGAAACTCACTACAGCCAGCCGCCAACGGACGGTATCAATCGCACGTGGTCGTCGCGCCCAGGTATCGGCCCCGACCAACCGCACGACCGACTTCGTAATCTGATAGACAATCTGATATTCCGCAATCCGCCGCACAAAACCGGCCTGTTCCAAGCCGTTCAATCGCGTCTGCGCCTGTGATAGAGATTTCGCCAACCCCATTTGTTGTGCCTGGTCGACGGTGCTATAACCGCCAAGGCGCGCTAGAGTCGTCAAAAATGTGTCCATCCGATCATCAACAAGTGCCACGCGTTCGGAAAATCGAGTCGCCATTCTTGTCCACACTCCAATATCGCAGTCTCGGTGGATCAGGTTCACAGTGGCGGAGTGGATGAAACAAGACATGGCTAAAACTGTGTTGGCGCGTGAACGATCAGGTTGCGGGTGCTGATAATTGCGACTGCGCCAAGCGTAGAAACGAGCAGAATGGCTGGCACGGTCATCGGTGCAACGATCCAGAGCAATGACATAACCGGAATAAATCCCAAACCCGCCAATGCCAGACTGAAACGCATAGGCGAGTGCATCTTTACCAAGGCCTTCTGATTGGCCCGTGCCCACCAACCTTCGAGCGATCCCACAATTAGCGAAACCAAGAGCGCCGGTGTCAAATGCCACAACAACTGGGATCGGAAAATCATCAATTCCAAGGCTTGCCAGGTCTTACCGGCGAGTTTTTGGCGGAATGGCTCCGGGAGCTGGGCAAAAATCCAGGCCGCGTAAGCAGGCGTGGCTCGTTGGAGTTCGCTTACCTTTGTATTGGGTAGGACCTTACTAGCGTTTGTCCAACTCTCGTCGATCAGCCTCCAACTTTCTCGATTCGAGATGAGACTTGCTACGGACGCGAAAAGCAACAACAACGCGCCAATCCAAATCAGTTTCACGCGGCTGCCTCCATAGGGAAGCGATTTTTCGGCTCAGGCATCAGTGGAAAACGCGTCTTGTATGTCTGACCACTGGCATACAAGAAAGCGTGTCCGCGCGGCAGTTTCATCAACCAATCTTCCCTAACGAGGTTCTCGACCACTTCGGTTGATTGCTGAGCGAACGTCGCGTCGAAGGCCAGTCGGTTCCGGGCAGGCTTGCCTTGAAGCACCGGGCGGTAAGCGGCTGACTCGCGTCTTGTGGCAATTGCTCAGTTCCTTTCGTTCTTCAAGGAGACGAGGTGTCTCATAATTGATGACATACCGTAACTGAAGCTCGATTTCGGGGTGCCGGATGCTCTTGATGAACGCATCGAGCGCGCTGCTCAGCGCTTCCAGACGCTCAGCATCGGCAAACTCCGTGGCGACTCCGGAACATTCCCATCCAGCACAGAAGGAACCGTCCCGGCGCACAATCAAACCGTCACGGATATCCGAGATCGGAACCCGCGCGGCAAGCGAGGAAAGTTTTGCCTGGTCTTCCCTCCGGGTCTCGGAGCGACTATGCACTGCGGCAGCCTGTGGCAAGAAAACTGCGAGGGCGAGTATGACGACAGCAAACGCGCCGATGAGCGCAGCGGCGAGATGAATTACCGAGGGCTGGATCATCGTTCATCCTCGATCAAGTAAGGGATCTCTGGAGCACCGCAACGCACACTGTGCGCCTTTGGCTGGAAGTAATTCTGAATCGACGCGACCAGGTACCCACGCGGTTTGCCGTGTTTCGCCCAGCGGATCAGCGCAACGAGAAGAGCTGCTGAGCCGTAAGTTGTAACACTCGACACCGGCACGAACCCGAGAAGTACGCGATTGATGTGATCGCCAATCAGCCGCATAACGATGGCCCACGCGATCACAAATCCCCAGTCCTCGAGTTCCAGACCCAAGAACTCCGCTCGAACGGAGAGCGAGCGGGCAACGGGTTTGAGTCGAAGCGGCACGGCTCAGCCCGCGAAAGTCCGAAGAAGTTGCAGAACCGATGACAGAAGCAACGCGCCGCCGGCACCAGCCCATTGCTTTCCGCTGGGCCGCTCGCGGGCGATGTTTGCCACCGCCCAGATGACCAGGAATCCAGCGCCAAAAATGCCGAGGCTCTGGGCATAACTGAGGGCATTCGAAAGAAAAGAGGTGACGCGGTCGCCGCCGATTTGGGCGAAGGCGGGCGACGCAAGCAACAACGGAGCGACACCTGATGCGATTGCGCGGGCGAAACGACGCACTTCGATTCGGCGATTTCGCCTTATCATGCAAAACATCAGAATTCTCCTCACGATAAAATTGGGAGTCTGCCGGAGCGAAGGATTGGGAGCAGGATCAGCAACAGGCAGGTCGTATTTGCTGAGAAAGAATCCTGCTCCCGGTTTGTCAGATCAACGCTCTACCTCTGGGTATCGCAGTTCCGTACCGTCCATTACGCCGCAATCGGCGGAACGTCGGGCTCAGGCTGCGGCCCAGGGTGGGATAGCTCCGGTGAGATTCCCTTGTCACTACTCCTAATGCACATCTCCCCGGAAAAATCGAGCGCCAGGGGCGAAGTTTTTTTTGATTGAGAGGATTTCCTTTCTTCAGTGAAATTCTCATATTGTGACGGTGGAATGCTGCCCGCCTTCGTCGAACCGGTTGCCCCGATCCTACGCAGACGATGCACAGCCCTCTGGATGCGGTAGTACAGCGCGATAGCCGATGGACTATCTTTACCCTGCCGCAGTTCCTCCGGCTGGAATCCTTCGCAGTGGAACTTGCGAACGAGTTCGCACTCGCTCGCCGAGAGGATGCCCACGCGCTGCGACTTCGACAGAAAGTGTTCCAACACCACGCCTTCTTCGAAATTGCTCGCTTTGGTTTCTGGAACATTGTCAGCAATCGCCTGCAACGGAAGCGATTGCCGGATTTCGCCGATTGCCCATCGGAAAAGGCTCTGGCGAAACCTTCTGGCTAGTGCGGCGGAGAGGTGGCCGTTAAAGATGTGCATCTCTGGGGTTCTCACGGTCTCCAGGAAGCAGACCGTTGCCTGTTGCGCGATGTCCTCAGGACACAGTCCAGGAAATTTCTGGCAAACCTCCCGATGAACCTTGTGGATAGCGGGCATATAGGCCAGGAGAAGCAATTGCTGCCCGATTTCTTCGGCCGTCCTGTCCGCGATGCTCTCGACCAGCGCGTGCAGGATTCCGTTCCAAGCGTTGTGGTTCGCGCCTTCGACCCGTTCATGTTCGTGCAATTGCGCGATCACGTCGGTGGGCGAATCGAAGTGTTTTAGAACAGCGTGGTTACGTGCAAATGCCTGAAACTGATCGGCTTCAGATCGAATCCCTGATCGGCATCAGTCCGGACTCGTGATCGGGATCACTTCGAACCGCTGATCGGGATGACTTCGGACTCGCGATCGCCTTGCCCCCGTAATACGCACGGCGGAATGAGACTGGTCCATTGTGGCGGTCCAATTGGTGCTGGACCGCCAGAGATTGATGGCGGCGAACCTTGGCCATACAGCATAAAAATTCTTGACTGCTGGTTTTTTGGGGATAGAGTCTACAGGCTCGCTGTGGAAGGTTGCGCCATTCCCTTGTTTGCTTCTGAGTCTTTCAGAACGGTCCTCGCCGTCAAGGGGTTCGCTACGCCGCGCCTACAAACCGGCGCGCCCTTGACTGCTGCGGGCCGTTCCGAAAAAAGGTCGCAGCTAAGAGGGAATGGCGCAAGGATGGGAATGAGGCGGAGCTCGTAACTCGCTACCCGACTCCGCAGCCTGAGCGAACCAACAGCCCAACCTTCGACCTCGTTGCCCCTGGGCAACAAAGTTGCCCAGGGGCAACCAATGGGGAGGCCCTGCAGCGGAGAGCGAATAACCTCCGCTGTGGAAAAATCCAGACCGCAACCCTCTCTCAGGTCAAACCCTCGCCGCTAAAGTGGACCACTTTTTCGCCGCCACCGACAGCCCCAAAGCCTCTTTCTCAATAAGCTTGGCCTTGGTGACCGTGTGGTGTTTAAGCCCGCAGCTTGCCAGTCTTTGGGTCGAACCTGGAATGCCAGCAATAAAAGGCATCTTGCTCGGTCGAAAAGGTGCTCTGGAAATTCGGCTCGGCTTTAGAGGCTATTCGCCATGAGTGAGCGCTCTCGTCGAAAGAGAGAGTGCCTAACGTCTCGCCTGCCTTGTTGGTTAAGTTCGTTGTCTTTGTGGACATTCAGGACCTCGCCATCTGTTTTGCCATTGGACTTCACCTCGTTTTGAAGAGATCGCCAAAGC
>QHYS01000027.1 GCA_003223325.1 Acidobacteriota bacterium
GATCTGGTTGCTGAGTTCGGCCTCAAACTTCTTGTGCGCCGGTGGTGCGAGCAGTTGTTTTTCCGAGAGACCATGTTGTTTGAGGAAGCGGTAGAGCGTGGAAGCGGAGAGCGCGGGTGTGTCCGGACCGGAAGACAAGGCCAGTTCGCGCAGCAGAGTCGTGCCGGTGCGATGCGGGTTCTCGCGCTTGAGGCGTTCGATGAGGCTGGCCAGTTGCGGAGTGACGGTGCGGGACTGTCCGCGGTCCTGGCGAGGCTTGGGAGCCAGCGCTTCGAAACCGCCGTTGCGGTAGCGCAGTGCCCAATCCAGCAGCGTATCGACGGAAACCGCCGTCCGTTTCGAATGGGGGATGTCGTAGGTGCGAGCGGCGATCTCCTGGGCGCGGCGCGTGAGTTCGCCGCGGGGAAGACGTTCGATTACCAGCTGCGCGATTAGCCCGTAGCGAAACAGCGCCAGTTTTTCGGCTTTGGTATCCATGCGGAAAACCTCCATGCCCCGGACGATAATCAGGAGCGGCGATCTTCCGCCATGCAAATGCTGTGGAGCACGCGGCGGCCAGCGTGGTTCGCTGCCCTGCCGGAACGAGACACGCAGGAGGCCAGCCCAGCAGATGGACACGAAGCTTCGAAAACAGGAAACGATGCGCGGCGATCCATCCGATGGATTCGAGCATTCGCAGGGCTCTGGAGACGAAGTCCGGCGCCGGGTCCCGAGAGTGCCCCGGCGCCGTCAGCGGCACCAGTGCCAGGCTCAGGGCAGACGCCTGTTTTTGAAAACGGCGGATCCAGAACTGCCCGCGCTGGTAAGGCATCCCAGGTTGCGCAGCGGCCCGCGCGGCGGCCGCGAGCGTGAGACCGTTGAGCAACCGGGCAGCGAGGAACAGTGCGATCACGGAGATGCTGAATCGTAGCCAGGGCAGGGCAAATTCAGGTAGTAAAGAGACCGTACGTTTACAGCAGCGGCACAGATAACGGCGAACACGAATGACTCCGTCGAAGGTGGCATCGACGAGTGTGCGGCGGTAGAAGCCATGACCGGTCAGAGGTCGTTTGATTTCGCATTGCGGGCAATGATCCGGACGGTAGCGATTCGGATCGGCGATCTCGTCGACGTAACTCTGGATGGGGCCGGTGAATGGTTGTACGATTTGCATGGAAGCCTTCCTGGGAGTGTTAAGACTCCCTGGGTTGGTCTCGCGGAGGGCTCGGTGATTCCTTGAGAGAAAACCGCCGAGCCTTCCACCGCTCGAGATCCTACATCGAATTCAACGACCACAGGCGCAGGGATACCGAGAATCGAGATGTAACCCGGCGTGATCCGCTCCGCGGTTCGCGCTGCAACCCGGTGCGCTCTCGCGATCACCGCCCTACATCCCGGATTCAAGTTGAGAAATCTTGCTTATGAAGAAGGGAAAAAACGTGGCTCGTTACACGTGTACCTGAAACGAGCGCAGGCGGCCGGTGTCAGCTGGCCGCTGCCCGAAGGCTGGGATGAGTCCCGACTGGAGGAAGCCCTGTTTGGGCCGTCTGCGCGGCGCGTCTATGAGAGCCACCGATCCATCCCCGACTTTGCCCTTTTGCACGAAGAACTCCAAACCCACCGCCATCTGACGCTGCAACTGTGGTGGGAGGAGTACCACCAAAATCATCCCGACGGTTACAGCTACACGCGCCTGTGCGAACTCTACCAGCGTTGGCGACGCCACCTGGACGTGGTGCTCCGCCAAGAGCACAAGGCCGGCGAGAAGCTTTTCGTCGACTACGCCGGAGATACCATTCCCATCTATGACCCACGAGGTGGTCCAGAGCTCCCCGCCTCGCTCTTTGTCGCCGTACTGGGAGCCAGCAACTACACATGGGGGACTAGCGGTAGTTTACTCGGCAGTAAAGTCCCGCTAGTCAAGCGACGGATGAGCCAGCCAAGGCAGAAGAGGAAGGCACCCGTCACAAAGACTAGGAAAGTGGGAGCGTTGTCCCAGGATTCGTTTAAACCTTTGCCATAACGGAGAAGCGGCCAAAGGAGAAGTGCCCCCGCGCCGAAATCCTGCACTATCTGTGCAGCCTCGTAAGGGAGTGAGGGAAGGTCCTTCCGCTTGGATGGTTTGGATAATTCAGAGATTTCTTGTTCCGAGAGACCAATGCCTTCGGATGACTTTCGAAGCAGGAATACCCCTTTGAGAAGCAGCGTGAGACTGCCGAGGGCAAACACGGTAGGAAGTTGGAGTGAACTTTGTCTCGGGTGACGAGAAAATCCAAAAGCAGGCGCCAGCCGCACTGAGACCCAAGTATACGGCGGCACGGCGAGGATGATATTCCAGGTCGCCAGCGAAGTTTTCGAGCAAGGACTCGGCTAGCGACATGACGGAAGTCTACTCCAGAACGCTAACTCAAAAAACGGGAGTCGAATCGTTTCACGTACCCAGACGGTTTCCCTTAGATGGCGAGAGGTGAATCTGGATGTCCCATTCACGCTCTCCAAGCGGGCCGACGTTCTCAACTTCGTGCGACCACCACACGTTCCGAAAGCCTTGGATGTATGCGAAATCGTAGTGGATCTCAAGTACGTGTGGGTCCTTCCACACCGGCTCTCCACCATTTAGTGTGCTAGCTTCAAAAATGGGCTGTAATCCGTCAGACGGTACAGGTTTGCCCTTCAGTACGATGTAGATATACCAGTCGATGCTTCCGGCTGCTCCTCCGTAGCCTTCCGTGATGACAACGGCGTCAAACTGTCCTGTCGGATCGGTGACTCGCATTGCTTCTGTACGTTCCGTAAAACCCGTAGCGAGGAGTAAGGCGTGGTAAACACGCCGACCAACTAGAAATCCTGCGAAGAAAAACGAGACGCAGAGAAGTCCAATGCCAATCCACCTCCAATCTCGGCGCCAGCATGGAACCGAAGTTTAACACTGGAACTGCTCATAAACTGGGAATCGGCAAAAGCCACTTGCAAAAACCGGACTTCTCAGGATGTGGCCGCAGTCCTTCCTCAACAGGCTGACTTGCTTGAGCAGACGATCGCTCGAATCCTTACGGAAAAGGATTGAGCGTACAGAGTCGGCTTCCGTCTGATCTATTGCTGCCTGTCATCTGCCATCATTTGGCTGATAAAAATGGACGCATCGAGATACATCTCGTCAGAATTACCTTGTGAAGGAGAGGGATCGCTATAAATATCGCCGGATCTTACTCCATGTTCACGACGTATCGCAGCCAGCACTTGGCCAGTCTGTCCGTCAAACAAATACTGTTGAAAATATTCGTCTCCCTTGCCGAGGTTGGCCTTCCAGACAGTCAGCCGAACGTAACAGCGATTCGTTTTCGGCTCGTAGTGCGACAGTTGTTCTTTCTTCAGCTCATCGCCGATAACTGTGTTCTTCATGATCTTCTCGCCGAGCTCAGCGCATATCGATCTCAAATTAAAGACCTCAGTAGCAGTCGGGCTGCGAAATGAGGGCACATTTACATTTACGGCTGGAATGGGTGACGACGACTTTTGACAGCCAAAGAAGAAGAGAAGCGCTGAAAGGGCTACCAATTTCATACGCCGCAATTCTAGCATCTGGCTTACCTTCGGTGTCGGCGGCTGGATCGTGCGAGGGTGGGTTTTCGCAAAACTCGGGGCTTGGCTGCCGGTAGGATCGGCCAGTTGCCGAGTGGCTGGGCGCCAGCAATGGCGCCCGGCCACTCGGCAGTAGGGACGCAAGCGACGCTACATCCGGGTAGCCGTCATCCGACCACGATCGCGGGATGCGCCTGCGGAATCTACGGCAAACGCAACGCGATAATCGGGAGTCATGGTCAACAATCATCGGCTCCCGCGCCATTGGGGGCGGCCACCAGCCTACGCGAGAATGAGCTGACGCTTCACCCGGCATTAAGGAGAAATCTCATGCAATCTTTGGGTGTGATTCGCCAGCTTGCACGGTACCCAGTTAAGTCTATGCAAGGTGAAGCGCTGCCTTCGGCTGCGTTGACTCTCCAAGGTTTGGCGGAGGACCGACGCTATGCGTTCGTCCAGGCGACCTCTCAAAGTCCGTTTCCGTGGCTCACCGCGCGCGAGTTGCCGGAGTTGCTCTATTACCGAACGGAGGTGGCCGTGCCGGTGGCGACAGCCCATGGAGAGAATTGGTCTATTGCCGAAGGCCCGCGCGTCGCATAGCATACACGCCACGCACTGCCATCCTTCTAACTACTCACTCATAGGAGCCACGTCCCGAGTCCTGTTATCGGGAATGTAGAATTTCCTGCAAGTGCAACTTGAGATTAATTACGTCGTCATCGAGTCAGTCGGCTCTAGCCGATGACGGCGAAACGACGTGGACTGCGATTCCCCATCCGTCAGCTTGCAGTTTGTCAATGCGCACGACGGCACCCACAAATGTAGAGTTCAATGGGCTATCGGGTTGGAAGTCGGTCGTAACGTAGACGCTCATTCCCAATATGTAGTGATCTGCTTGGGAGGCAAAATACAGACCGTTCTGTGACACGTTGAACGTTGTGCAGTATTCGGGTGACAAGCTCGGGTCGAACGGACGAATGCGGACGACCTGTGACAAATCAATTCGAGGGCACTGGCGTCGTTCTTGGGACTCGGTTGACACGAAGGAGTCTTTACCACAGAGCGGCCAGTAGCAAAAGTCACATTCTCAATTCAATTTCACCGCTGCGCCGAGTGATATGATTTCGTAGTGCCAGAGCCAAGCTCTCTCCGAATAGGAACAAGCGCGTTCACCGCTAGTAGCTGGCGCGGCACGTTCTATCCTGCGGGTCTACCGCAGCGCGATTACCTCAGCTTATTACGCCACAAATTTCGACACCGTCGAAGTGGATTCCACGTCAAACTGAGTTCGGCTGTGGATTTGAACGCTGGGCAGGAAAGCAATGAAAGTTGGGAGCAGCGCCGTCTCTTCGCGGTATCCGCGGGCTCCGTTCATCTGGCCGAACGCCTCGTCACCTCGCCCTTTGGAAAAGTGTACGCGGCACGTCACGGGATAACCCGCGGAATCCCGGGGTGGTTTGCGGAACGATTATCATTACCTGTTGGGAAAACGGGGCTGTAAGTGCCGCTTCCTATCAATTACTGCATCATTATCAGCGTGTGAAATAGTTCACAGACAGAAGAACTAGCCTGAGATAAAGACGCGTCATGCGGACGATCATCTAGTGGTGCGACTAACCCTTCCCGAACCTCTAGATTGGCATTCCTTCCAAGTCGGCGGCGACGCCAGGACGGCAAATGAAGCCCTTGAAACTTACGATGGTCGGGGGTGCTACCTACGAGACCCAGATGGTCGACCTGCTCGACCGGATTTTGGATAAGGGCATCGTTATCGACGCTGGGGTGCGCATCTTCCTGCCCGGTATTGACCTGAGGCATGTGTCGTGTTCGCTTCCATCGACACCTACCGCACACGCTTATGCTAGGGTTTGTACCGTGAGCGGCATACGGCACGTGACGGAGATTCCTCCCAACCCGCTGCCTGAGGGCAGGGTGCTGGTCCACAATCGCATCATCCCCCAACGAGTACTCGGCGCGAACGGCTTCAGGGCCTGGACGCAGGCGCTCGACGGCACGCTCGTCGTGTGCTCGTGCGATTGGGCGGGCGAGGACCTCCACGGGCTCGTCCACTACCGCGTCAAGGGAATTCCGGAACGCTAAGCGCGGCCCCGGTTCGCAGGAACCCCCGGTGGGAAACTGGACCCCGGGCCTGAAAGCTGATTTCCGTGGCGCGGGGACCCCTTGGCTTAGGCATTTTCCTCCCGGAACGTTTTCAAAGCTTCGGGCACCAGGCACCAGGACGCAGGCGGAGAGCGCTGGTTCCCCTCGGCGCGAATTTTCAAACCTACAAGCGTCGGGCCCCGTGCCAAAATTTTCCGGTTCAAAAACGCGGGCTCCCAGACGGCGAAAACTGAGCCTCGGGCGCCAGAGCCTTGATTTCCAGGTCGTGGGGTCCCCTGGCTCAGGCATTTTCCTCCCCGAACTGGGCCCTACGGTTACGTTTTCAAAGGTCGGGCCCCGGGCACCAGGCTGCGGTTCCCCCGGTGAGCTTTTTCGGGAAGCGGAAACTGAGCCCTGGCCCCCGTGCCTCGAGAAAACCTGCAATGGTTACTAGGGACATTTTGCGAAGGCAAAACTGGCAAGTGCGGAATCCCTCGGCCCGTCGGTCTTTGGTGGCCCCAGTTGGGCGAAAGCTCGGGGCTCGCGGCCCGAGGCTCGCTGCCCTTTATCCCAGGAAATGAATCCGGCGTGAACCGGGACGCGGCTCGCGGGTTTGAGGCCTTGGGATCTGAGGCGTGATTATTACGACGAATCTTACGACGGCCGCAATGCCATCTTAAGTTCCTGGGAAGCGGCCATTAGAAGCCGCTGAGACGGACTCTTCCGGGACAGGTAATGGTTGCCTATGGTCTTGAGGGGAAGGGGCACGTGGCCCGGGTTTCGGGCCTGATTCGTTGCAGGAAGTAGTTTACAAACGTATTACACTGTGTTGCACTATGTCTATGCCCAAAAAGCTCACGACGATTCGCCTAGACCCCAAACAACTCACGCAACTCGAACGCATCGCGAAACGAGAGGATCGAACCGTGTCCTACATCATTCGCAAGGCCATCGATGACCACATTCGAAAGGACAAACGCGCATGAGAACAGCCCTCTACGCTCGCGTATCCACCAGGGATAAAGGCCAAGACGTTGGCATGCAGGTCCGTGAATTTCAGGAATTCTGCCAACGACGAAACTGGACCGTCGCCGATCAATACATCGATGACGGCATCTCGAGCAGCAAAGAGCGTCGGCCACAGCTCGAACGGCTCATGTTCGACGCCAAGAAACGGAAGTTTGATGCCGTCCTGGTCTATCGCTTCGACCGGTTCGCTAGGTCCATGCGGGAGCTCGTGAACGCCTTGGCCGAATTCCAGAGCCTCGGCATTGAATTCATTTCGCTGCACGAAGGCATCGATACCTCGACGCCGAACGGCAGGCTCGTGTTCGGCATCATGGCCAGTGTTGCTGAATTCGAACGGGAGTTGATTCGTGATCGTGTGCGCTCCGGCATCCAGCACGCTAAGGCAAAGGGCAAGCGCCTCGGGCGACCACGGGTCCAGGTCGACGCCGGAAGGATCGACGGCCTGCGCCGCCAAGGACGCAGTTGGTCTCAGATCAGCCGGGAAACGGGTTTATCGACCAGTGGCGTCCGACGCGCCTTCGCGAGCCTTGCCAAAATCCCCGCTGAAATGCCCTCGGTAACCGCTTGATTCTTTAATCCGGATTCCGATCCCTCGAAGGCCTGCTAAAATCAAATGGTTCTGGCAGGCCTTTCTCCCTTTCAATCCAGGACCTGGCCGACGTCTGACGGGTTTCGGGCCGCGTACCATATCCGACCAAGGTTCTCCCGATCGTCTCAAAGGCCTACTTTGTTGGCCAATTGTAGGTCGGTGGAGGCCTTCCTTGGACCAAACCGGGGTTCGCTATTGACTTTTTATCGGCGCCCGACCGCTGTCGATGCCGGTTACAATCCTGGTTACAGTCAAGGTCCTGAAGCACGCGGCCCGAATCCCGAAAAAGTCACTGACAGGCCCTGTTTATCGGGATTGCGGAAGGGGGGAGTTGAACCCCCACGGCCTTGCGGCCACAGGATCCTAAGTCCTGCGCGTCTGCCAGTTCCGCCACTTCCGCACGGATGTGTTCACACTTTAGCATCATTAACCTCAAGGAAATTGCAAGTTTTCACGCCGCTGCGGGCCGGCGACTGCGTAATGCGTTAGTGATGGGCGGTATTGCCTCCCGATCGGCTTCAATTCAGCTGGAGTCGGCGGGGGATAAAAATGAAATGGAATCCTGTTGCGTATTTGAGGCCAGACGATCCAAAACAGATTTGAAGGAATTCTCCGCATCCTTCTGTCGCTTTTTTAACGTGTGCAACAGACTCATCAGGATTCCCCGCGTCTGAGCCCCGGCTTCGGACTGTGAGCCGAAGCTGACTTTACGGGCAATCACGGTGGGACGGAGTTCTCGTTCGGCACGGTTGTTGTCAGGCGGAACGGCGCGGTCCTTCACCCAGTGATACAGCCGCTGGGCATGGTCGCGAAAAATATCCTGAATGCGGCGAATTCCTAAATGCTGAGCGGACTGATGGGGACACCGCGATAATGGCCTTTTTGAGAGCGGCCGCTCGCCGATAGTAGTCGGGATCGGCAATGAGTTGGCCGCGCAAGTGCATCGCCTTGGCCAGCAGAGGAATCCGTGTAGCGGTGAAGACGCTGACTTCGGCGTGGTCGGGGAACTGTTTGGCGAGGTCCTCGACTTCGCGCATCAGATGGGCATAGCAGTACTGCAGCCTGCAAGGAACCTGGTTATAGCCGTTGTAGCGGTCGACGACGAGCACACCGGACAAGAGCCAGTTTCCAAAAACTTCCCTGGGGACGCTGGCCGAACGAGTCGGGCGGAATAAGAAGAGGCTCATGTCGGGCGTCGAGAACAACCAGGCGTCGCCGGAACGGCCATCGGTGCGCCAGGACGTTTCATCCGCATGGCGGACCGGCGCTCGGCGGTAAAGTTGGATCAAATGGGGCACGACCGGTTTGCACAGGCCCGCCAAACGGTGCAGCATCTGCACCACGCTTCCCAAATCCAACCCCATGGGTCGCAGATGCGCCCCAGCGGAACGCCCTGCACGTAATGCAGGAACGCAATGCGGGCGATGAGTTGATTACCAAACAGCGCTTGGGGCAATACAGCAGGGGCTTGCGCCGGATGCGCTTTTTTGCATCGCGAACAATAATACTTGCGCAATCGGTAGAGGATCGGTTCGGGATGAGGAGGCGGGATTTCCAATACCGACCGGTAGCGGACGCCTTTATCTTCCATCGGGAGGCCGCAGTCCGGGCAAGCCGCATCCAACTCGACCTGGACGACGCGAGCGGCCTCCTCTGGGTCGAAGCTTTTGCGTCCATGTCCCGGATGGCCCTGAGGACGGCCTCCACGCTTGGACTGTTTCTCCGAGTCCGTGTTGGGTTTGACAGGACGTTGGGCCGATGGTGTCGAGGAGCCGAAGAAACCCTCATTCTGTTTCTTGTCGCGATAGTGCAGTAGCGCTTTCAGTCGGCCGTTCTCTTCCAGGAGTTGATCGATGCGGCGTTGTTTTTCCAGGCAGCGGTCGCAAAGGGAGTACGGTTTCACGACTCGGGGTCGGAAGCGAGAAAAACGGGAGCTTCAGCGTGGCAGAGATGCTCTCGCGCATCGGCGCGGAGGGGGTAAACGTAGATATCCTTCCGTACACGATCGGCGACGGCGTGATGCCGATCCATTCGGCCTCGTCCCTGCGTCCGTCCCAAGGGAATCCAATTGGCGGCGCGGTAGCAGGTTCCCCGGAAACGTTCCGCCTCCACCAGGGTCTCCAACAGAGCCGGCCGATAACCGTAGCGTTGCTCCCAGTCTTCAGGAAGCTGCCGCGCACATCGCGACAGAATCGTGCTGGCCAATCCACGGATGCGAATCCAAGGAAGGATCAGAAACCGGGAATTATTGACAATGAATAGAAGGTTGCGGCGGCGCTGCGTGTCGGTCCAGCCGATCCAGCGGTCTCGTGCGGCCATCTTCCATGCCGC
>QHYS01000244.1 GCA_003223325.1 Acidobacteriota bacterium
TTAAACGTAAATGCGCACCTCGACCTGGATATCGCCATGCAGGTGGGCTCCGTGTCAGAGTCGATGGAAGTGACCGCTCAACCCAAAGCCGTGAACACCGAAAGCGCCGAGGTCAGCAATCTGGTAAACGGTGAGCAAGTGCAGGAATTGCCGCTCAACGGCCGGAATTTTGTGGCATTGACCACACTTGTGCCGGGCACGACGCCAGGCTCGGGGTTCAACAATTTCGATGTCGGCCTATTGGGTGGCACGGCGCTTTCGGTGAATGGCAATGCCTCCAATGGAAATCTCTGGCTGGTCAACGGCGTCAACAATCTCGACATTGGCTCCAATGCGACCTTGCTGGTTTTCCCCTCCGTGGATTCCATCAGCGAGTTCACTATTCTGCGCAACAATTACAGCTCGGAATTTGGCTTTGCCGCAGGCGGCGTGGTCAACGTCGTAACCAAGTCGGGTGGCCAGGCTTTCCATGGCTCCGCCTTTGAATTCCTGCGCAATGACAAACTGGACGCCACCGATTTCTTCCTCAACCGTGCCCATCAGCGCAAGGGCGAACTACGCTATAACAATTTTGGCTGGACTCTGGGCGGTCCCATTACCATCCCCAATCACTACAACAGCAATCGCAAGAAGGACTTCTTTTTCTTCTCCCAGGAGTGGCGGCGGGAGGTTCGCGGCGGGACGATCCACATGTCTGTGCCCACTGCTCGCCAGCGTGCCGGCATTCTCGATCCCACGTGCAGCGCCGGGTCAGCTTCCCCGTGCGTGCCTCAGCCTGCCGATCCCATGGAGATCGGCTCCTTGCAAGAACCCAATGTGGCGCCGTTCTGCCTTACCGGAGTCACGACGCCCTGTATTGTTGCGCCCGGACAGTCGCCGCCACCAGGCACCACGCCCATACAGTTGGACCCCAACGCCGTGGCGGAATTAGCTCGCTACCCGCTGCCCAACACGGCGGGTGCGCCCAATTTCACCGGCAGTCGTCCCGCTTATACAAAGTGGCGCGAAGACGCATCCCGCTGGGATCACTACTTCAATGATCGCACCAACCTGATGCTGAACTGGATCCATGACAGCTGGGCCCGGGACACCACGTCGCTGTGGGGTGATGCGCCAAATCCGCTGATCTCTTCCGACTGGTCACAACCGAGCAATGTGGCCACCGCCCGGCTCACGCACACGTTTAACGATCGGCTGCTGGCGACTGTACAGTTCAGTTATTCCGACAATGACATTAACTGGGTCAGCGCCAAGACCTGCCCGGCGTCACTGTGCTCGCGCCAAGGATTTACGTACAAAGAAATCTTTCCCGAGACCAACGGTCAATTTCCTACTCTGTGGGGAACTGGCGAAGGCTTCAGCGCACTGTGGCACGTTCCGCCTTACAGCAACCGGACGGACATCCTGCAGCTCAGTTCCGATTTTGCCTACGTTTTCGGTAAACATGTGATGAAGGTCGGCGGCACGGCCATGTGGCTGCGCAAGCCGGCACCAGCCGTAGCCTGGAACCCAACCGCAGGCGAAATGTTCGCCAGCAACCTGCATGACTTCCTCTTAGGGCGGGTGGCCGAGTATGATGAGCAAAAATCGCAACTGCCTGTGCCTACGCGTTGGCACAACGATGCTCTTTACATTCAGGACAATTACAAAGCCCTGAGCAACCTCACGTTGAACCTGGGCTTGCGCTGGCAGGTACTCGGCCAGCCCTATTCAGCGTCCAACAACATCGCTAACTTCTTCCCCAATCTCTATAACCCTGCGGCGGCACCCACTCTTGATTCTTCGGGGAACATCATCCAAGGTACAGGTGATCCCACCAATGGCTTACTGACGGCGGGCACGCCGAGCGCGTTCAGTCGTAGCCTGACCGAGACCCATTACCACGAATTTGAGCCGCGCATCGGTTTTTCCTATGATCCGCTAAGCACGGCAAGAATTGTGTTGCGCGGCGGGTTCGGCATCTACCACAGTCAGGATTCGGTGGATCACCTGGTGAACATCGGCGCCAACCCGCCTTTCAACGCCCAAGCATTTCTTTTCGGAACCACCTTCTCCGAGATCGGTCCCATCCTGCCGGGCACTGCTCAGCCACCATTCGGCCTGACCGCGCTCGATCGCACCCGCCCCAATCCGACCAGCTATCAGTACAGCTTCGGCTATCAGGTTTCTCCCCGAGAAAAGACCGTCCTGGAAATGGATTACGTGGGCAGCCATGAAATCCATATCGGCCGCAACCTGGACATCAACCAAGTTCCGGCCTTGGCGCAACCGCTGGTCGTAGCCGGACAGGCGCCGTCGTTGTTCCGGCCTTATCGGGGATACGAGGCCATCATGCTGAACCAGCGCGGTGGAACCGCCCGTTACAACTCGCTGCAGGTGTTTCTCAAGCACCAGATGAGCTACGGCCTGCAGTTCCAGGCCGCGTACACCTGGTCGCACTCCTTCGGCGACGCCTCCAATGAACAGAACGGCGCCGGCGCGCAGCCGGTGCAGGACGCTTACCATCCCGAGCGTGAGCATGGCTGGACCAACGTGGACCAGCCGCAATCGCTAGTGATGAACTACATCTGGGACCTTCCCTTTTACAAAGCCCGGCACGGAGCTGCGCGCGAGGCGCTGGGTGGTTGGCAAATCGCCGGCATCTATACTCTGGCCAGCGGCACGCCAACGACAGCATGCCTGATCGGCGACAACGCCGGCATCGGGTCCTTCTCCGGCTGCGAGCGACCGAACGTAGTGGGCAGCATCCCAGGCCCGCAGACACTGGAACACTTCTTTAATACTACGGCGTTTACGCTGCCTCCGGCTGGCACCTTCGGCAACTCGCGGGTTAACGATATCCGCCAGCCGGGCCTAAACAACTGGGATTTCTCGGTGTACAAGAGTTTCCACACTCCCTGGTTCGGC
>QHYS01000243.1 GCA_003223325.1 Acidobacteriota bacterium
TTGGTTTATGGGACGCAGTTTATCGCTTACTTTGTGCTCGACGGCTTGCGGACGAGAGATTTGTGAGGCGGCTCGGCGCTACGAGCAAACCCTGTTTTGAACGGCTGTTACTCGCAGTTGCCCAAATCCTTTTGAGTGAATGGCTTACCGGGCCACCACGCGGCAATGTCTTCAGTCCTGTCTCCGCTTTCCCAAAATCAGCCGATTCCCCTTGGCGTGGATTCACTTCAAGTTAGTTAGGGCTTTTACCTGCATTCCAATTCGGGTCTACACCTCATAGACTCATAATTTCACAGTCTGTAGGGTCTAATCGTCAATACGTGTATGAGGGTGGCGTTGAGGCGGTCGTTCGAGTTTCGATTGTTGTTCTGTCTTGGCGCTCTCCTGCTTACTCCTGCGCGGGTCCGGTTCTGGGAGAGCCCTCTAAACGCTGCGACAGCGATTGGCGATACGCCGAGCGAACAGGAAATTCCCGCGACTCCGCAATCCGCAGGGGACAGGGCCCGGGTTACGCCGAAGTTGGAAACGAGTGAGGATTGGAATCATCGCCTAAAGAAACTACTCGATCGGAACCCCGCCGCACCTGCCGTTAGCTCCCAGGAATATTGCATCGGCTCGGAAGACGTACTCGACATCAACGTGTTTGCAGCCCCGGAGTTGAATCGCCAGGTGCGGGTCTCGGCCAGCGGCGAAATCTCTTTGCCGTTGCTTGGTGGAATTAGAGCGGCTGGGTTGACACCGCGAGAACTAGAAAGAGTCCTGGAAGAGTTGCTTCACCCGAGGTACATGAACGACCCGAACGTCAGCGTCTTTGTGCATGATATGCAGAGCCACCCCGTTTCCGTGATTGGTGCTGTCCGAAAACCGGGCGTTTTCCAGATTCGCGGAAGCAAGACGTTGCTCGAAGTTCTCTCGCTCGCGGAAGGCATGGCCGACGACGCTGGAGAGACCGTAGTCATAATGCGCGGTGCCAGCCTACAACATGCGCCGGAGTCGCTCACGGAGAAATCTTCTGCCTTGACTGAATCTCCGTCCACGACCCAACACTCCGGCAAACTGGGCGAAACTGCTCCAGGGCTCAGCCTTAACGAGGGTGACGCATTTTCGGAGAACGTCGTTCAGGTAAACTTGAAGGAAATCCTCGAGTCGGCCGATATCATCCACAATCCAGTGGTTTATCCAGGAGACATCGTCAAGGTCGCTCGCGCAGGAATCGTGTATGTTGTCGGCGCGGTCGCAAGGCCCGGTGGGTACGCAATGAAAACGAGTGAGAAGGTCTCAGTTCTGCAGGCCATTGCCTTGAGTGAGGGCCTTGCGCGCACGGCCGCCAAGAGCGGTGTGCGCATCATCCACACGGATGAGCGAAGCGGCGCACGAACGGAGACGCCGGTTGACCTCGGCAAGATCGTGGCGGGGAAGGCGCCGGATCCAATGCTGGGGTCGGGAGATATCGTCTTCGTGCGGGACAGCGCCGCAAAAACCGTGCTGTCGCGTGGGCTCGAAGGGGCGGCACAAACGGCTACGGGACTTTTGATTTTCCACTGGTAATGGCCAATGGGCGAACAGAATCAGAGCGAACCGTATAGTCACGCCCACCGATTAGCCCGCAAGAGAGGAAGCCTGGAAGCTAGCGTCGTCGAGTTGGCGGACTCGTATGAGATCATCGGGCCTGAAGAAGGGATTGACCTTCGCGCCTGCGGACACATCGTTCGCAGGCGCCTGTCTACGATCCTGGCTGTTTTCTTCGTTGTCTTTGTAGTGATTGCCATCGCAACGCTGAAGCAGAAGCCTACCTATCGCGCTCAGGTGGTGCTGGAGATTCAGAAAGAAAACCCGGACATCCCGACCATTCAAGAGCTTTATCAATTGGAGACCGTATCCGATGACTATTTGAGGACACAGTACGACATCCTGGCGAGCGACAGCTTGGCGCGCCGTGTCATCGACCAGCTGCGCCTCGACACCGTCTCCGAGTTCAACGCACCTCAATTATTTTCCTGGAAGTGGAAGAAAAAAGCACCCACGAGTCAAACTTTTACCGTTGGCCCTATCCCTGCAGACCGCGAGCTATATCAACGGGTTCTCGAACGCTTTCGGGATCACTTGACCATCGCTCCAATCAACCGCAGCCGACTCGTGGCAGTTAGGTTCGATTCTCATAACCCAGACCTCGCCGCTCGTGTTGCGAATAACTTGGCGGCAGATTACGTTGAGCAGGGCTTGGACGAGCGCTGGGCGGCTGCGCAAAGGGCTTCAGATTGGCTTTCGCGACAGCTATTGAGTGTGAAAGCCAAGCTGGAGAAATCGGAAGACCAACTGCAAGCCTATGCACGCCACAACGGCCTGGTCTTTCTTCAAACTGACAATGGTACCACCCAAAACATCGCCAACGAACGGCTGCAGCAATTGCAGCAGGAATTGACCAAGGCGCAGGCTGAGCTCTACGAGAAAGAGTCGCTCTACCGGTTGGTCCAGACTAGTGATTACGGTTCTCTTCCGGGTGTGTTTGAAAACAGAATGCTCCAGGATCTCACCGTGCGTCTCACCGACCTCAAGCGCGAGTATGCACAATTGTCGACTACTTTTGGTTCAGATTATCCGCGCGTCAAGGAGATTCAGAGCCAAATCACTGACGTCGAAGCTTCGCTTCAACAAGAACGCAAGCGCGCCGCGGACCAGATTACCAACGAGTATTTCGCAGCATCCAGCCGGGAGAGCTTGCTTCGCCACGAGCTCGCTGAGCAGCAAAAACAAATCGATCGGATTGCCGAGAAGTCTGTACAATACAACATCCTGAAACGCGAAGTTGACACCAACAAGCAGGTATACGACGGATTGTTACAGCAGTTGAAATCAGCCGGGCTCGCCGCGAGTTTGAAGGCGAGCAATATCCTCATCGTAGATCCTGCTGAACCGCCGGCGAAGCCCGCCAAGCCGAAAATCCTGCTGAATCTAGTGTTGGCTTCCATCCTGGGATTAGCGCTCGGTGTTGGCGAGGCCTTCTTGCAGGAACGCCTCGATGATACCGTGACAGGCGCTGATGATGTGGAGCGGCTATGTGGCCTGTCGGTCTTAGCTCTAATCCCCGCTGTACAACCTTCAAACGGTGATCAGCACGGCGGCGTTCATTATAAGTTGCTTGAACATGCCGGTGCTCTGAGCCTCAGAGAAAATGGGGGCGCCCGAAAGCTGGTTCCGTCCTGGTATCGAATTGACGTGCATGCGACTCGGCATGCGCCACTAGTCGAGGCATTTCGCAGCCTGCGCGCCTCGATCTTACTCTCGGCCGCTGAAGGTCCTCGGAACTCCTTCCTCGTCACCAGCACACAACCTTCAGAGGGCAAGACCACGGTTGCCAGCAACCTGGCCATTGCTCTCGCCCAACTTGGCCGGCGAGTCTTGCTGGTGGATGCGGATTTACGTTCTCCCTCGCTGCACCGATTATTTGGGGCTCGTGAAAGCTCGGGGTTAGTCAGCTACCTCACTGATCCCCAGGACTGGCGTACCTTGGTACGTCATTCAGGATCGTCAGGCCTTGATCTACTGTTCTGCGGGCCCGTGCCTCCAAATCCATCGGAGCTCCTGTCTTCCCAGAGCATGGAGACACTGATACAGTCAGCTGGAGAGCAATACGAATTCGTAATTCTCGATTCGGCGCCCATGTTGGCCTTGGCCGATAGCCGCATCCTTGCCCCGCTCGTGAGCGGCGTGCTCTTAGTTGTGAAGAGCAGAACCATACCCCGCGAGCAAGTGCTTCACGCGCAATCCAGCATCAGCAGTGTTCGTGCAAATCTGATCGGCGTGATACTTAACGGCGTGGATGTCCGCACCAATGGGTATTACGATTACGGTCGTTATAGGTCCACCGCTACCAAAATTGTCTCGGACGAAAATTTCGCTTGAGTCGGATTCTCAGGGTGCCCTTACAAAGCAACTGACTGATCTAGCGTGAGGCTCTACGTGCTCCGAATCGCCGAAGTGGGTCTCTGCGCCGCAGTGTGTTTTTCCGTTCTGGCCTTTGGTGGTACGGCGTCGCCTTTTTTTCTTGTCCCGCAACTGATTGTGCTAGCGCTCGGAGCCCTGGTCGTATCGGCCAGTCCGCGCTCCACTCTTGCCTCCATGCGCCTTCCACTCACTGTCCCCCTTCTCTTAGTTACATTGGTTCTGCTGCAAATCCTTCCGTTACCGGCCTCGTTGGCGCAGTCGTTCGGCACGCCCGGCGGCGATTTCCTAGGCCCTGGTCACTTTACCCTCAGCATCGCTCCGTATCAGACGGTTTCCCACTTTCTGCTGTTGATCACTTGCTTGACGGCCTTCTACCTGGTTTTGCTGGTGTGTCAGGACCGAGACGCAAACAAGCGGCTTGTCTATGTTCTCGTTGGCCTGGGAACGTTCGAAGCTCTTTACGGACTGCTGCAATACCTAACCGGTTGGCAACAGATTTTTACTTATATCAAAAAGTATTATGTTGAAGACGCTACTGGCACCTATATTAACCGCAATCATTTTGCGGGCTTGTTGGGAATGGTCCTGCCTTTTGTCGTGGTCCTCGCGTTGCGTAAGGCGCACACTCTGCGCCGCGCGGCCGTGCGCAGTGAAGTGCCGGACCGTGGCGTCTTATCTTCCGTGGAGCTGCTCCCCGTTGTATTTTGGCTCTTTCTGGCCAGCGTCATTTTCACTGCGCTGATCTTCTCGCGCTCGCGCATGGGATGCGTCTCCGCCCTCATTTCCTTGATTGCTGTTCTGTCGCTGGCACGAACTTCCCAGTGGTCGGCACGGACCCGGGCGTTGATCGTCGCATTATTTTCCCTCGGCATCGTGGGACTTGTTGTTTGGATCGGAAGTGATCCCGTGATCGCCCGCTTTGAAACTCTCGGGCAGGAGTATGGCCAAACCGGCCAGAATCGTCTCTCCATCTGGTGCGACACCTTAAAATTGATTCACCAGCATCCTCTGCTTGGCACCGGCTTGGGCACCTTTTCTGTGGCCTATCCCTCCGTTCAAACCGCCTTTCTCAACCTTCTCGTAGACCATGCCCACTGCGACTACCTGGAGGTCGTCAGTGAACTCGGTCTACCCGGAGGCATTTTGGTGTTTGGTTCGATCTTGTGGGTTCTCGCTCAGGCCGTCCGGCATTATTGGGAAGCTGAAGATCGTTTCGAGACTGCCGTCTGTCTTGGTTGTGCTGGGAGTATCACCGCAATCCTAGTGCATAGCTTAGGCGACTTTAACCTCTACATCCCTGCCAATGCGCTTGTATTCGCCGTAATAATTGCTCTCGCCTGGTCTGCGTCTCAGAGTCAGAATAACGGGTACAGGTGCGTTTCTCCACGTCGGGACGCCTCCGGTAAGGTTCACCCATGACGCTCGCATCTATCCTAGTCACGAATAAATGCTTCAGATTACGTAACTTGCAGGAGCGAAACAACGCGTCTCAACGAGTCGCAATGTCATAGAGCGTTCGTGATAATCCCACCCTCTCCTCCCCGGGGGTCACCCAAAGCCGGCCATCAATTAGGTGACCACCGACTCTGGCGCACCTTCTGTGAGCCAAACCTGTCGACCGTCCCTATCGCTCCGCCAGTGCCTGTGAGCCGAATCGCCAGATAATCGAGCGGGGACTGATTTGCGGCCGAAATGCCATGGCCATGTGGCAGGGCTTGATTTGAATCTTGTGGCATTTTTGGAAACCCGACACAGCCCGGCCCCCTGGCGGACGTTCCAGTACGCCTGGTTCGCCCTACGGTGCGTAGGTCCCCTCGCTCAGCAATCCACCCGATTGTGATGTTAAAGAGCCCTGCGTAGGCTTACGGGTGCCTGGATGTCAGACCATCGTCTCTCGAGTAAGTGATTGACTTCAATGAATGTTAGAGGAGGCTCCCTGCGCGACGAATGTGAGCGGAAGCGTGCGGACCGACCGTGGCAATCTGAAAATCGAGCTAGACTCACTCAGCCGCATAAGACCGCCTTTCTCCGCCGAGACTTTCTCGGTATCTCCTCTTGCTCGAGGGGGCCGGGCTCGTTTAGCGACAGTGCGATGGTCGGTAGGCGGGAAATGAACGCCGTATGAGCGGAAGGTGGAGCAAAAATGGACGCCATGGCCGATAAACAGACCGGACAGCATTTCGAGGACCAGCTTAGGATCGCGAGAATAAGGATAATTCATAGAGGAGTCGCGTCAATGGCGAAGGGCTGGCGCCGACTGCCTGCCAAGGAAGCGTTCTCGTTCGTAGGGGCAGCACCATCTGCGCACCGCCAGACAAGTGGGACGATGTGGACGAGTCTAGCGATCTGCTTACTCACGTGCCTTCTGCCGGTTTCCCTACCCGCGCAGCAGAGCACGGGCAAGACACAAGACAACAGCAAAGTGTTGGTAGCCCGAACCGGGAACTTCGTTAAGGACGTACCGCTCGGGGTTACCGCCGATGCCAACTACGTGATCGGCCCGGAAGACATGTTGGACATTAGCGTGTGGAAAGAGCCCGATCTGACCCGTACGGTACCCGTCCGACCAGACGGAAAGATCTCATTACCATTGTTGAACGACGTGCAGGCAGCAGGTCAGACGCCCACACAACTCGCGACGCACATCAAGGAAAGCCTAAAGAGATATGTCACCGATCCCCAGGTGACGGTGATCGTCACCGCGATCAACAGTCAGCGCATTTACCTTCTTGGGGAAGTGACGCGTGCCGGCGCTTATCCCCTGCTGCCTGGAATGACCGTGTTGCAGGCGCTATCGAGCGCAGGCGGATTTACGCAATATGCCCATACTCAAAAAGTCTATGTGCTGCGAGAGAGAAATGACGGTCAGGTGAAGCTTTCTTTCAATTATAAAGACTTTCTTAACGGTAGAAATCCCGAGCAGAACGTCGTCCTAAAAGTGGGCGACACGATCGTGGTTCCCTAAAACGAAGAATCAATGCGAATTCCCATTGCAAACATTTGTCTCGCGCTTTTGGCCACGGTTCTCTCGGTAACGTCAGGTCATGCTCAGGCACAGGTGGGCGATTCGACGACGCTTGCGGCTCAGCCCGTGCAGCTGCCGGTTGCGACAGCACCCTACTCTGGAAATACCAAGAGCCCAAACGCTGATTCCGCAACGCCGGTATCGGATAAGCGCGCCCTGGCAGGCGCCCAAGACCTTTCGCCTGACTCAACTGCATTGAGGCGGAGCTATTGGCAGCCCTTCTTCAATTTGACATCAACTCTGGATACGAATCCCCGCGGGGCTGGTAATACGGTTAGCTTGGTTCCGTGGGGCTCCTTCTACGGCGGCGTAGACCTACTCTTGTCCTCGCGTCGCTCTGACCTGACTCTGGACTATCTCGGCGGGGGAGTGGTTTCGCAGCACAAGAACGAGGATCAGCCGATTCAGCAACTCGCCTTTGGAGAAAGACTGAGCTGGCGCCACGTGTCAATTTCGCTCTTCGACCAAGTCGCCTACTTCCCGAAAGCAGTATCTGGGTTCTATTTGCCGACGGGCACGAGTCTTACGAGCAACCGGGAACTAGCGCTGCAGCCGGTATTCGTTCCGAATCAGTCGATCGTCACCACGGTCGGGCAAGAACTTACGAATGCGTTCATAGGTGAACTCGATCTCTCCCCGACCCCGCGGTCCTCGTTAACATTCCTCGAGTCTTACTCAGTGGTTCGTTTTTTCAATTCCGGCGTTTTAGACCTGAACGATACGATCCTCCAAGGCGGATTCAACCATCAAATAACTCGCAACAATACAATCGCTCTCCTTTATCGTTATGCCGGCTTCCGATTCGACAATTTGTACCAACCGATGGACGGGCACGTCGTCCAGTTTGCATTCGGACGACGGGTTACGGGGCGGCTGGCATTTCAGCTTTCCGCCGGTCCAGAACTGAGTTTATTCCGTACGGCGGCGGGCCAACAGTCTTTGGGGAGCACGCTCCCGACAATCCTGGTATTCAAGCGGCTGTCCTGGTCGCTCGATAGCTCGATAACTTACGAGATACGTCGCACAGTATTGAAGCTTGGCTATGACCACGGCGTGACGGACGGAGGAGGTTTCCTGGCAGGTGCAACCACTGACCAAGGATCCCTGTCGATCGATAGCCAATTGTCTCGTACGCTTGCGGGCCAGCTCATTGGTGGGTACGCCAGTAATCGAGGTGCGATTGCAACGGCGCAGCAACCTGTGGATGAGCTGTACCGAGACTGGTTCGCTGGGGTGACGATTAGCCACACCTGGGGTCGCAGGGCGAGCGTCTTCCTCAGTTATCAGGTGCAAAGACAGGCTTCCAATTTTGCCTGCGCGGGTGTTGGCTGTGGAAACGGCTTTACACGGCAGTTCATATCGCTGGGTTTGACGGGCCGTGCGCAGCCGCGACCCATCACGTAGCGGATCTGCGTGCCAGACAGGATGACGAAGACGGATTAGAACAATGCCCAACCAGAAAGAATTAAGCTTCGAGGACTATGTGGCGATTCTGCGGCGGCGACGCTGGCTGATAATTGTTCCCGCGGTCCTCGGCGCCATAGTCGGATATGCATTGAGCCTGGCGTTACCCGCTAGGTATACGTCCCATACGGTAGTTCTCGTTGAACAATCGATCGTCCCTGACAGCTACGTAAAACCAGTGCTGAGTGAGGATCTGAACCAACGCCTCGCGAGCATGCAGGAGCAAATCCTGAGCCGCACGCGCCTGCAGCACCTGGTGGAACAATTTGGCATGTACAAGGAGGACGTCGGCAAGGTGCCGATGGAGGTGCTCGTTGCACGGTTGCAGAAATCCATTACCGTGAAGCCGCTAAATCCCACGCAGGGCACGCAGCCCACGGAACTGCCGGGGTTCAATGTCGACGTTACCCTTGGAGGGGCTTGGCTCGCTCAACGGATATGCACGGAGATTACGTCCATGTTTATGCAGCAGAACCTACGACTCCGCGAGCAGCAAGCGGAAGACACAACTCAGTTTTTAGGCGCACAACTCGAGGAGGCTAAGGCCAAACTCGATGAGCAGGACGCAAAGCTGGCTGATTTCCAGAGTCACTACGTTGGAGAACTTCCCGAAAATGAACAAAGCAACCTCACTTTATTGATGGGGCTGAGCACACAACTCGAGGCTGCCACACAGGCCGTGAACCAGGCGCGAGAAGAGAAAGCATTCGCAGAATCAATGTTGAGCCAGCAGGTGGCGGCCTGGGAGTCGTCGCAGAAAGGCCAGAATCCCGAAACGCTCGAACAACAGCTCGCCAAAGAGCAGGAACAGCTTTTGTCACTTCGAGGGCGGTATACCGATGAATACCCGGATGTAGTGAAGCTCAAAGACGATGTTGCGGAGCTACAAACGAGAATTCAAGATGCGGCTGCGAAGAGGCAGAACGAGCCAAGCGAACCGGGAAGAAAAGCACTCTCGATCGAGCCGCCGGAAATCCAGCAGCTGCGGGCGCATCTTCATCAAGCCGAACTGGCCGCCGTCCAGAAGGAAAGTGAACAGAGGCACCTGCAGCAGCAAATCGGAACTTTGCAAGGCAGGCTCCAATCGAGTCCCAAAATTCAGCAGCAGTTCAAATCCCTGACGCGCGACTACCAAACGGCCCTCGAGTTCTACAACGATCTACTGAAGAAGCGTAATGAATCGCAAATGGCGACCGACTTGGAACATCGCCAGCAAGGTCAGCAGTTCCGAGTTCTAGATGCCCCTAGCTTTCCGGAGCGGCCCTCTTTTCCCAATCGGCCACTCTTCGGGTTGGGTGGATTGGGCGCAGGGCTGATTGTGGGTTTAGGACTGGTGCAATTTTCCGAGTGGCATGACAAATCAATGCGATCCAGGCACGATGTCGAGATTTATCTGCGGTTGCCCACGCTAGCTCAAATCTCTTTGATGAAGCCGGATCTACACGCGAAGAACGGCAATAGCAGGCTTGCCCCAATGAAGCAGGGGATGTCCAAATTGGACGCATCATCCGGTAGGCGCTAACTATGTACAACCAGTTTTTCGGCCTGAGAGAAAGCGCTTTTAACGTGAATCCGGACCCCCGGTATTTCTTTTTGACACCTGTCATGCAGGAGGCGCTGGCAGGCTTGGCCTACGGAATTCAGAGACGCAAAGGCATCGTTCTTTTGACTGGCGAGGTCGGAACCGGGAAGACCACCCTGCTCCATCAACTCATGGATTGGCTACGGCAAAACCAAGCGGCTACGGCTTTTATTTTCAATACCCGGCTCAGTGTCGAAGATCTGTTCAATTACATCTTGACCGATTTCGGGATTTCCTGTGAATCGCGTGCGAAGAGCGACAAGTTGATCCACCTCAATAACTGGCTGCTGAATCGGTGCCTCGCCAGAGATCGCGAGCCAGCGGTACTTATCGTCGATGAGGCACAGAATCTCAGCGCGGAACTGCTCGAGGAAATCCGGCTGCTGACGAACTTAGAAACATCGAGCCAGAAATTGCTTCAGATTGTCCTATCCGGACAGCCGGAACTCGATTTGAAACTCAGAGAGCCAAGGTTGCGGCAGCTTCGGCAACGGATTACGTTGCGTTACAGAACAACCCAACTCTCGCCTGCGGAGACTCGTAGCTACATCGAGGAGCGCCTGCGCATCGCCGGTGCGGACGGCCAGCCGATATTTTCGCCGGAAGCCATTGAGAGCATCCACTACTACGCCTGCGGAATCCCGCGCGTCATCAACGTCCTCTGCGACCATGCGCTGATTAACGCTTTCGCCGAGCGGCGCAAACGGGTCTCCGCGAGCCTGATTCATGAGGTGGCGCGTGAATTTGAACTGGACCTTATCGAGCCGATTGCTCCTTCCGTTAGGTCCGGATTCTCGGACCGTGAGACTGGATCAGTGATCCGGGCGGCGATGGCTAAGGGTGCGGGGAGCTTCTCGCCGACGGAATCATCGCTCCAAGATTTCACCAGGCGTGACGACGGCAACGGTCCGTGTGCGCCAGCCTGGGTGGACTCAGAGGAAACAAAGATATGAGCCGCGTCTACGAAGCCCTGAAGAACGCTCAGGAGCAACGGACGATACGTGGACCGCTGGAAGCAGAGGTTACCGCGCAGGAATCTAGTGTTGGGGGACCTGTTCACAACGGCAAGACGGCAAGTAGAATTCGAGAAATCCTGTCCGCACTGACAGCCGAAGGCGCGCCGCCTCAGGAGCAACGGACGATACGTGGACCGCTGGAAGCAGAGGCTACCCCGCAGGAATCTAGTGTTGGGGGACCTGTTCACAACGGCAAGACGGCAAGTAGAATTCCAGAAATCCTGTCCGCAGTGACAGCCGAAGTCGCACCGCCAGCTCGGTCGCTGCAGTTGGAAGAACTGCAACAGCGCTGCGCAAAACCGGGGTGGAAACCGCAACTCCGTTGGAATGTTTTCTCGAACGAGCGATCCTGCAAACGGCAGGCCGAGCAGTTCCATACTTTACGGGCGCGTCTGTACAGTCTTCGCGATACACGCCCCATCCAAACGTTGCTCATCACAAGTACAATCGCGGCGGAAGGAAAGACGTTTGTTGCGATGAATCTCGCTCAGTCGATCGCCCGCCAACGCGGTCGGAGGGCTTTGCTAGTCGATGCGGACCTGCGCGCATCCAGACTTCACATTGCCCTGGGGGCCCCATCTGCGCCGGGTCTGAGCGATTACCTTGCCGGCGAAAGCGACGAGTCTGCCGTCATCCAAGCAGGCGCACAGGAAGGCCTCTTTTTTATTCCTGGCGGGAAACCACGTTCCAATCCTGCGGAACTGCTTGCCAATAACAAGTTACGCGCTTTGTTTTCGCGAGTGCTTGCTCTCTTTGACTGGATCATCGTAGACGCGCCTCCTGCCCTTCCGGTGTCCGATGCGAGCGTCTTATCAGGCATGTGTGATGGCGTGATCTTTGTGGTGCGCGCCG
This sequence comes from Acidobacteriota bacterium, assembly GCA_003223325.1. Lineage (GTDB taxonomy): Bacteria > Acidobacteriota > Terriglobia > Acidiferrales > UBA7541 > Palsa-189. The sequence continues at coordinate 11,885 of QHYS01000243.1, forward strand.
GAATGACGGCGTTCGATATGGCTCAGGCTGCCTGCGGGGAGCTTAGGAATAAGAATTTGCTCGGTGTCGTACTGAACGGAGTCGAAGAAGAAGCAATCTACGGCGCTTATGGCTACTACTAGGGCAGAAATGGCACATGCGGGGAAGAAGGGCTCGACTATCTGTTTCACCATTACGGGGTGCGGCTCCTCGCGTCTTTGCAAGTAGTTCTGTAGTTTAGCGCTGAAGGTTTGGGACTCTGAGGGCGGTAGCTTGTTCAATACCATTCCCCGGGCGCATGAGCTCTCAAAAGACACCGACAACGGTCGAGGACAGGAAATGATACCGGAAAAGGCCAGTTACTCGTGGTTCGCGGTGCAGACGAGGTTGAGATATGAGCATTTCGCTGCGGCCCACTTACGCAGCAAGGGCTACGATCTTTTTTTGCCCGTTTACAGCTGCCGGCGGCGTTGGGCCGATCGCATTAAGGAAATCGAACTACCTTTGTTTCCGGGCTACCTGTTTTGCAGATTTGATCTAAACAATCGCTTCCCGATAGTCGTAACACCGGGGGTCCTCCAGGTTGTCGGAGTGGGCAAAACCCCGGTGCCGGTCGCCGATGCGGAAATCGCTGCCCTGCAAACTGCTGTTCAATCGGGGCTGCCCAGACAACCTTGGCCGTTCCTGCAAATCGGTCAAAGAGTGAGAGTGGAATACGGGCCGCTTTATGGGCTTGAGGGGATCTTGCTAACGTTCAAAGGGCGCCATCGCCTGGTGTTGTCAGTGACGCTGCTGCAGCGCTGTGTAGCCGTCGAAATCGATGTCGCGTGGGTCCGTCCGATTCCTCGTGGTTTGACTGCAGCTACTCCACTAACGGGTCCCGTTCGGGATCTCAGAATCTAACACTTGACCTTGGTAGTACAAGCGCAAGACGAGGAAGACGTCCTGTGAAGACGAGTCTGATGCAAGAAGAGTCAGATTCGGCTGGGCTGCGCACATTCACTCCGCGGCCCCGCCGCTCCCCAAGCCGGGAGCATAGCGAAATCCTTCCTGAGAACATATTCCGGAGAATCCTCTGTTGGGAGCGGAAGAAAGCGGAACGTTCCGACAAACTCTTCCTATTAATGCTCGTGAACGAAAGAACGGGCCAGGTCAATCAAGGGGGAAAAGTGCTGTCAGAAATATGGTCGGCACTTTCGGGTTCCACGCGAGAAACGGACATTGCCGGATGGTATCAACATAACGCTGTTCTAGGGGTCATTTTTACCGAGATCGACGAACCATATAAGAACACGGTGCAGAACTTGATACGCGCCAATGTAATTGCGGCGCTGTGCGCCACACTATCTGCAGAACAGGTCGATCAAATCCACTTCTCGTTTCACCTGTTTCCGGAGGGGCGGGAGAGACCTGACGGCGGCCGTTTGGTCGACCCGGAGCTTTACCCTGATTCGGTTGAGCAGGAAGAAGCGAGGAAGGTGTCTCGTTTTGCGAAAAGAGCTTTGGACATTGCAGGAAGCATCCTAGCCCTCATCCTTTTTTCTCCCGTGTTCATCGTCATATCGCTGGCCATCAAGCTTACTTCCAAGGGGCCAATCCTGTTTAAGCAAGAAAGAGTGGGCCGGTATGGCTTAAGGTTCACCTTCCTGAAGTTCAGATCCATGAAGTGCGTGAACGACCCAAGTATTCACCAGGAATATGTCAGGCGGTTCATCGCCGGAGAAACCGATTCGCTCGAACCTGGCTCGAATCAGGAAGCCGTTTACAAGATTCAAGAAGACCCGCGGGTCACCCGGGTGGGGAAATTCCTACGCAGAACCAGCCTGGACGAACTTCCTCAATTCATCAACGTGCTGAGGGGCGAAATGTCTCTTGTCGGCCCGCGTCCTCCAATCCCCTACGAGTTGGAAGCGTATCGGGTCTGGCACCGGCGCCGCGTGCTGGAGGCGAAGCCTGGAATTACGGGCCTCTGGCAGGTGAACGGTCGCAGCAAGCTCAAGTTCGACGATATGGTGCGTCTGGACCTCCAATATGCGAGAAATTGGTCGCTTTGGCAGGATATTAAGATCCTCTTACGGACTCTGCGAGCTGTACTTTTCTGCGCAGGCGCCTATTGAACCCAATTAGGACTACTTTTCCGTACTTCACCTCAGTGACATTCGCGAAGAGCAAAACAATTTGATTCAGGAGGGCAGCACCTGGTGCTCTCGGAGAGTGATTCTATGTCCAGCGTAGTAAATCGCGTCTTTCAAAGTCGTGAATCAGACCTCACGGGCAAGCTAGCTAACCAGTTGAAGATCTGCCCGAATCGAAAGCCAAATAATCTTGTTCGCGTAGGGGTGATCGGATACGGATACTGGGGCCCGAATGTAGCGAGGAATCTTCACAGTCTCGAAAATTGTCGGATCAGTTCGATCTGCGATAAGAATCCGGCATCGCTTCGACGGGCGAACCATAACTTTGCGGATATCGAGTTGACCACGAACGCCTCGGACCTTCTCAGTTCCGCGCAAATCGACGTTATCGCCGTGGTCACCCCGGTCTGGACGCATTTTGAACTGGCCAAATCCGCCCTGCAAAACGGCAAACATGTCTTCGTTGAAAAGCCCTTCACCTCGACGGCGCAGCAGGCCGAGGAACTGATCGAGTTAGCGGATCGCAAGGGGCTCAAGATCATGGTGGATCACACGTTTCTGTTTAGCGGCGCCGTGCGGAAAATTCGGGAACTCGTCGATGACGGCACCTTGGGGCAACTCTATTATTTCGACTCGACGCGGGTCAACCTCGGGCTTTTCCAGCATGATATAAATGTAGTGTGGGACCTGGCTCCCCATGATCTGTCCATTATGGACTACATTATCCGGGAAAAGCCGGAGGCCGTCGTGGCGACGGGGGGGAGGCATTTAAATGGCCTCGCCGACGTGGCCTTTATAACCGTCTATCTCCCTGGCAATGTTGTGGCCCACATCAATGTCAATTGGCTCTCTCCAGTAAAAGTGCGGACTACGTTGATCGGCGGCGAGAAAAAAATGCTGGTGTGGAACGATCTCGAGCCCGACGAAAAAATCAAGATCTACGACAAGGGCGTACAAATCAGCAGTGGGAAAGGCCTCTACGAACTGCTGGTCAGCTATCGGTCCGGAGATGTGTGGGCCCCTAAAGTCGAGCAAACTGAGGCCTTGAAGGTTGAACTCGAATATTTCATGGATTGTATCTTGAATAACCGAATCCCTTGCAACGATGGGGCTGCCGGCTTGCGTGTGGTCAAGCTGCTCGAAGCGGCAGACAACTCGTTAAAGGAAAGAGGGAGAATCATCACTCTATGAACGGTTTTCAATGCATCTCCCCTGACGTGCGATTGGGAAAAGATACAAAGCTCTCTCAGTTCATCAATCTCTATGGCTGCGAAATTGGCGACCACACCAAGATTGGTGCATTTGTCGAAGTTCAAAAAAATGCCAAAATAGGGAAAAACTGCAAGATCTCTAGCCATAGTTTTGTATGTGAAGGGGTAACCATCCAAGACAATGTTTTCGTGGGCCACGGTGTTACCTTCATCAACGATTCCTATCCGCGCGCTACCACTCTGGCGGGTGATCTCCAAACCGAAACGGATTGGAAAGTAGAGCCGACTCTGGTGAAAAAAGGAGCTTCCATTGGTTCCGGCGCGACGATTCTCTGCAATGTGGTGATTGGTGAAAACGCGATCGTGGGTGCAGGCAGCGTGGTGACCCGCGACGTGCCAGATAATGCCATTGTCGCTGGCAATCCAGCAAAGCTACTTCGCCTTCTTACGACCGCGGAAACGGCAGCCTAATGAGCGACAACGGCAAAATCCCTTTTCTGGACCTCGTTACACCTCACTTGGCACTAGAAGAGGAATTGCTTTTGATCTTCCGAAGCGCGCTTAGGACGGCGGTGTTCGTCGGCGGCGAAATGGTAGACGAGTTCGAGCAGGAATTTGCACGATTTTGCGGAGTCCAGTATTGCGTCGGAGTGGGGAGCGGCACGGACGCGCTGCGGTTCGCTCTGATAGCGGCCGGAGTGCAGCCCGGCAACACCGTTATCACCGTTCCAAACACTTTTATCGCCACCACGGAGGCCATCTCCCAGGCTGGTGCTGTGCCCGATTTCGTGGAAATCGACGAGCGCACCTACAACATGGATGCGAGCAAGCTGCACGAATACCTCGAAACGCGGTGCTACATTCAAGAAGCCACGGGGAAGCTATTGAACCGCGCAACAGGCAGGCCGGTCACAGCGGTTGTTCCCGTGCATCTATACGGCCAAATGGCGAACATGGATCGCATCCTCGACGTCGCGGAGCAACATAAACTCGTCGTGATCGAAGACGCTTGCCAAGCCCACGGGGCGGAGTACTTCTCCGGCCAGCAGAATCGTTGGAAGGGGGCGGGCTCAATAGGCCGCGCGGCCGCTTTCAGCTTTTATCCCGGAAAGAACTTGGGAGCTTGCGGAGAAGCCGGCGCGGTTACGACTAACGATCCCTTGCTTTCAGAAAAAGTCCGCATGCTGCGGGACCACGGCCAGCGGCAGAAATACCAACACGAAGTCGAAGGGTATAATGGCAGACTGGATGGGATCCAAGCGGGGATTTTGCGGACCAAGCTCCACTACCTGGTGGATTGGAACCGAAAGCGTCGCGAGAAGGCGCGCAACTATAACGAGCTGCTCAGTTCGGAAGTCGATGTTGTCACTGTGCCATGTGAACCCTCCTGGGCCAGGGCTGTGTATCACTTATATGTGATCCGGGTTCAGAACCGCGATCAGCTCCAAGCTCACCTGGCTCAAGCGAATATTGCGAGCCAGATTCATTACCCCACGCCACTCCATCTGCAGAAAGCCTATACGGGTCTCGGCTACAAGCGAGGAGATTTCCCAGTATCAGAAAAAACTGCATCGGAAATACTCTCTTTGCCAATGTACCCCAGCCTCGAGCTTGATCAGCAAGAACGAATTGTTCAGAAGGTTTGCGAGTTCGTTTCGGTGCAGAGTGCGAGTCGATGGCATCCAAGTCTCCAGCCAGCGTCCTTGTCTTAGCATCGCGTCGCAATTCCCGTTGGGACTGCCTCGGCGACCTTAATCCTGGGCTTTCACAGGGAACCCCTTGGGCAAAGGGAACCCTTTGGGGTCAGATAGCCCTTATTCTTGCGGCAGCGGCATTGACAGGTCTGCTCGGCTGTGACTCTGCCTACACGATTGGCTTGTCTTGGAATGCCAGCACGTCCGTCGTGGCCGGCTACAACGTCTACCGTGCCACGCAGTCCGGCGGACCATACACGAAGCTGAATCCTTCACCGGTGCCTGCAATGGTCAAAGCAGTCAATTTGAAAAACCTCGAAAGCGCGCCCTCGGAGGAAGTTTCCGCGGTGATCCCTGGAAACGCATTGCTTCGCAGCTCGGAAGTGGTCCGAAAATTTGCTTCAAAGAGGCTGCAAAGGGGGTACGACGATGCACGTTGACCGACGGCCACCTGGCCCTGATCGCGGCCTTTCAGCGCTGGGGGATGTACGTATATTACGGCGATGGCCGCGGAGGTATCACTGGAGGCTCGGCAACTTTTCGACTGCCAGCGGACACCCCAGAGTCGCTGGTCCTTGGTGATTTGAACAAGGATGGCCATCCAGATTGTGTGATCAATGGGTATACCTGGAGCGGCGATCACGCGAACGGCCGAGACAGGGATGGAAAGGTGAAAGTCCCGAAATATGCTTCGTCCAGGAGTGCGCTCGGAGATGTCGATAGTGACGGGAACCTCGATATCATTGCTGCAGGAAGCATTACGGGGGACTTTCAGAATGGGCCTGGCCTCTTCTGGTTCAGGGGCGATGGGAAAGGGGACTGGCACTTGGTTGAGGATAACGGGCGGGCTCCCCGAGCAAAGGCCTATCGGTTGTTCACTCCGTTACGTTGGCCGATGTGGATCATGATGGATTCCCAGAGATTATTGCCCTGAGTGGCGGCAACAACGGGGCAACCACGAGGGGAAACGGCGGTAACTGGATCCCTTGACGTCTTACGTTCCATAGAAGAAAGCATCTTCGATAGTTGAAGGCCTTTACCGTCATCTAGGGTAAGTCGCACACCGTAGGAAAAACCGTCATCACAATTGGCACCGTCACGACCCTTTCGTCAGATCAGAATTCCTTTGATTCCCCCCTTCCGATTTCCAGGTTAGCTAGCAGAGGCGATCGCGCCAGGAGGAACTACTTGTTCAGAAGCTCGGGGTCGCGTTTAACGCTTGTGGCGGCGAGTGCACTCTTCTGCCTTGCCTTGGCAATCCCTGGTGCAGCCCAAACAGTGGCGTTCGCTACTCGCAAAGATTTCATAACGGGATATTATCCCGTATCCGTTGCCGTGGGTGATTTCAACGGCGATGTCAAGCCAGATCTGGCCGTCGCCAACTATGGGTCCAATAGCGTCTCAGTGCTGCTGGGCAACGGAGGCGGGACCTTCCAAGCGGCAACGACATGGACGGTGGGCACTAATCCGCAGTCCGTGGTTGTGGGGGACTTCAATGGTGATGGCAAGCCGGACCTGGCGGTGGCCAACACAGGCTCGAATAATGTTTCGATTCTGCTGGGCACTGGCACTGGCGTTTTCCAGCCGGCACAGAATTTTCCAGCTGGCAGCCAACCCTGGTCCGTCGCCGTGGGTGACTTCAACGGCGACGGCAAGCCGGATTTGGCGGTGTCCGACAACGGTTCGGCCAGCGTTTCGGTGCTGCTAGGCAACGGTGATGGCACTTTCCAGGCGGCGTCATCCTTCGGGACAGGCTTTCAGCCTCACTTCGTGGCCGTTGGAGATTTCAATGGCGATAACAAGGCGGACCTGGCGGTCGTCAACTATGGGTCCGCGGCAACCGTGTCGGTGCTATTGGGCAACGGCAATGGCACTTTCCAGGCGGCACAAAACTTTGCCACCACCACCGGAGCTTGGGCCGTCGCGGTGGGTGACTTCAATGCTGACGGTAAGCTGGATTTGGCGGTGGCCAACACCGGGTTGAACAGCGTTTCGGTGTTACTGGGCAACGGCGATGGGACGTTCTTGGCGACCCCGACCTATCCGGTGGGTTTGAGTCCCCAGTCCGTAGCCATAGGAGACGTGAATGGCGATGGCAAGCTGGACTTGGTAGTCGCCAACAGTGGCAACGGCAATAACGTCTCAGTCCTGCTGGGCAATGGCGATGGAACCTTCCAGCCGGCAAGTTTCATCACCGTGGGCATAGCACCCGTTTCCGTGGCTCTCGGCGACTTCAACCAAGACGGCAAGCTCGACATGGTTGTGGCGACCTATGGAAACATCGATCATCAGTCCAACTCGAGTGCGGGCAATACCATTGCGGTGCTGCTAGGGAACGGCGATGGGACGTTCCAGCCTCCGCAGACTCTCACGACGGGCATCGGTCCTTTCTTTGTAGCGGTGGGCGATTTCAACGGTGACGGCAAGGCGGATCTGGCGGTAGCCAACTTTGGTCCCAGCACTCAGCGAGGCAACTCTATTTCGGTTCTGCTGGGCAACGGTGACGGGACTTTCCAGTCCGCGCAGCCGTTCGGTGTGGGCACCGCGCCGACGTGGATGGCTGTTGTTGATTTGAATCACGATGGCAAAGCAGATCTAGCGGTGGTCAACAATGGTTCCAACAACGTTTCCGTATTGCTGGGGAACGGCGATGGGAGCTTCCAGCCGGCGCAGAACTTCGCTGTTGGAAGCAACCCCTGGGGCCTGGCGGTGGGAGATTTCAATAGCGATGGCAAGCCGGACTTGGCAGTGGCTAACGAGGTTGACGGCAACGTTTCGGTGTTGCTGGGCAATGGCGATGGGACTTTCCAGCCCGTGAGCACCTTGTCCGCTGGCCCCAGCGCGTTAGCTGTGGGCGTGGGCGACTTCAATCTCGACGGCAAGGCGGATCTGGCGGTGGCCATTTTTGGTTCAACGACGATCTCCGTGCTGTTGGGCAATGGCGATGGGACCTTCCAGGCCGCGCAGGACTTCGGCGCGGGCCTCGGTCCGGCGTTGGTTGCCGTGGCTGACTTCAATGGCGATGGCAAGCCGGACCTGACGATACCCAACTACTCTTCACAGACCGTTTCGGTGCTCATAAACAACACCGGGGTAACCGCCACGCCGAACTACACCCTGTCGGCTTCGCCGAGTAGCGTGACGATGAACCAGGGAGGCAATGGGCAGAGCACGATCACGGTCACTCCGCAAAACGGTTTCAGCGGCAACGTGACCATGTCCACCTCCACTCTGCCC
>QHYS01000245.1 GCA_003223325.1 Acidobacteriota bacterium
AACGTTTAGGAGGGAGCTGTGAACTTGCAGTCCGCCGTTGTAGTCAATGAAGCCCAGCTTCCTGAACTTAGTCATAAAAAAGCTCACGCGTGACCGGGTCGTGCCAACCATTCCTGCCAGGGTTTCCTGGTTTATCTCCGGAACTACCGTTTCGGGTTTGCCTTCCTTACCGTAATTGGCCAGCAACAAAAGAGTCCGTGCCAGCCGTTGCTCGCTGGAGTTAAAAAGTTGATCGACCAAATCCTCCTGGATGCGCATGTTGCGTGAAAGCACGTACGGTACGAAAAAGTCTGAAAACTTGCGCTCCTCGTGGAGGACGCGCAGCATCTCCTTTTTTTCAATTCTAAGTATAAAGCTGGGTGCCATCGCCGTAGCCGTCGCTACCTGGACAGTCTGACCTATTAGGCATGCCTCACCCAAGAAGTCACCCGCACCCAAAATTGCAATGACCGCTTCTTTCTTCTGTGTGGATCGGACCTTGAGCTTCACCCTGCCTTGCTGAATATAGAAAACAGCTTCGGCGGGATCACCTTGCGAGAAGATCTTGTGGTCGGGTGGGCACTGCGTAATCGTTCTTTTCAGGCCGACGGTCGCAAGAAAAACTTGGGGATCGAAGCCGGGCCCTTTCTTAGTCTTCTCTGTCGTCTTCGGTTGGGAGGCCATAGGCTGCCTCGCGCATTTACCCGTCTGATACCGCAAGAATGTGACTACAGGGTTGTTGTCGTTACAATAAGGGAAAGACCCTATGAGCGGAGTATTTATCGCAACAGGCGATCGAGCGTCAAGCTGCGGCAGACGGCCCGAACATTTCTGCTGAGTCTGTCACCTGACAAAATCCTGATCTGCCATGAGCCGATCCGCACAGTTTCCGCAGATCAACGAGGTGTTGGCTAATAAGGGCTCCTCTTCAAGGGGTCTCAAGCCGACGTGGAAAGTGTTCGAGCGATGGGGTGATCCAGATTTGAGTCAACTTGCTTGTCGCTCTCCCCAATTTCGATGCTGCCCTTAAAACCGGCACCGTCCTCGATCACTATTCGTCGAGTGGTCACGTCGCCGATCATCGAAGCGTCCTTCTTGATCTCGATGCTTTCACTTACTATGTTGTGATTGCCGTCAACTTTGCCACGGACGATGATTTCGCGTGCAGCAAGCCCGCCGGTAACGTGACCATTGTGCCCCACGGTGAGCCTGTGTTCACCTACCGAGATCGACCCTTCGACCTTACCATCGACTAGCAGGTCTTCGTTGCCGGAGATTTCTCCCTTCACTCTCATGGTCGGGCTCAGCCACGAGGCATGCGTTGTCGTGCTGGTTGGGCTGCCGCTATTGACTGGAACCCTCGGGGCGTTCGATGCGCCCGGCGCGGTTGATTGTGAATCCTTATTCCGCCACATTTGTCCTTCCTCGCTGGGGCTAATTAGGCCCTGACCGTCGTATAGAAAAGAAAGTAGCTACGTTCTCGGGGCCTGCCCCCGGATTTCGCGTAAATAACTGCGGTTGAAATTAGCACCGCCGTACCGGAACCAGAGTTGCAAAGTTATGGTGCAAATGCTTCATAGTGTTCGCATGGAGGCTCCAGCACTGTTATACGGGCTGGGACTTTGTCCGGGGGGACGAAAACGGCTCCGCAAGGGGTAGTCTTGGACGAGTCCCGGCCTATCCTGTCGGTCCAGTGCACGCAGCGCCAAATCGTCCGTGAAGATCACAAAGGCAGCGCACCAGCCACAGATGGAAGGCTCGCCCGGTTTAGGCTGAGTCAGTTTATTGAGGGATCAGCGCAGTGAACGTAGGCACTCCGGGCATTGCCACATCGGTGTCCCCACCTCATTTGGCCATTTATCAATAAGGCACATATCGCAAATGGTCGCGAATTGGTGATCCCACCCCTGCTTTAACATGTCCGCATGAAGTGACGCCTACAATGAGCAGTACGAACCACAATTTGCTACTTATCGACGACGACGCCCGTCACGCCAAAGCACTTGAAGCAGCCTTGATCGCGACAAATGACGGCCCATCGGAATGCGAATGGGTCAGAACCCTCTCCAGCGGCCGCGAAAGAGTGGCCCAAAAAAAAGTATGGGCAGTCTTTCTCAATCTCTTCCTGCCCGACAACCGGGGCGTAGACACATTCGATAGGCTCCGATTGCTCACCACCGCTCCCATCGTGGTTCTCGGCGGCGTGGACGATGAAGATATCTGCAAGACGGCCATGCTACACGGAGCCCACGACTACCTTTTGGAGGGCCGGGGCCACGTAGACAGCTACTCGTTTGCGCGAGCCATACGCAACATCACAGAGCGCGAAGTTGCACGGCGGGAATTGTTCACAGAAAAGGAACGCGCCGAGGTCACCTTGAACTCCATCGGCGACGCCGTGCTGAGTACCGATATCTCGGGCAACGTGACCTATTTGAATGTAGTTGCCGAAGCCATGACTGGATGGCCCTGTAAGGAGGCCGTGGGTCATGCGCTCACAGAAGTGTTTCAAGTCATCGACGGCGCGACGCACAGACCCGCACCCAATCCCATGGAGTTGGCGATTCAGGAAAACAGGACCGTGGGACTCACCGCGAACTGCACCCTGATTCGACGAGACGGACATGAATGCGCAATCGAAGATCGCGCCGCTCCCATCCACGACCGCGATGGTCAGCTCACCGGGGCGGTGATCGTGTTTCATGACGTGAGCATGGCTCGGGCGATGTCAGTCGAAATGTCCCATCTAGCCCGACATGACGTGCTTACCGATCTACCCAACCGATTTCTGCTGAACGATCGGCTTACCCAGGCAATTTCGCTGGCCCGTCGTAACCAGAACCAAGTCGCAGTGCTGTTCTTGGATTTGGATGGTTTCAAGCACATCAACGACTCCCTCGGACATTCCATTGGCGACAAACTCCTCCAATCAGTAGCAGCACGCTTATCGGCCTGCGTCCGCAAATCGGACACGGTAAGCCGCCTGGGTGGCGATGAATTTGTGATCCTGCTTTCAGAAGTCTGGCACGCAGCGGACGCTGCCATTAGTGCCGACAAAAGTATCACGGAGGTTAAGAGGGTCCACAGCATTGGCGAACATCGTCTTCACGTTACCGCGAGCATTGGCATAAGCACATACCCCAAAAACGGTGAAGATGCCGACACGCTAATCAAGAATGCCGATACGGCGATGTATCACGCCAAGGAAAATGGGCGCGACAATTACCAGTTCTTCCAGAAGGAAATGAGCCTCCAAGCCGTCGAGCATCACACCCTCGAAAGCCAATTGCGATATGTTCTTGAGCGCGAGGAACTCTTGTTGCACTATCAGCCGAAGATAAATCTCAAGAGGGGAGCCATCACGAGTGTCGAGGCGCTCGTACGATGGCAACATCCGGAGCGTGACCTTCTTCTTCCGGGGCAATTCTTGGCCATCGCCGAAGAAACCGGCCTCATCCTGGGGATCGGCCGATGGGTACTACACGAGGCGTGCAGGCAGACGCGAGCGTGGCTAGATGCTGGCTTACCGGCCGTCCCTGTGGCGGTCAATGTCTCATCGCTGGAATTTCGGAGCGAGCACTTTCTCGAAGGCGTTCGGGCTGCCCTAAAGAAGACCGACCTCGATCCCCGATATCTAGAACTCGAATTAACCGAAACCGTTCTCATGCGACCTGCCGAGTTCACTGCTTCCGCGCTCGAACAACTCAAAGCCCTCGGTGTGCGGCTTGCCATCGATGACTTCGGCACTGGCTATTCCAGCTTAAGCTATCTAACTCGATTTCCCATTGACGCCCTGAAGCTCGACCAGTCGTTCGTGCACCATATTATGGCCAATGCAAACGATGCTATCGTCGTTCGCACGGTCATCCGGATGGCCAAGAGTCTCAAGCACAGGATTATCGCTGAAGGCGTAGAAACACAAGAGCAGTTGGCATTTCTTCAAGCCGCGGGCTGCGACGAGGGGCAAGGGTACTATTTCAGTCGGCCCGTGGCTTCACATCAGTTTGCGAAGTTACTTCAGGCGCGTATAGCAGCAACCGTTTCGAAATGATGGAGGTTTCTTTTCTCGCCTGGGCCGCGTGAAGGTTTCTTCCAGTTCGCCTCGGAGACTGCATTCCGAGATGCTCCACGGTCAGAGGTCCGTACCTATTCAGTTGGTTGGGCCAGCCACTCTTCCAGAACTGCTTGATCGGCGGTCTCGACTGGCACTGAACACAATTCCCATCCCTTCGTCGGAGACATAGGCCACGGAGCGCTGCCGCCGAAGCTTTGGAAGCCTCGATGAACGGGGCGCATCCTCAGCCTTGACGCGGAGCCAGAAGCCGGAATCATCGCTGAGATCGGGCCAGGCCCTATGTTTTTCAGAGCCAACCAGGTAAACGCTTATTTCGTGGGCGCGGGGCATCGGGTTCCGTCCTATAGCAATAGGGCTTGGGCGTCCAAGCAGCGGCAGATGCCCCGAGCATTTTCAGGATGCGCCCTGGAATCTAGAGAAGGATAAGAAAGCGGAAGACCCGGACCCGAGATTCAATCGTTTGACTCCTGAGCACGAAGTAGAACCAAGAGGTTTGAGTTTTTGCCCCGCGTTTTGTGTGGGAGGAAGTGCGCTGCTATCAGCAAAATAGTACGACAGTACGGCCCGAGACTGCGTCGCGGGATTAGGCATTTTGCTTTCGCTCTGCCCTGGTAATATGGCCGCCCAATTTGCGTATAGCCCTCTCCAGGGCGTAGATTTCGCCTGGTGTCCGTCTTGCCGGAACTTGCCTCTTGCACTTCTCGCACCAATAGATACTAAGGGGCCAAAGCAGACGCTTCAAAATCGTGATCGTATGCCGATTGGTGTCCCACTGGCGTATCGGCTTACTTGATGGCATGTTCGAGAAACCTTTCCGCCAAACATTTCTGCATTACGTCTCGCCCGCCTTGCTGCGCAACGTATCGCCATCGTTCCTTGTGCCAATCTATTCTCAGACTCAGCGTACCGGAGGGCCAGCGTCGGGGCCGCCACGGGTGCCCGGCTGGCTATTGACGAGTCAGCGCAAAAAATAGCGGCCGTAACGACTCTGGCGAAGCAATGCGTGGCTCGTAACTAAAACGTATGGGTACTATTCGCAGAACGTACGACCGTAGCAGAGAATGATAACGATGGCGACCGTGACCGATAAATGCTTCATTGACGGCTGCAAGGCGAAGCCTACGTGGTGGGCGGAGACGCCACTAGGCCTGGTCTGCTCATGCTCCGAACATAAACACTATCTTGCCGGATTCAAAAGCCAGGGCCAGCTGGATCAAGCAAAGGATAAAGCGTGAACGCGACGTGGCTGCCTGCTCAGCAGATGCATCGACGAGGGCAACCCTGAACTTCGGTGGGCCGTCACGTTGCCCAGAGCGGTTGTCTATCGCAACTCCGGCGCGGGCGTCAAGCTGGCACTGCGCTCTCGGAAAGCTTCAAACATCTCGCGTCGGACGCGGATCTGATCCCGGCGTCCCTAAGCCTCGATAATCGCGTTGCGGATCGCATACCGGACCAGATCCGCCGACGAACGGCAATTCGTCCTCAAAAGGATATTCTGTCTGTGTACTTCCACGGTCTTCTTGCTGATGCCAAGCATTTCCGCAATTTTCCCACTGTGCAATCCCTGAGCGAGAAGTTTGACAATTTCCTTTTGGCGAGTTGTTAGACCGGGCTGAGGCCTTCCACGGTCGCGTTTCAGCGGCCGATGCATGTTAGGTGTCATTGCAGGTAGGTAAAAGGGTTTATTACTCACCAGCGCTTGGATCGCAGAGATCAGATCGCGATCAGAGTCATGCTTACGGACATAGCCGTGAACGCCAGCTTGACGCATTTCCTGGATCAGAACATCGCTGTCGTGAATGGTAAGAATCAATATCTTGGTCTGTGGCAGGTTTCTGAGGATCTCCCGTGCGGCCTCCAAGCCGTTCCTTTTGGGCATACTGAAATCCAAGATAGCCACATCGGGCTTGAACTCGTTCGCTCTTTCTATCGCCTCTTGGCCGTCTCTCGCCTCGGCCACAATTTTCCAGTTGGGATTTTCTTCGAGGATTGCGCGAACACCTCTGCGAAGGACATCGTGGTCATCGGCTACGAGCAGGCGAACGTCAGACACTTACTCCCCCTGGGAAGAGAGCTACATGGCGACCCCGACCGGCTTACCGTTCTTCCGCGTTGGACGATCAGGCGTCTGTTTAGTTGATGATCAAAGATAGTCCTGGAGAGCTAGGGTTTGTGCCGTATTGCACGGACGGTCGCTGCTGCGACCAGACTGTGTAACTTGTCGGATTGAAGAGTGTGGCTTCAGACCGGCTGGCTTTCTCCGTTCAGGAGCCGCTGATCGCCGTGGCTCTCGGCCGGCGCTTGGCCTGATGGCTTTTTGCGAGAAGAATGCGAGAAGCAAGATGCGCGAAAGAAGACGCCCCGCCCGGCACAGGGACCGGACGGAGCGCCAGTTTTACCGGGTCAATGCAAACAATTTCGCGCCGCTTCCCTTAAATGCAGCTTAACCGCGGCGCGCAGTAAGGTGATTCCTGTATATAGTTTGCCCTCGAATGGGACGTAGAATGCAGCAAAGAGAACCCAGGTCGTCCCGAACAAACTTGTAGTCATCTGTGATGAGAGCCCCATGAAAGACCGCTCTAGGAGCAGGGGCAAGTTCGCAAATTCTTACGAACGCGAGGCGTTCAAGCTGCTACGTCGTTTGGCAGCTTCGCATGCATCGCTGCAAACGGCCCCGGCGCAGGGCGGGTCTCGGGCCTCCGTTAGCCCTGTAACCGAAGACATTGAGCTTCGCGCTCTCAATATCTGCCACAATTACCACCTGTCGCAGCGGGAGGGGGAGGCCGTGCGGTTTCTGATCGAGGGTTTAGCCAACAAAGAGATCGCCGCCCGCATGGGGGTCAGCCCTGACACTGTGAAAGTTTTTCTGCGAATTGCGATGATGAAGATGGGGGTTTCTTCGCGTTCGGGAATCATGAGCAAATTCATCCACCTCAAGGAATCCGAGACCGGACCTGGCACTGAAACAAGCAGAACAGTTCATCGACCAATCCCAACGTAGGCGGCTTCTCGCAGGGAAACGTGCAAAAATCCGGCTCATGCCGTTGAAAGAACGTCCTCGCTGCGCTCCCTGAAACTGTCAAACATCTCACGCCGACCGCGGATCTGATCCCGGCGTCCCTAAGCCTCGATAATCGCGTTGCGGATCGCATACCGCACCAATTTCGCGGTCGAATGGCAATTGGTCCTCAAAAGGATATTGTGCCTGTGCGCCTCTACGGTCTTCCGGCCGATGCCGAGCCTTTCCGCAATTTTCCCACTGGTGTCTAGCGTTCGCCTCCTCGCCCAGCGGCAGCGGCTTTGGAGACGAAACCATCAGCGCCAATAACATGCGCGGCGGATATTGCTTCTGGAGAATCGTGGATCGTGAAGAAGACGATTTTCGTGGAGGGTGCGATTCGACGTATCTCGTAAGCGGCCTGGACGCCGTTCATCACGGGCATATTGATATCAAGGAGCACCAGATCAGGCTTTAGCTGCTTAACTTTTTCAATTGCCTGTCTGCCATTTTCCGCTTCGCCGCAGACTTCAATAGAATGCCAAGCAAGAAGGGAGCACACAGTCTTCCGCACCATAGGATAGTCATCGACAACGAGGATGCTCTTTGACATTTGAGCGTGAGCGAACAGGGCGGGAACTGATCGGCGGGGCGTAGGCAGTAGGACAGAACAGTCTTCTTATTTGCAATACCGCATCTACTGTAGGAGCCTGGGAGAACCTTGACGGATCAGCGGGTGCAGAGGTGTTCGTTCCATTTATGCTGCTCTGGTCCTCGCAAGTTTGCGAGCCATCTGAAGCAGCAATTGACGATCGCGTTCTCGCGTGCGGCTCAGTGTCCGACGCAACTGGTACAAGTAGCGTGCGTCTTTGCCTTCGGAGCCCCAGAGTCCAGACTTCTCGGTTTTGAGGGTTTGCGGAGCCGGTGAATCCTCGCCTTCATAGAAGATCTGATAGAGCGGCACGTTAAGGGCACGAGCCCACTTCTGCAATGTTCCAATCGAGGGAACGGTGTGGCCGTTCTCGACACGTGAAACATAGCAGCGCAGCAGACCTGTTCGTTTTTCAATATCTCCCTGGGACAACTTCTGTTGCTCGCGTAATGCCCGCAGTTGATCGCCAATAATCATGAATGTCTCCGTCACGCTGACTCATTCGGCAGGCTGGAGGTAAGGGCACCGCGAGGTTCTGAAGAACTTGGACCTTCATCTCTCAGAGTAAACGGCCGGCGCGGTGCCCAATGAGCGGAGTATCTATCGCAATGACGGCAGAGAGTCAAGCCAACCAAGACTTGACTTGATTGTCGATCCAGCATAAACAAGTCGCCTCACTTATCCAATCAAGACAAAACGCTAATCAACGTGGAGGGCTGAGATGAACTGGTACAACTATGTCGCCTGCTTTTTCGCGGGAGCGTTTCTCGCTAACGTTGTCCCTCACTTCTTCCACGGCATCTCTGGCGACCGCTTTCCGACTCCGTTCGCCCATCCACCTGGACGGGGTCTGTCCTCGCCCACGGTTAATGTGGTGTGGGCCTGGATCAATCTCGTCGTTGGCTATGTCCTATTGAGGGCGGGCAAAGTCTCAACTGAAAACTACGCCACTCTGATCGTATTCCTTGCCGGAATCGTCACGATCAGCACGATCCTTAGTTTCCGATTCAGGCAGAAAATGCGCGAGTGATCGTCCTGATTGTGCCGGACACTCGCTCCAAGGGAGTCTAATTGGAGACGGCTCCCAGAACAGCGCTAATCCAAAGCCGGCCCGAGCGACTGCGGCTGCCATTTACACCGCAACAAGTGCTGAGGATGAGAGAGGTCGCCCGAGATCACCGGAAGCGCCGGTCAACAATACTTTTCCACAGCCATCACATTTTTCCACAGCCCTCCACACGGATTCCGTTTGACTCGACGGTGAGGGGCTATAGCGCTCAGCAAAGTTGACCCACCCCTCGCTCAGATAAATTCAGCTAAATGACAGACACATCCCCGGCAGCAGATTCTAGAAGCGGTTTGCCCAGGTGCAGTGGTCAGAAAAAAATCCTTGCCCCTACCCTCTGGACACCGGAGTGCCCATCGGGTAGGACAAGGATGTGAATAATGAGATCTCTATCATAAGCCAAACCCTGGGTTTTTAGTCGTAAAAATCCAGGAACATTTCCAGTTCCG
>QHYS01000025.1 GCA_003223325.1 Acidobacteriota bacterium
TCGAGCGCAGTATCGTGACCCTCAGCGAGATCAATGCTGAAAATGAGCTCGCCGCCGCCTACGCGGGCTATGGTGAGGCCCTTGGACGAAGTAGCCGTGTCACCGATGCACGGGACTACTTCACCCGCGCAGTGGACATCTTTGAACGGCTCGGGACGCTGCTGGAGCCCGAGAGGATCCGAGCCAAGCTGGCGGCGATGCCGGCCGGGCACTCCTGAACCGCAACCGCGGCAGCAGTGCGGTGGGGCAGAGATCCAGGCCGTGAAAGGCCCGGCTCGGGGTTCGGCGCCGGCGCGCGTGGCGGTTGTCTTTGGTGGCGATTGTCTTGATGGATTGAAGCCGGCAAGGGGGGGACCAGACCACCGGTTCGAGCCACCCGCGGCGCTCGTGATAGCAGAGAATCCAGAAGACTGTGCCCAAAGAAGGTGCTGCTGAGGGCAACAAAGGACCCCTTTGTGCAGGCGATCATGGACCTCGCTTGTCCACGGTTGGTATTTGACCGGACGATCCTGACTGAGGATGCTTCCTTCGTCATCCGTCCCCACACAGCATCGAGCACTTCGAAAGGGATCGCGAATGCCTTTGCCTTGTGTAAAGAACTCGTGGAGAGGCAAACGCTGTCAGAGTCTTTGGAGAACTGGCAAATATCCGAGCTGGATCGGGGCCGCAGTTTGATGAACTATGGTCAGGGGCTCGGCGGTCGCTCACAAGGCCGTTGAAGTTTCGGAGAACAGGAAAACGCCCGATGACGCGTGTCTTATCGAACGAAGCCTATCCATCGGTTGAGGTACAAGAGCTCCGTACGACTCTCCCCGACCTTCGACGAGAAGGGTCAGCATGTGGAGGTGACAGTCGACTGGTCGGGGAGGCTGAAGGACCGGGCGATCGAAGGCGAGCTCAAGTCGGTGCTCGGGGCGCCTTTGACGAGCTGCTGGCGGACTACCGCACGGCCTTTCTCCGGAACGATGTCGAAGGGCTCTCGAGCCCCCAGATCGTCCAGACGCTACAGGCCAGGTTAGGTTCGTGAGACGTCACGTGGTTCGGCCAGCAGCACGGGAGGGAACCGAACATAATCCATATCGGAAGGCTTGGCTCAAGAGGCTTCGATGACGAGGTGATGCGATGAAAGATAGTCTGAAGCCGGGAGAGACGTTCCCGGACATTGAACTTCCCAACCACGAAGGCGCAGTTGTGAGGCTGTCGTCGATCATTCGCGGCTTCCCGACGGCTGTGGTGTTTAGCCGTGGTTACTTCTGTCCCAAGGATCGCCGGCAGTTGCTGAATTACGTTGCCTACCTGCAGCCTGAATTGATCGTGAACTACTGCAAGCTGGTCATTGTGTCGGTAGATAACCCGATGCTCTCAACAGAAGTCCGCGACGGCATCGGATCGACATTTCCCTTTTTGTGCGACTCGGACAGAAAGATCATTCAGGAACTGGATATCGTCGATACGACGGGCGCAGTCCACGGACCCGTAGCAATACCGTACACTTTCCTGCTCGACCACGACTTGAGCATCTACAAGATCTATAACGGGTGGTGGTATGTCGGACGCCCGACCGTAGAAGAGATCCGTATGGATTTTCGGGCGCTGCTGTCGCGGCGAGCCGACTGGTGGTACGGTAAGACGCCCCCGCCGTACGCGGCAGGGGCATCGCACATCTGATTCGACCTTCTGCGCAAATCGTCGACAGGAAATTGATGACGGAAGCGAAAATCGAGTCGCTGAAAGAATGGGGTGTAGGAGCGAGGTGCTGCTTGTCGCAGATTGACAGGCGCAGCCGACGTCGGGAGCGAACGGCCGCACTTCTTGCGGAATCTGTCGTCGGCTGCACTCGAAGTCCAGTACGCCGAGCGGGCCAACGCGAGCTTCGATCCGAACCTTGGACAGAACTCGGGGTCGGGTGGGGCGTCGTGCTGGCAACGGTGACACTTCATCCCGACAACTCCTGCGGGCCGGGCCGGTTACGGTCGGGTAGGTGACGCGAGAGTAGCGACCGGGAGCGTCCAGCTCAAGAACAGAAGGTGTGTGCCCAAAGTGTGCTCAACTCGGGCGCACTCGGGGCTCATTCCTGAGTATTCCAGCGCGCGACGAGGTGATGAGCGATTCCAAGGGTTGACAGGCGGAACTGGTCATCGCGGGCGGCGGTGTCTCCGAGGAGGGGAGTCACCAGCGGCAACCCTTCGGAACATGCAGGGTCAGCTGCGTTCGCGTGGCGAACGCGGCCAGTGTGATGGGTTGCGAAAGTGTAGAACAGGTGGTGGAGCGTCACGTGGTCCATTCAGCGGCGCGAGAGGAACAAAGCCATGGTCTATCTCGGAAATCCCGGGTCAGACAGTGCGGCGCACGCGGAGATGCCGTATCGAGTCCTCGGCAGCACGGGAGAGCAGGTATCCGCGATTGGCCTCGGAGGATGGCACCTTGGGTTGAAGCAGGTCGATGAACAACTCAGCATCCGCATCGTTCGCAGAGCGATTGATCGTGGGATCAACTTCATGGACAACTGCTGGGACTACAACGACGGCGCCAGCGAGATCCGGATGGGCGACGCGCTCCGCGACGGTTACAGGAACAGAACATTCCTGATGACCAAGATCGACGGCCGGTCGAAGGGCGAAGCCACGAGACAGCTGGAGGAATCCCTCCGGCGCCTCCAGACCGACCGTATCGACTTGGTTCAGCACCACGAGATCCTGCGCTACGAGGATCCGCATCGGATCTTCGATGAAGACGGTGCCAACGCGGCGTTGGTCCAGGCACGCAAAGCGGGCAAACTCCGCTACATCGGATTCACCGGGCACAAAGACCCGCGCATCCACCTTTACATGCTCGAAGTTGCAAAGGAGCACGGGTTCCGAACATCGGCGTGCTCGGCATGAAGACTATGGCGAACGGACACATTCTGAAGTCGAACACCGTGACGGCGATCGAGTGTCTCCACTACGCCCTGAACTTGCCGACATCGGTCGTCATCACCGGTGTCGAGAGCATGGAGATCCTCGAGCAGGCGTTCACGGCGGCGCGCACGTTCCACCCCATGAGCACCGCCCAAGTGGAGGCGCTGCTGGCGAAAACGGCGACAGCGGCGGCGCGCGGCGAGTTCGAGTTGTTCAAGACTACGTCGATCTACGACGGCACCGCTTACTATCCGAAGTGGCTTGGCGAGGAGCCTCAGCGGGTGCGGCGGGTGATGCCCTCGTAACCCGAGTACCCGAGCCTTCGGATATGGACGAATCGCAATGTTGACAAAAGGCACACATTGTCATAATCTGGACAATTGTCATAATCTGGACAAAGGTGGACTACGATTTTGGCCCGGAGAAGAATGCCTGGCTCATCGAGAACCGCGGTATCAGCTTCGAGCAGATCATCGCGCTGATCGAAGCGGGGAAGCTTCTCCAGATCCTGGAGCATTCGAACCAGGCCAAGTACCCGGGCCAGTTAATATACGAGGTAGGCGTCGACGGCTATGTACATATCGTCCCCGTTACCCCGAAGGGATCCAAGCTATTCTTGGAAACTATTGACCCGAGCCGGACAGCGACCAGGAAAGCGAAGGAGCGAAGGGCGGAGTGAAAAAGCGTGAATTCTACGACGACGCCGAAAAGCAGCTGGTCGAGGCGTACGAGCGTGATGAGTTTAAGCCCGCCAAGAGCCAGAAGGCCGCCAAGCGCGCGGCGATCGATGCCGCGCGGCGCTACATGCGCAAGGACGCACGGATCAATATCCGCCTGTCAGCCGCCGACCTCGAAATGATCAAGCGCCGGGCGGTGGAGGAAGGCCTTCCGTATCAGACGCTGATTGCCAGCATCCTGCACAAGTACGCAAGCGGGAGTGGGCTGACCGGGAAGAAGGCGTCGTAGATGCTGCACTTTGCCCTGGACTTTGCCCGCTGAGATCCAAGCCGGACACACAAATCCAATGCAAACCAACTTCGACATTCGAGTTTGCGCGAGCGGAACCGCCGGGGAACCGCTTGATTCCCCGGCGATTCGGCCCGCTTTTGCCGCTTCAGGCTCCGAGTACTGAAGATC
>QHYS01000246.1 GCA_003223325.1 Acidobacteriota bacterium
ACGTTCTGACCCACGGTTTGCTGAGTTGGTGCGGAAGGTAGGACTGCCGCAGTAGCAGCCTTGGGTTTCCCTGGTCTACCCATCACGGTTTACCCGCAGAACAGAAATTCTTAACTCTTGTAATCAGACCATTACACTCAGAACCCGTCTGGCCTCAGGGTGGTCCCAAGATCCCCTCGTCGTGCCTGATGGTTGTGAGCGCCGCCCGAAAGTACTTTTCCTTCTTGGTTGGGTTTTTCACGATGGGTGCTGGGTGTTCGCGATTGGAAATCATCGGATCGCGATTGCGCTACTCTCCGATAAGCGGGAGCATCTGGTGACCTCGGGATTACAGGAAGAACAGAAGATAAACAGAAGAGGCTACCGATTCAGTTGGCAGCGGGCGAAAACACTTGCCGCAGCTCAAAGCTTGGCAAGTGGACCGGCCCGCTCCCGGCGGGAAAATGGATATCGCCGCCCCATAAGCCGTCACTCAGCCACGCAAGAAACTGCTCCTTGTTGCCTTTCACCAGCACTGGATTGCACCCAATACCCACCAGAGGCACCAGAGCTTTGTGCTTTTCGAGTTGCCCCAGAAACCATTCCGCCCATTCAGGAATTCCGGGGATGCCGTGGCTCTCGGCCAGCGAAGCCCAGACAAACAAGGCTCCAGAATCTGCCAACAGGGTGCGGTCAGTGGCCGACGACACACCACCCGCAAACTCCTCGGAGATTCCGATGAGATGCCGGAGCGGTCTTTTCCGGCCAGCGATTTGCACCGAACCTTTGTAGCAATGCGCATTGCGCTCCAGGCATACCCGCGTCGGTTCGACGCCGGGCCCCTCCACCATGAAACACTCTCCCATTGAGATGGCCGCAGCGACAGCCGCGATCTGCGTATCCCCTCCGAGCACGGAGGTGAAGTGCGCTTTGGCCTGCCGCGGCGGGTTCGGCAAAACTTCGCCGATGAAGCGATCGAGACGTAAGCGGATGTTTGTGACAGCTCTCTCTGTGCTCTTGACATACGTGAGCCAACCGAAGCGAAAGTGTGCGTTCTTCACGATGTGTCCTTCTTTTCGTGGGTGAGGATCTGGGTGTCGCCGTTGGCAAAGACCAGCGTGAGTTCGTGGGAGAACCGCTCCCGGTCATGCAGAATCCTGGCTCCGTCTTCTTCTTCCTCTTCCCAGTGGTCTGTGAACTTTACCGAGCGCCAGTGGGCGATGTGGCGCTCTTCTCCTTCGCCAAACACGCCGTTGAGCATTCCTGCCGTACACAGCAGGCCAACGTGGCCGCCGTGCAGGGGCGTGAGCGGCCGGCCCCGGACATCCCGCCGCTTGGGGAGAAGGACGCGGCTTGCCTGGCGGTATGCCGCGGAACCTGGCAGCAGGTCCTCCACTTCATCGAGTGGAATCCCCGCATTGGTGAGCGTGATTGGCCCGGACTGTGGAATCTCATACCGGATTGCACACGCTTCGTCCAGGACGTCGAGGTCGGGTTTGTTGGCCAGCATCTCCAGTCGGCGCACGGTGTTAAGCAGCGCTGAGTCTCGCAAGTGCTGGTTTCGTTTGCGCCGCAGCCCCAGGAGTGCGACCTGTTTGTATTGGACGCTCGAAGGTTCCGTCAGCCTGAACACCGACAGATCGCTGAAGTGCTCGCTCAAGATCCGCGCGCATTGCCTCAATTGAGGTTGGGGAATGACAAACAACAAGACGCCGCCGGGCTTCAGCCAGCGATAGGTATGCTCCAGAAACACGAGTTCCAAGCGTTGATTGTTCGCCTGACCGGTTTCAAAGTCGTAGGGAGGATTGAGATAGAGAAGCGACAACGCCTCCGCCGGACAACGCACGTCCATGGTATTCGCATGCAGCGTGTCGATGCCCAGCCGGGTTGCCTGGTCAGCTCGATTCGCATCAATTTCAATCCCGTAGCGGCGGGCTCGTGTTCCTTCGAGCAAACGGCTGAACGCCACGCCATCTCCCACGCAGGGATCGAGTGCACAGAACTCCGATGGGAAGGCAAGGCAATGCTTCAGCCTCTCGGCTTCCGGCACGGGCAACGGGAAAAATCCCAACGCGCCACGAGGTCGCCAATTCCATCGGAATCAGGTATCTCGCTCACGGCGATGAACGAGCAGAAACCGTTCACTGGGATTGGGCGCTCATCTTCAATTCGGTAGCCGCGGTCGATGTGTTGTTGTTTTCGTTTCTCAAACAAGTCGGCCCTCGTGGTCACACCAATTCTCATGACCATCCTAATTTCTTATTTGTTGGCGGTCCGGTTGAAATCCGCCTTAGGCGAGCTATAGAGCCGTGCGCAATACTCCTGGTGGGTACGCGGAACGATCTACGGAGTCGGGAAGAACCTTCTCTGCCTCGTCAGGCAGCTACGATCTGCAAAGTGGGTTCAGAAAAGAT
>QHYS01000247.1 GCA_003223325.1 Acidobacteriota bacterium
CGCCACCCAGCAGCGGGGCCAGTGGGAGCTTCGCAGGCGGAGCGAACACGGCCACGACGAATGCATCCGGCGTGGCCACCTCGGCCACATTCACCGCGAATGGGATGGCGGGCAGCTACACCGTGACGGCAAGTGTAGCGGGGATTACGGGAACAGCGAGCTTCTCGTTGACGAACACACCTGCGCCGCCAGCCAGTATTACTGCGACGAGCGGGACCCCGCAGAGCACGAACGATGATGCGGCTTTCGGCGCTCCACTAGTAGCCACGGTGACTGACGCCAGCGGGAACCCGCTAAGCGGGGTGACGGTGACGTTTACAGCGCCCAGCACCGGAGTAAGCGGCAGCTTTGCGGGCGGAAAGAAGACAGCGACGACCAATGCGTCGGGCATAGCCACATCAGCCACATTCACCGCGAACGGAACGCTAGGCAGCTACACGGTGACGGCAAGTGTCACGGGTGTGACGGCAACGGCGAACTTCTCGCTGACGAACACACTGGGGCCGCCGGCCAGCACCACAGCGACAAGCGGGACGTCACAAATTGGACCGATCAACAGTGAGTTTGCTGCGCCGCTGGCGGCGATCGTGAAGGACGCAGGCGGAAATCCCGTGAGCGGAGTAACAGTGACGTTCACTGCGCCCGGCAGCGGAGCAAGCGGAACTTTTGCTGTCGGAGGGGACACCGCCACGACGAATGCGTCCGGCGTAGCGACCTCGGGCACGTTCACGGCGAATGGCACGACCGGCAGCTATACGGTGACAGCGAGTGCGCCGGGGGCGACGGCAACGGCGAGCTTCTCTCTGACCAACATGGACTTCAGCGTCGCACTCGACGTCCCCGGTACTGTGCAAATCACCAGGGGCACGTCCGCCACAGTCAAGCTCGACCTCGCCACGATCCCGGCAAACACGCCGCTGCCCGCAGCCGTCAACTTCACCTGCCTCGTGCCGACAGCGCTTTCCAGTGCAGCGTGCTCGCTGAGCTCGGCGTCAATTCCAGCGGGTAGCACTTCCGGAAACACCATCCTCACCATCAATACTATGGCGGCCAGCGAACAGTCTCCGCCACCCACCGGACCGAGTTCCTGGTTACCCGGCTTGCCCTTGGTTTCGAGTGCGGCGCTCTTGGCGCTCATCGCAATGCTGGGGATGATGGGTATTTTCTCTGCCGGCCCCTGGCTGCGTCTGCCGCCGCGCCGTTTACCTGCTTATCTGATGCTGGCGCTGCTAGCCATCACTTCGCTGGGTCTGTTGAGTTGCAGCGGAACATCTTCTTCATCCTCTGCGTCCACCACGCACCCAGCATCGAATGCAGGCACTCCGGTGGGCCCATCGATCGTCATGGTGACAGCGACTTCGGGCAACGTTTCAAAAGCGACCGCGATCAACATCAACGTCAACTAACTTCGGTTTAAAGTGCTGGGCCCCGATGCTGAAGAGAAACTCCTCACGCTGTTGGGATTGTCACCGACAAATCCATCGAAATTAGCCCGAATTCGTAAGCAGGAGGTGACATTAAATAGAAAGGGCCAGCAGATGTGCCAGCCCTTTTCCGTTTTCCATCTGACTGATCGAATCTACCAAATCAGCTTCAGACCCAACTGAATCGAGCGGCTGCCTCCCGTCCCCGAGCACCGGATTGGGAGATGCCTGGTCCGGCGTGTTGCAGCCGCAACCGAAGTTCGTAGCCACTCCTCCGGAAGGATCGGCGAAGCCCGCACCGGCGGGTCCGTTCGGGTTCGTGAAGATGGGATGGTTGAGAATATTAAAGAATTCGGCGCGAAACTGAGTAGTGAGTCGCTCCTTGAATGTCCAATTTTTTGTCACCGAGAGGTCCCAGTTTTTGTAGCCTCCGTCGCGGAAGGGGTTGCGGCCAGAATTGCCGATCGTCCCCAGTGCCGGCGGAGTCAGGGCCGAATTCCCCTGGAAGTAGCACCCGACGTCGAGCAGAGTATTCATTTGGCCGGTGGTGGTGGCAGCATTCATGCATGCGGCCGGGGGAGGAGTGCCTGCGCCAACTCCGGCGCCTATTGCGCACCCCGAAAGCGCCGCACCGCCGGCTCCACTCCAGCACGGAATCGGATTACGGCTTGAGGTGAAGTCGGCGCGGTTGCCGGTGAAATTCCAGAATTGACCGTAGCTGTCCAGTTCCGTCACTTGGCCGTTCCCAGGGAAGTCATTACTGGTATCCTGCGGAGTCCATGGTGAGCCAGTCTGCAGGGTGATGACCGAATTGAGTTGCCAGCCTTCCAGCATCTGTCCCAGCGATTTCTTCCCTGGGAGAGCGTAACTTGCTGTGAGTGTGAAGCGGTGCCGGATGTCGAAGTCGCTGTTGCCGTACTGCGATTTGGGATTGTAGCTGTTGGGCGGGAGCGGGTTGGCATTGAAGTTCGCTGAGGCATCATCGAGTGCGTGAGCATACGTATAACCGCCGGTGAACGACAGTCCATGCATAGCCCTCTCGGTAAGGGTAACCTGGAGGCCGCTGTAGTTCGACATGTCCAGGTTCGCCAATCGATCGATTTGCGCAAGGTAGGGGGACTTGGTATTGAACGGCCGCGCGGCCTGCACCGCGCCCTTGCTGGAATCACCTGGGTCGCACGCGATCGGCGCGCCCTTAAACTTCGGGATACTTGCTGCGGGTGTGGTGAACAGGTCGTTGGCGTTGCACCATGCAACCTCACCCAGTGCCGTCCCAGTCAAAGAGCCGACACCCGGAAAGCCAGCGCCCACGAGAGGCTGGTTAATGTCCTGGAAGCCCAGGAATTTCGTGCCGTGGTTGCCGACATAAGCAACCTCCACGGAGAGGCTATTGGTGATAGCCCGCTGTAGATCCAGTGTCCACGTGCCCACGTAGGGGCTACGCAGATTGGGATCCACTGCTTCTGTGTTGCACTGCACTGGGTCCGCGCCCACGCCGTCGCCGCATTGGAGTGCAAAGATACTGCTTGGGAAGATACTGCCGCAGGCGGTGGTGCCGCCACTCACACAAGCAGCGGTTTGAGCCTTCCAGTTGCCGGTGAGCGTGCCCACTGAGGTCGGAGTCCCGCCGGCTACGTTGACAGAGCACGCCCATATTGCCCGCACCAGGTGTGGAGACTCCATTGACTACAGTTGTGGCTCCTGTCGGCACTTGGTTCAGCCCAAGCTGATTGGAGACAGCAATGAAAACGCTATAGGGCAACTGTTCGTACATGATACTGCCGCCGCCGCGGAGGACGGTCTTGCCATTGCCTCGTATGTCCCAGGCGAAGCCCAGGCGCGGAGAGAAATTGTTGTGATCGCCGCTAAAGATAGATGAGATTTGGTTGCCGACCTGAACAAGCCCTTGAGTCGGATCGAAATTGCCGAGCTTGTTGTCGCGATCCTTGACCACCGTGCTGAGCTCGTAGCGCAATCCCAGGTTCACGATAAGCCGCGGAGTGACCCGCCAGTCGTCCTGAGCGAAAGCGGCGTATTGCTGATTGGATAAGTGCCGCAGCGGGTCACCAACGAGAAGGGCGGACAGCGTCCCACTGTTCCTGACGTTCCCCAGGAGAAAACTGCTGAGATTTTGGAATCGGATGCTGCCCTTGCCGTTTGCCGTAATGAATGGATCGGCAGTATTCAAAATGACTTCACCGCCAAATTTGTAGGCGTGTTTGCCGCGCAGAAGCGAAACGTGGTCCACGAACTGCAAGCTGCCGTCGGGCCCGGTATGTTTGGGCCAGCCAGCGCCTAGGCGGAAATTGCCCTGTGAAAAGGGGTTGATGCGCAGGAGCGGGAAACCAAAGAATCGGGGATCGGTTACTCCGGTATTGATCCCGTAGGCGAGCGGGTTCACGTTGGCGTCGATCGAGTCGTACCATTGGCGGAAATGGATGTAGCCAACCCGGGCCTCGTTGACCCAGGCCGAGTTCGGCGTCCAGTTCCAGTTGGCTGAGCCCACCTGAATGTAGCCAAATAGATTGGACATGAACGGCGAGTTACTAGAGCCAGGGATACCCACTTGCCCAGCGAAGTCGGTCCACAATCCCCCGCCGCGCGCGTTGAAATACATGCCGCTCAGAGAGTGGCGGTCGTTGGGGTGATAGTCGATCTTGCCCACGCCGTTGTTTTGCGAATTGATGCTAACCAAACCCTGGATAATTCCCCTTGTGTCCGATCCGTTATTTATTGGGAAAAGCGATTCACTCGGCCCCGCGGTAAAATTCGGCGGGTTCGGCACGCAACTGCCCGCTGGGAGTCCCGCTAACTGCGCGCTGAGTGCACTGACATTCGCTCGGCCAACAGCATTGCATGCATCTACAATGCTCTGCGCCTTGTTTCCCGCTGGGTTAGAAGCCGTGGCCAGCGAGACCGTGGCCGGAGGCGTGGCAAAAAGCGTGCTTCCCACCGAGTAGCGCTGCCCTTCGTAGTTCACGAAGTAAAACAGCTTGTCTTTCTTGATCGGTCCGCCAAGGCTGGCGCCGAACTGTTCCAGCGCGATGGGCGCTTTCGGCAGCGGCGCCTGATCGAAATAGTTGCGGGCGTCGAACGCGGTATCGCGCCCGAAGGCGAAGGCTGTGCCATGAATCGAGTTGGTGCCAGCCTTGATCCCTGCGTTGACGATGGCGCCCGGCTTCCAACCGAATTCCGCCTTCGGGTTTTGCTCGGTGTTGAATTCCTGGATGGCGTCAATGGGCAACGAAGTTGAGGAATCACCCGCCGCGATAGCCGCGTTGAGAACGCTCGAGCCACCGTAGGGATCGTCCTCTCGCACTCCCTCTACCAGATAGCCGATGTCCTCGGTGCGGGTGCCGTTGGCGGAACGCGTCGAGCCTCCGCCGCCAGGGTAGACCTGCATTCCCGGCCGCAGTGTGAGCAGGTTGATGTAGTTACGGCCATTTAAGGGCAGATCATTGATCGTCTGATTGCTCAGCGTTCCGCCTAATGTGGCATTGGTTGTTTCCACCAGGGGGAGCGACTCGGTTACGGTGATCTTCTCGCTTTGCTCGCCTGGTTGGAGCGTCAAGTCGACGCGAATATCTTTGCCGACCTCGAGCAGTATTCCGGACCGCTCGGCCGTCTTGAAGCCCTTGGACTCGACGCGAACCGTGTACGTGCCAGGCGTCAAGTTCGGCGCGTTGTACTCACCGGCGCCATCTGTGCTGAGGGTGCGCGAGATGCCGCGCTGCACGTCGAGCACAGTCACGGTGGCGCCGGCCATGACGCCGCCGGTCTGATCGGTTACGGCGCCGAGGATACGGCCCAAATTCGCCTGCGAGAAAATCGGCAAACTCGCGAGAAGAGACACGCACACTGCAAACAACGCATGCTTGCGCACGTGTGAAGGAACCAACGACGTGAAAATCATAGTCACACCCTTCGATAAGTAAGAATGAGCCGGAATTTTTGATTGGGACGTCTGGCTTGTGCATCGTACGCTTCTCCCCGCTCTCGACACAACGAATTTGGCAGCCAAGGCAGGCCCGTTTATGAAAGATTCAAGCCCGAAAGCGAAGGCACGCGTAGGGACTTCGAATACTTTGGTTGGGTGCTGTCTCGGAATGTTCGGGAGACCAACCAGTCGCGCGAGTCTTCCAGCGCCGTGGATGCGGGCGGCGTCGGCCAGCGCGAATGTCGGTGGCATAAGTAGGTGGGAACAGCATCACGTACGTCAGGTTGCAACAGAATGGTGGGTTGCATTCAGCGGATCGCACGCGGTACTTTCGCGCGAGTTACGTTCAGCGAACTTCTCGCTGACGAACACGCTGGGTCCGCCGGCCAGCACTACAGCGACGAGCGGGACAGCGCAAATTGGAGCGATCAACGGTAAGCGACCGCGATCAACATCAACGTCAACTAGCTTCGGTGCAAAGAAGGTGATCGATGGCATACCCAAAAATGCGGTTCACTTTCGACTCGAAGTTCACAGCGTTACGCCGGAACCTTCGGAGCACCGGAGCACAAAATTTCGCCTTTACCTCATACTGTTTTCTAAGTACAGTTCCTCGTTTGCGCCGGCTACAAGCTTCCCCAGGGTTCCTCCAGTTCCGGACCGGTTTGGGACATTCGGGAGTAGTTTTGGATGTCAGGACCATTTTTCGATTTTCTGCGGGGTTGGGAAGGGCAGCGTTTCCCCAGCCCTTTGCGCACTTGTGCCTTTGAAGGCGTAATTCTTTCCGCGCTGTTAGCCTTCGCGGGTTCGGCCACGGCGCAGTCATCGGTTTCCGTAACCACATATCACAATGATAGTGCACGGGACGGTCAGTATTTGAATGAAACGATTCTCACACCTACTAATGTTACCGTATCCACATTTGGGAAAGTCGGATTCTTCCCCACGGACGGCCTAGTGGACGCCCAGCCTCTTTATCTTTCTGCGGTGTCAATTCCCGGCCAAGGTGTGCACAACGTTCTTTACGTGGCGAGCGAACATGACAGCGTTTATGCCTTCGACGCCACGACCGCCGGGGTGCTCTGGCACGTATCGCTCTTAGGTCCTGGCGAAACTACCAGTGACGATCGGGGATGCGGCCAAGTCACGCCGGAAATTGGCATTACGGCTACGCCTGTCATCGATCCATTGCGGGGACCGAATGGGGCTCTCTATGCGATCGCCATGTCAAAAGATAACTCGGGCAATTACTTCCAGAGGCTGCATGCACTCGACTTGACCACTGGAGCAGAACTTTTCGGTGGCCCCACCACGATTCAGGCCGCTTTCCCGGGAACGGGCGCCAATAGTTCCGGGGGAAACGTAATTTTCGATCCCAAGCAGTACAAGGAGCGGCCGGGCCTGTTGCTACTCAACGGCCGGATCTACACGACTTGGTCTTCGCATTGCGACATTGCACCCTACACCTCTTGGGTGATGGCCTTCGATGCCTCACGAAGGAGGCATCTGGATGAGTGGCGCCGGCCCAGCTGCGGATGCATCGGGCAACATCTATTTCCTCGAGGGCAATGGCACCTTTGATACGACGCTCGATGCCAATGGCTTTCCCACTCAGGGAGATTTTGGGAATGCGTTCATGAAATTGTCGACCACTGGTTCATTGCGGGTGGCCGATTATTTCACCATGTCGAACACCGTCTCCGAGTCCGGGGGCGATCTAGACCTGGGCTCGGGCGGCACTCTAGTGCTTCCGGACTTGATCGATGGCTCCGGAAGAGTGCGTCATCTGGCCCTGGGCGCGGGCAAGGACAGAATTATCTATGTCGTGGACCGCGACCAGATGGGGAAATTCGATCCCAGCACAAATCACGACTATGAGGAAGTGACCGCGCTGTCGGGGAGCGTGTTCTCCACGCCGGCGTATTTCAACAACACCGTGTACTTCGGAGCAGTGGGAGACACCATCAAGGCCTTCAGCATCACCAATGCACAACTTTCACAAAATCCGACGAGCCAGACTGCCAATAGCTTCGGTTACCCGGGTGTAACACCCGCCATCTCTGCTAATGGCAGCGCGAGCGCCATTCTGTGGGCGGTGGAAAACGGCAGCACAGCGATTCTGCACGCCTACGATGCGACGAACCTTGGGACGGAACTATATAATTCTGGGCAGGCCGCCTCAGGTCGCGACAACTTCGGCGCAGGCAACAAGTTCATCACCCCTATTATCGCCAACGGCAACGTTTACGTGGGTACTCCTAACGGAGTAGCGGTCTTCGGGCTGCTATCAGGGCCACCAGCGAGTATTAACGCGACCAGCGGGACCCCGCAGAGCACGGCGATCAATACGCCTTTCCCTGCGCCTTTGGTGGTCACCGTGACCAACGCCAGCGGGACTCCGGTAAACGGAGTAACCGTCACCTTTACGCCACCCAGCAGCGGGGCCAGTGGAAGCTTCGCCGGCGGAGCGAACACGGCCACCACCAATG
>QHYS01000249.1 GCA_003223325.1 Acidobacteriota bacterium
CATGGTGCCGCGAATGTCTGCCTTTGGCACAACTCGGACGTCCCGGGATGTCCGCGCAATGTCCGCTATCGAGGGCAAGGCGGACGTTCGGCGGACGGTGGTGAAACCGACATCGGCCTCGCAAGTCCGGTAGCAGTGGCAAGGGTTCGCTCAGATGATACGTCGCCTCTATACTTCGCGGGCGCATCGCGACCGTGTAACTGTGGGAGCCTCCTAATAGCAGGTTGTCGCGTTTCCTACACGCGCGCACGTAACCGGTCGCCGCAAGTCCGGTCAGCATCTCAGCGGTTACCCGCGCCTGGCCCGCCTGTGCTTGGGCCTGGTGGGCTTGAACTGCGGATTCCAAGCTGCTGCGGCATGACAAGCTGAGGCTGCCTGTTGGGGTATCGAATCCGGCGTGTGGGTTTTCTGTGGGGGGACGTTGATGGCGATGCCTGAGTCCAATCCAACGCCACAGAGACTTAAACCAAAGAATCTAAAAAGGTATCAGTATTTGTGTCGCCAGCATCTGAGTCTCCATCTTTGCGATAACGTTTCGAACGGCGCTGGGTGACGGCCCAATTTGGATCTCGTTCTTCAGCGCCACAATACTCTCGTGGGCGATGACAAAACGACGCGCCAGACTCCTTGCGACAGCAAGCAGTGCGACGGGCTCCTTCTCAAGCAATGTTACATCCGCAACGTAAAGGTCCGAATCCTGCAAAGCACGAACATCCGCCAGGTGCGGCTGATCTAACAGCGCAGCAAGTTCGCCGAAGACCGCGCCCGGTTGATCCACTCGAGCGAGTTCGGCAGAATTTTTGAGAACTGCAACCTCACCGCTTTTTAGGATAAGTAGTCGACCGCTTTTCGAGCCGTCGCTCAATATGGTCTCACCTGCATGGTAAGTCGTGACCGGAAGGGCGGATAACATCTTCTCAAACGCTGCATCATCCCGGCTCATGAGGGTCTCCTTCCCCGTATTCGAGTATAGCGGTTCTCGCTTAAAAAAAGGCCGGCTTGCCGGAGCGGGGCCCTTCCGATGGCAATCACCGGCAGTCGCGGTTCCGGGCCCCTCAGCCCACTCGAAGTGGAAGCGGCGATGGCTTAGTCTACCAAGGCTCCTCGGTAACGAACGGTCCATGGCGAGGTTGGCCCCGTGCGGCATGATCTCCTCTCTGCTTTGCCGACCGATCTCGCCGAGCGTTTGTTCGCCAGCGCCCGGGCGGCACGGCTTGCCGCGGGACGCGGATTGTTCGCAGCCGGCGATCCGGGCGAATGGGTGTTGATCGAGCTTACGTCAGCGGCCTCGAGCTCGGCCAGCGCAATCCGACGGTCCTGACCCTCTGGCACATTGCGAAAGCACTTGGGGTGAAACCTCGACATTTTTTTGATGAGGAGAAGCCGAGTCGACGCGTTCGGTAATTCCGTCCCTGCGTCCTGGCAGGGGTCCCAGGAGGAAAGGCCCCAAGGGGAAAGCCAAAATCGCACCAGCGCTGCGGCACCAGGGACCAGGTGCTCGTCGCCCAGCTTCCTTGCGTGCAAATCGATAGCCTTCATCTGGTTCTTCATAGGCGCGCTTCAATCCCAGTCGCCGCCCGATTGGAGGCGCTTCCGCCGTGCGTTTCAAAGTGCCGAGCGTGTTTGATGAGATATGCCTTCAGAGTTTCGAGGCAGCGCGTTGCGTGCTCGGCGTAGCCCAGTTCCTCGTGCCGCTCCCTGTTGGGCACCTCGATCGAATATACGCAGTGCGGGATGTGGGCAAGAATGCCCGCAACATCGATACCGCCCTCGCCGACGTAAAGGCGCGCGTCGCGCATGATGCGTATCATGTCGGCGCGCCGCGTCGGTATCTCGACATTGGCATCGCAGAGATGGGCGAAATGGAACCACTCGCGCGGCAGTGCGTCGAGGTCTGCAGGGTTGTCACGGGCCCGATGGAAGTGGTGCATATCGATCATCAGGCCGGCGTTAGTCCGGTTGACGGTACGCAGCACATCGAGCGCCTGAGCTAAGTTGCGGACGACTGCAATAGGCACGTATTCCAGGTCGACGGTGAGCCCAAAAGGCTTGGCGAGATCGCAAATCTCGGCGAACTTCTCGATATAGAACTCGCGCTCCCCGCCCCAGATGCTGGACAGGATGGCCTTGGCACCCAGCTCGGCGGCTACTTCCATTGCCGGCAGGTATTTGCTCGGATGCACGCCTTCGTAGACGCGTACGAGCTCGATGTCGTGGACGCGGACACCGGTCGAGGCGAGCGCCGTCTTTGTCTGCTTCAGCATCTGCGGGTTGTCGGGAAGCGCATAGTCCGGTTCACCGGGCAGCCCCATGGAAATCGGACGGATACTGACGTAGTCGTAGCCTGCGCGGGCCGCGATGTAGGTCATCTCCGGCGGGGTGCACCCCAGCACCGTAAGGTGTGCCAGTGAATATTCCTGTTTCAGGACGGTCCTCCTCGCCTTTCAGCGGCGCTCTGAAGCGATACTCATCGCGAAATCGATGAAAAGCTGAACAAAAGATACGCTTGTTGACGCCAGGATGAAATGACGTCGCGCAGGATCTCGCATCTTGGCCCGATCCGGGCCCCTGGGCCCACGTCGCATATGGGTCAGGATCGACAAAGCTCAAGAGCCCCGGATGACGACACGCCTGGCCGTGCTATAGCTCGGCATGGCCTTCGAGACCCGGCTCACCTCCGAAATGATCGCGCGCCACACCGCGAGCGGCTGGTGGGGCAGGGACACGATCTACGGGCTTTTCTCCGCGCGTGTCGCGATGCATCCCGACCGCGAGGCGCTGGTCGATTCCAGGCGCCGCGTCACCTATGGCGAACTGAAAGACGGCATCGACCGCGCCGCCGCGGTGCTCAAGGCCCACGGCATCGGCCGCGGCGACGTGGTCACCATCCAGCTGCCCAACTGGATCGAGTTCGCTTTCGTGTTCTTCGCGCTGGAACTCATCGGCGCGGTCGCCAACACGATCAGCCCGGACTTCCGCAGCCGCGAGGTGAGCTACATCCTGCGCTTCTCGCGCAGCCGCGCCTACGTGTGCACGGAGAGCTTCAAGG
>QHYS01000248.1 GCA_003223325.1 Acidobacteriota bacterium
CGCCTGCGCGCCTCCGAACCATATGCCCGGGATGGAAATGGAGACAACGCTCGTCGCCACTCCATTCTTATCCATCTCTGCAAGCGCATTTTGCGGCGACCATTCGAGCACCCTCGTGGGCAGATAGCTCTCCTGTCGCGAATTGAGCTTCCAGGAGCTCAGCATTAGGTCCCGCACTTCCGACAAATAAAACGGAGGCAAAATATGGTGGTGCAGATCGATCAGGCCTGGCTTCGGGTGAGCGCCGCTGTCTGTGGGATCAATGTCTCGGTGGCACGACTGCGCCGATACCGAGCACCGCAAGCGTTGTAAGAAACTCCCGTCTGGAACGACCGCAAGGTTCGGATTGAGAGCAACGTGCCCAATCAGCGCCTTCACCGCCAGTGGGATTGTCGACAATTGGGTATGCCATCCGTTTCCTCCAGCAGGTTTCCAAGCGGCCAAGTGTATCAGCGAAACGCTCTACAGGTGCTTGCACGGTTGCGACGGAGGCCATTGGCCGGTTAAGCCGACGATTCGGAAGCCGCTCGCCGCAGAGCGCGCTCGTCGAAAACTGAACTTAACTCTCTCTGGGGTAGAATCTGACAGGCGGAAGTGCCCGGTGGACGACGCGAACGCAAGAACAGGCGTGAAAATGACGCTCGTGATATTCGCCGCTTTGATCTGCAATGTGCCTGAGACGGCGGTGGCACAATCCGAGCTGACACGGCGCGAAATCGTCCGCGCAGGCCCAGCGACCCTTCAGGTCACGATTCGCGGCGAAGGTGAGCCCATCGTCTTCATTCCTTCACGAGGACGGGACGTCCAAGATTTCGATGCCCTAAGCAATCGGCTGGCGCAAGCGGGCTATCAAGTGATCTTGCCGGAGCCACGGGCGATTGGCGGCAGTACAGGGCCGCTCAAAGATATCACCTATCACGATTTAGCGTCCGATGTTGCGGCAACGATCGAGTCCCTTGTCGGCCGTCCGGCAACCGTTATCGGCCACGATTTCGGTAACCGTATCGCTAGGACGTTGGCGTCGGATTACCCCTGCCTGGTGAAGCAACTCATCCTTCTATCTGCGGGAGGAATGGTGCCGAGATCGCCCGAGATGGAAAAACTAACCACACACTTCTGGGAAAGCGCACTCTCCCGAGAGGATCGGCTCACTGCGATACGTAAGATATTCTTTGCGGCGGGCAATGACGTGCCCCGGACCTGGGAAGAGGGTTGGTACTTTGAAGTCGCAAGAGCGCAGCGAGCGAGCGATGCGAGAACGTCTTTAAAGGAGTGGTGGGCTGGTGGCTCGGCGCCCATGCTGGTTGTGCAGGGGACGGAGGATGTGGTCGCACTGCCTGAGAATGCCAAAAGGCTCGCTGCCGAATTTCCCGAACGAGTGACACTCGTTGAGATTCCCCATGCCGGGCATGCTCTGCTGCCCGAGCAACCGGAGCAAGTCGAGAGGGCAATTCTGGCTTATCTACGTTCAAGGGTAGGAACGCAGTGAAACGGTTCACCGTTTTTACTCTACCTGCGATGATGGTTGGCTTGACGGTGTTGCCAGGCAGCAGCGTCGCTCAACAAGCATCGTACCCGGAGAAGCCGATCACGATCCTCGTACCGTACGGTGCCGGGGGTGCGAGTGACCAACTCGCCCGCGGCCTTGCCGAGGCTTCGAAGAAACACCTACGCCAACCCATCTTGGTGGTGAACCGACCCGAGGCGTCGGGCACTCGCGCCATTTCAGATGCCCTGGGATCGACACCAGATGGCTATACACTCGCTTTAGGCACGGTCGCCACTCTCACCTTATCCATCTCTGCAAGCGCATTTTGCGGCGACCATTCGAGCACCCTCGTGGGTAGATAGCTCTCCTGTCGCGAATTGAGCTTCCAGGAGCTCAGCATTAGGTCCCGCACTTCCGACAAATAAAACGGAGGCAAAATATGGTGGTGCAGATCGATCAGGCCTGGCTTCGGGTGAGCGCCGCTGTCTGTGGGATCAATGTCTCGGTGGCACGACTGCGCCGATACCGAGCACCGCAAGCGTTGTAAGAAACTCCCGTCTGGAACGACCGCAAGGTTCGGATTGAGAGCAACGTGCCCAATCAGCGCCTTCACCGCCAGTGGGATTGTCGACAATTGGGTATGCCATCCGTTTCCTCCAGCAGGTTTCCAAGCGGCCAAGTGTATCAGCGAAACGCTCTACAGGTGCTTGCACGGTTGCGACGGAGGCCATTGGCCGGTTAAGCCGACGATTCGGAAGCCGCTCGCCGCAGAGCGCGCTCGTCGAAAACTGAACTTAACTCTCTCTGGGGTAGAATCTGACAGGCGGAAGTGCCCGGTGGACGACGCGAACGCAAGAACAGGCGTGAAAATGACGCTCGTGATATTCGCCGCTTTGATCTGCAATGTGCCTGAGACGGCGGTGGCACAATCCGAGCTGACACGGCGCGAAATCGTCCGCGCAGGCCCAGCGACCCTTCAGGTCACGATTCGCGGCGAAGGTGAGCCCATCGTCTTCATTCCTTCACGAGGACGGGACGTTCAAGATTTCGATGCCCTAAGCAATCGGCTGGCGCAAGCGGGCTATCAAGTGATCTTGCCGGAGCCACGGGCGATTGGCGGCAGTACAGGGCCGCTCAAAGATATCACCTATCACGATTTAGCGTCCGATGTTGCGGCAACGATCGAGTCCCTTGTCGGCCGTCCGGCAACCGTTATCGGCCACGATTTCGGTAACCGTATCGCTAGGACGTTGGCGTCGGATTACCCCTGCCTGGTGAAGCAACTCATCCTTCTATCTGCGGGAGGAATGGTGCCGAGATCGCCCGAGATGGAAAAACTAACCACACACTTCTGGGAAAGCGCACTCTCCCGAGAGGATCGGCTCACTGCGATACGTAAGATATTCTTTGCGGCGGGCAATGACGTGCCCCGGACCTGGGAAGAGGGTTGGTACTTTGAAGTCGCAAGAGCGCAGCGAGCGAGCGATGCGAGAACGTCTTTAAAGGAGTGGTGGGCTGGTGGCTCGGCGCCCATGCTGGTTGTGCAGGGGACGGAGGATGTGGTCGCACTGCCTGAGAATGCCAAAAGGCTCGCTGCCGAATTTCCCGAACGAGTGACACTCGTTGAGATTCCCCATGCCGGGCATGCTCTGCTGCCCGAGCAACCGGAGCAAGTCGAGAGGGCAATTCTGGCTTATCTACGTTCAAGGGTAGGAACGCAGTGAAACGGTTCACCGTTTTTACTCTACCTGCGATGATGGTTGGCTTGACGGTGTTGCCAGGCAGCAGCGTCGCTCAACAAGCATCGTACCCGGAGAAGCCGATCACGATCCTCGTACCGTACGGTGCCGGGGGTGCGAGTGACCAACTCGCCCGCGGCCTTGCCGAGGCTTCGAAGAAACACCTACGCCAACCCATCTTGGTGGTGAACCGACCCGAGGCGTCGGGCACTCGCGCCATTTCAGATGCCCTGGGATCGACACCAGATGGCTATACACTCGCTTTAGGCACGGTCGCCACTCTCACCGTGCAGCCGCATCGGATCACCCTGCCGTACGGCGGGCCGGACAGCTATGTCCCGGTCGCCAAAATCATGACTGAGCACAACGTCCTCATCGTGAGGGCGGGTGCGCCATGGACAACCGCGCGGCAGTTCCTGAATGACGCGCGGGCACATCCCGGCACGTTGAGCATCGGAGTGCCGGGCTTCGCTACGGTCCCTCACTTGAACATCGAGCAACTCCAACTCCTCGGGAAGCTCCGTTTCAAGGTGGTGTGCTTCGATGCACCGCTGCAGGTAGCAGCAGCTGTAGGCGGTCAGGTCGATGCGGCGGTCGCCGCCCCCGCTGCTGTCGTCTCACAGATCAAGCAGCACAAAGCTATCGTGCTTGGCGTATTCGACGAGCGCCGTTTGGCGCTGGCACCCAGTGTGCCCACGTTCAAGGAGCTAGGGCTTGCAATTACACTCGGGAGCATGGGCGCGATCGTCGCGCCCCGCGGCACACCGGCGTACATTGTGACGACGCTTAATGAGGCCATCAGGAAGGCCGTGGCCGAGCCCTCGTTCATATCGTTCGCCGACAATACCGGAACCACAATTGACTATGAGGGGCCGGAGGCTCTCGCTCGCGAACTTCGGCAGGCGTATAAGGAAAACGGAGAACTCATCCGGGTCCTGGGGCTCACGCAAAAGTGACGGCCATTTTGCAAAGGAGGGAAGGACGTGAACATCAAGTTGAAGCTCGCAGTTGTCGTAACGGCTGGCGCTGCTTCTATTCTAATGGCGCGGGCCTACAGTAGCGCCCAGGCAGAGAGTAACGCTGCGGCTGAGCAACAAATCAGAAAAGTTGAGGAGGAGCGTCGTCAGGCCATCCTTCACAATGACATTAAAGCACTCGATTCGCTGATAGCTCCTGAATACACCGCCGTTTTTCAGATTAACGGCGGGAGAGTCACTACAAAGGCCGACGAATTGGCCATGGACCAGCCAGGCGCGCGCAAGGTTGAGTCTTGGAGTCCCACCGATGTAAACATCCAAATCTACGGTAATGTTGGCTTGGTGATCGGGCTTGCCGATGTCACTGATGTTTTGAAGGGCGAACGGAGACATATCCGTGTCCGATACACCCACGTCTGGGTGAAACGGAATGGCGGTTGGCAGCTGGTTCACCGTCACACGACGCGCGTTGTTACGATCGAGGGGCCAGAACCGCCTCGCTAAGTTGCCCGGTGCT
>QHYS01000250.1 GCA_003223325.1 Acidobacteriota bacterium
TCTGGGTCGCCCACTCTCCTCCCGCCACACCGGCAGGACTCACCGTCTGGGATGCCCACATGGTCTTCGACGGCGGCCCCTCGACGAACACCGACAAGATCTTCGCCACCCTGGCTGTGGACGATTCCGGAACGCCGGGCGTCGGTGGAAACATCTACTCAGTGTTCCCAGACAATCTCGTCGCCGCCGACCACTTCGACATTTGGTTCTCTCACTCCAGCGACAAGGCCAAAATGTGGTCGACGCCGGTGCAGGTCAACAGCGATAAGGGGACGCACTACTTTCCCTGGATCGCAGCCGGGAGTACGGGACGCGTCGATTTCATATGGCTCAACTCGCCCGATCTCACGCCCAGCGACGCAGAGCTTTCCCCCTGGTTCGTCACCTTCGCGCAGACCATCAACGGAAACACAGCCACGCCGAAGTTTACCCAGACATCTGCATCCAGCGGCATCATGCATGTCGGGGGGATTTGCACCAACGGTATTTTCTGCTCGGTCACCGGCGGGAACCGCGATCTCGCCGACTCGATTTCCATCGTGATCGATCGGGGAGGAAGCGCCGCCTTGGCTTGGACCGACCAGGGGACCGTGCTCCATGGCCCCACCCATATCACCTACGGGTGCGTCAAGGCGCAGCAATCGGCGATTGTGGGCGCCAACCCGGGGCTGAGCTGCAAGGGACCTGCAGGACCTTAGGGAGCGGCCCGCGGGGTCCTTGTCATCACTTCAATCGCGCGCACCGGGTCAAGCACGGTTCCGCCTCGCGGTTCTACGCTTTTCCCGCTCTGGGCCAAGTAGGGCCTTTTCATCGGCATATCTGCCAAAATACTTGGCGAGTCACCCATCATGGGGACAAGACTCCCTCGGCCCCAGCCTGTTAGAGTTGAAGGTCCTTCTCCTCTCCCAAAATCATGGTATTCTTACGAGCCTCATGGGGGAATTTCTCCAGTAGCGCCTATTGACGCCCGCCATGCCGGTCGGCGCCTGGTCAGCAGAACCAGGTCCCGATGAGGGCCCGCGCGAGATTGCAGGACGGGCGG
Organism: Acidobacteriota bacterium; assembly: GCA_003223325.1. Taxonomy (GTDB): domain Bacteria; phylum Acidobacteriota; class Terriglobia; order Acidiferrales; family UBA7541; genus Palsa-189. The sequence continues at coordinate 1,043 of QHYS01000250.1, forward strand.
TGACGATGTTTGATCGTCTTTCGTTCATGTATCCATTCAACCTGACGGGGCAGCCGGCGGCAACGGTCCGATGTGGGCTCACAAATGAAGATCTCCCTGTGGGTCTCCAGATCGTGGGCAGGCCGCACGCCGACGCCGCAGTTCTCCGGGCAGCCGCAAGATTTGAGGAGGCGCAGCCTTGGGCATAACAGCGTCCACGGTTAGGCTAGACTTTAGGGGCTGGTCCCAGACTCTGGAGCTTGCGTTGATATACGGTCCCTAAAGATACCAGTGTCGAGTCCCCGTTTGACCATTACGTAGATAATCGTCAGGAGCCTCCTTGCTGTGGCGCATAGGCCTGCTATCGGCTCATCCCGATTTCTCTGACCGTCCTCATCTTTTCTTCCGTGTGAGCCTCGCGGCGGCGATGGCTGAGGCATCACGGCAGGCACGCCCGCACTGTGAAGGAGGGAGGCGCGCTTCGGGTGTATGTCCGGGTATCGCGGTTGAGGGACCTGAGGAGGATCCGCCGATGCAGACACCTACCGCTGTGATCAAGGCCGGGTTGCTCATCAACGGCACCGGCGCTCGGCCAGAACGGAATATGGCGCTAATCATCGAAGGCAGGAAGATCGCCGACGTCCGGCCCACGGCCTCCCTTTCGAACCTCGGCGATATGGTCACCGTGTACGATTTTCCGCAGTTGACCGTCATGCCGGGGATGATCGATACCCACGATCACCTGGCGCACCTCGGGTTGGACGTGAAGCAGCGCATGAATACCCCACCGAGCCTCGCGGTCCTGCAGACGGGCCGATGGGCCACCGATACACTGATGATCGGCATTACTTCGTTCCGAGATGCCGCCGGCGTCGATCTTGGGCTGAAGATGGCGGTCGAGCAGGGCGTGATCCCAGGCCCGCGCCTGTTCATCAGTTTGGTGATCATCACGCAGACGGGCGGTCACGGCGACTTGATGCAGCCATGTGGGCTGTCCTCCGATTTCCCACGGCTGCCCGGCGTGCCCGACGGTGCCGCCGACGGCGTTGACGCGTGCCGCCGGAAGGTGAGAGAAGTGGTCCGCCTGGGGGCGGACTGTATCAAGATCGCGACGACCGGGGGGGTGGGATCACCACGGGGTGGCCCGATGACCCGGCAGTTCACCCTGGACGAGCTTCGGGCGATGGTTGATGAGGCCCATGCCGCCGGGAAGCCCGTGATGGTGCACGCGCATGGGGGTGATGGACTGAAGATGTGCCTCCAGGTCGGGGTGGATTCGATCGAGCACGCCGCCCTCGCCGAACCGCGCGACCTTGAGCGCATGGCGGAATTGGGGATCTGGCTCGTCCCGACACTGAGCGTGACGCAGCGAATGAAGGAATGGCTGGAGCGCGACCCCCAATCGCTGCCCGCCTACATCGCGGCGAAGCTCCCGGGCGTGTTCGACGTGCAGCGCCGGAACTTCAAGAAAGCGCTCGAATGTGGCGTGAAGATCGCGATGGGGACCGATGCCGGCGCGCTGGGCCATGCCCAAAACACCAAGGAGCTGGTGTACATGGTCGAGGCGGGAATGACGCCCATGCAATCCATCTTGGCGTCGACCAGGATGGGAGCGGAGTTGTTGGGGATGGGGGACTCGCTGGGGACTCTGGAGCCCGGGCGGCTGGCGGATCTCGTCATGATCGACGGGGACCCGCTGTCAGACATCGCGGTGGTGGCCGATCCCGACCGCGTAAAGCTCGTGATGAAAAACGGCATCGTGTACAAGATGCCGGTCCCGCAAGGCGCCCGAGTGCTCGAGCCCAAGGTGAGGGCGTGACCTCCATGCGCAAGTGGAACCTGGCGCTGATGAGCTACAAAGAAGTCGCCGCGATTCCAAAGGAGCGCTCTGTTCTGCTGATGCCGATCGGGTGCGTGGAGCAGCATGGACCAGCAGGGTATACTGGCGCGGACACCGTGCTGGCCGAGTATCTGTGCCGCCGGGTCGCCGAGGCTGTAGATGAGGTGTACGTAACGCCGCCCCTCTGGTTTGGCTACACGCCCTACACCGCTTTCTCCGGGACGGTGAGCCTCCGCCTGGAGACCCTGCAGGCTGTTGTGCAAGACGTGGTTGACGGCTACATCACTCACGGGTTCCGCCACATCGTCATCGTCAACAATCACGGCCCCAACGAAGCGGCCATCGAACCCGTGGCGGCCGGCGTCCGACAGCGGCACGGCATCGTGCTCAGCCTGTTGTACCCTTGGAGGCTTGCCTCTCACCTCGCCGAGACCATGTTCCCGGATACCCGATCCGCATTCGGGCACGGCGGCGAGCCTACGATCTCCGTGATGATGGCGCTGTCTCCCGGGACGGTTGACCTGCGGCATGCTGAGACGCGGGGCTATGTCAGCCCGGAAGGGCCGCTCCAGATCGTCTCGTATCGGGCGGCCCGGTTCGCTGATTTCGAGGTCGGCCTCTTCAACGAGGCCTCCGCGGTATTGCCGAGCGGCGCAAGCGGGGACTGGACCGCGTCGTCAGGAGAGCGGGGGGAGAAAATCCTGGACAGGATGGTTGAGTATGGTCGACGGTTCGTCCCGGCGTTTCTCCGTTTCAGTCAGGACGTGCAGCGACGATGGACCGAGCATCAACGCGGGGCATCCTCGGGACGGTGAAACAGGCGGATCGGCGCGACGCGTTCCCGCCGGGTACGGTCCCCGGCGCTAGGGCAGCATTCTCTCCAACCGTTCCGCGTGGGTGGACAGCTCGTCGATATTAGGCCAGCCCAGCGGCCGTTTCCCGTCCTCCACTTCCCCGATCATGTCGATCAACCGCTCG
>QHYS01000251.1 GCA_003223325.1 Acidobacteriota bacterium
AGCGAGATTTTCTAGGAGCAGGCTTCGATGCGATTGCAAGCAGCGGGTGAGCAGGCCCAACCCTAATCCCACGTAGCGGAACATAAGCAACTGTCATAGCAGATACTGCGGGTGAGGAAAGTGTGCAAGCTGTTGATTTCAGAGCCGGACAGAATTTTGGCGAGGCACAACATCCCCGTTACGATGTGGTTGGCGCAGAAACATCCAGAGAGCCAGACTGAAGACCATCAGAAATGCCATTTCGTAAAGCTGGGTGGGGTGACGTAATACTCCATCGCCGAAATCTACCCCCCACGGCAGAGTTGTTGCGATGCCGTAGGTCTGGTCAGAAAGCCCCGCAAGAAAGCAGCCGACCCGCCCAATGGCGATTCCGAATGCCAGAGGAACGGCGAAGAGATCGCCTGTCGAGACGGTGATTCCGAGACGATGTTTGATCCACTCCACAGCCATCCAGCCACCCACTAGACCGCCGACGATTGATTTTCCAGAGACGAGATATGCTGGGTTCCTCCACTGGTGCACAATTTCCGGCGCTTGCTCCATGCAGCCAAGAATTTTGCTTCCCAGCACTGCACCGACAGCCGCCGTCGCGATGATCCACCATCGATGGTCTTGCGATAAGGGATCGCCGAAGCTCCGTCTCAATCGTCGGTAGAGTTGGTATCCGAGGACATAAGCCAGCGTCTCGAAGAGCATGTGGAGATCAGCGCCCATGTGTCCAAGTCGGAGGTAGATTGGGAAACTCACAAGAGAGTTGCTGAGAGCAGCTTATCGGAGAGTCGTGCTCAGGGCAATTTGGGTTCGTGAAACGGCTCATTTCTCGCCTACGCTACACTGGCAGCGATGACCCGCGCCGAACAACTCATCGCCGCCGTGCAGCAGTCGGGGTTCCCGCATCTCGACAGCCTCATCCACCTGTTCGTTGGCGGAAGCGAACTGCACGGTGCCAAGGTCGGAAGCGCAGCAACGTCGCTGCGCGACCGATTACAGCAACTTGATACCTTCGGCCAGTGTCGGATACGCAAGTCGCGGTAACAGTTCTCTCTTCATCCGAGAACCGTCTGCAACGGCAGAGGTCATCCCGGCCCTCACAATGTCACGGGTCAGAGGTGCTGCGGTTTTGAAGAGCAACGCAACGGTCTCACAGCTTGCGCCAGCAGCATAAAACATCCACTCGGGCAGCCGCCATGGCTTCCGGCAGCCGAAGTGTCCGGCAAGCTGGTCGAGAAATTCTTGCACCGTGGTCGGCTTATCGTCGCACACGTTGTAAATGCCTTTGGCACTCTCGCTTTCAATCGCGGCGAGCACGGCAGTCAGGAAATCAGGCAAGGCAACCAGATGTATCCACGTGGGCTTTTGCCAAATCGCGAGGAGTCGGTAACGGAGCAGCCGACGAGCCGCCTCGACCAGTTTGATTCCTTGTCCGTACACGATCCCCGCCCGGAGGATGACGGGAGTGATCGAGGTTCCTTCACATTGGTCAAGCAACAGCCGTTCTGCCCCAAGCCGGGTGCGAAAGTGGACGACATCAGTCGAAGAATTTAATCGATCAGTGGCGGGATGTTCAGGCGTTGTCTCCCCTTCGACATGAGGAAAGCTCACGAGGATGAATTTTCTAACCGCCGATTGGCGAGCAGCATTCAGAAGGCTCTGAACGAAACCAATGTTCGTCCTCGGCAGGAACTCTTCAGGCCGCGGTGCAAAGAGAACTCCTGCGAGATGCACAATACAGTCCGCATCAGCGCAAGCAGGCTGAAGCGTCTCCGGGTTCGCTAAGTCTGCCCGATACGCCCTGACCCTTGGAGACGAAGCGAGATCGGGAGGCAGTTCTGTTTTGTGCACAAGAAGACGCACTTGATGATCGGTTCCGAGCAGGTGCCGCGCCAGCCTTGACCCCAGATTGCCAGCCGCACCCGTTATCAGAATTCTCATACTCGCTTGTTCTGGAGCCGCAACATGAAACCGCGAAAATAGACCATACCTCCCATATCGAACAACCCATGGGCAATCATCGGTACGATGAGGTTCTTTGAGTACGCATAGAAGAGACCGAGGTACAGGCCTTGAAAAATCGACCAGTAGCTAACCACTCGGATGTCTTTCTTCCCGAAATGAGCAACCATGAACAACAGTGAGGCGACGATCAGGCCCAACCATTGCTGGATAAACCCACGGAAAAAGATTTCCTCGCCGCAAGCCGCCGTTAGTCCTCCCAGCAGTATTTGTGCCGGGCTTGGGTTCGCGTACTCCTTCGCTAGGGAGGCCGTTAGCTGTTCCGCAAAAGCACTCCCTTTGAAGACTCGGTAGGCATACTGCACCAGCAGAGTCCACATCCCGAGCCAAGCAGCGCCCGCGACCCCGAGAACGATAGCGAATGGACTGGGCTTCAGATGCAATGGCAGGTTTAGCCTGTGCGTCCCCCACAATCCAAGACTAGCAAGAAGAATCGTTACCGCGATTTCGAGCCACAGATGTCGCTTGATGTAGAAGAGCATCGCCCCCCTTCCTGTCATCCGGCACCTGAAATCGTAGATCATTGGCTAGTCTGCGGGCGATATCTTTATCTTAGGGGGTACGGGTCTGCGAACTTCCCGAGCCCATTTTCCGTAACATCGTGCGGGGGCGAAAATGCGAGCACGGCGCGTCATCCGAACAACAGTGGTTTGCTACGCCTTGTTCTGCGCGATCCTTGCCATCTTTTTTGGAGAATTGGCATTCCACCCCCAGCGAGTGCGTGTGAAAGAGCGCCAGTCAGCCGAAGCCACGGTCGCCCGGTTTGGCGCAACTTTGTAAGATGTTTCGATCACTGCCAGCGATGGCAGCCATCTTCAAGGATGGTTTGCGCGTCCAGCAACAGCGAATGGCGATTCTGTGATACTCCTTCACGGAGTCGGAGACAATCGCCAAGGCATGATGGGATTTGCGGAACTATTTCTTTCGAATGGCTTTGCCGTGCTAGTACCCGACTCACGCGCTCAGGGTGAAAGTGGAGGCGACTTCCCGACCTACGGACTAAAGGAAAGCGACGACGTGCACGGCTGGTTCGACTGGTTAGTGATGCAGCAGCATCCCAAATGCGTTTTCGGAATGGGCGAGTCGATGGGTGCGGCTGTTCTGCTTCAGTCCGTTGAAAAAGAGAATCGCTTCTGTGCACTGGTCGCCGAATCCACGTTCGCCAGCTTCCGCCAGATCGCATACGTGCGAGTGGGTCAGTTCTTTCACACAGGAACGTGGTTGGGCAGAATCGTTCTTCGCCCAGCAGTGGAAATGGCATTCCTGTACGGGCGTCTGACTCGCGGTGTCAACTTGGCAGATGCCTCCCCCGAGAAGGCGGTGGTTGGAAGTCGCGTGCCGATTCTTCTGATACACGGACTGGCAGATGACAACATTCCGTTCCAACAATCCGAATGGATTCGCGCTCACGATCCGGCTGACATAGTTCTTTGGGAGGTACCGTTTGCTGGTCACTGCGGTGCCGTGAATGCCGCTGGTCAGGAGTTCGACAGGCGAGTGCTTGGCTGGTTTCGTTCCCATGACGGCGGGTACTCGGCTACACCACCTCAGTCATGACCGCCCTTCTCGCGGCGTCTCACTGGGTATACCCGTGCGCCAGAGGCCTCGCCTCTTTACCAAGAAGTAATCGCTGCATTGAAAAGGCGGCACTTGCGGTCTCTCGAATACCCTCGAAAAACGCAGCCCTACGGGCCACCCTCGGTTTTTTTGCTTCAGCCGCCCCTGCCGCTAGTTTTTGGGGTGACTCTGCTGCGATCTCTGTTCAAAGGAGATGACGTTAGATAGCATAGGCTCGGAGTTGCAGGGCAGAACTGAGCAGCCCTGCATGAAAGAAAACCGATGGGCGACCAATCACTGGCCGAGATCGCCGGAAATCCGGACAAAGAGCACGCCACGACAGCGGCGTATCGCGTGCTTTACGACGGACAGTGCGAGGTTTGTCAGTCCTGTGTGTCATGGCTGAAGGCTCTCGACCAGAGTAAGATCACCTGCCTGCCCATCAGCGCAGAGGTTCTTTCAGCGGTCGATTCCCGACTCCAGATGGATGAATGCCTGCGGCAGTTGCATGTCGTCACACCCGGAGGTGAAATCCATGTCGGCTGGGATGCGGTCGCATGTTTGGCTCGTCTGTTCCCCTCCACTTGGCTCATTGGCGCACTGGGACAGCGGTTCCCGTTTCGCAATGCGGGTCGTTGGCTCTACGGATTCGTTGCCAAGAACAGATATTCCCTCAGTAAGTGTCGGGGCGGCGCGTGCCGCGTTGCCAAACCAGAAGCGGTTCGGCGGCACGCAAAATTGGGTGCGTTCTGGTCGTGCTACACACTGGGTTTCTTCATCCGGGTGCCGCTCGTCCTGTGGTCGGGGATCAGGGCCGCGGCACAAAGAACGAGCATCTTTGCCCGGACGTACCACGAGCGACTTGATCTGCTGAACGGCAAGCTCACAATTCTATTTCTGAACGGCATTTTGCCCAACACCGTACCGCTGCTGTTTGGCGAACTGTTCACGACCGTGCTCTACGATGGGATCGCCATCGATCCGGGCTCGCCCAAGATGCGACGGTCACTCGCCCGCCACCTTCGGCAGGTGAAGCCGAGAATCACAAAAGTGGTTGCGACCCATGCCCACGAGGAGCACGTCGGCAACCTTAACTGGCTGTCGGGCGTTACTGGTGCTCCGATCTACGTTTCGGAGATGACCGCCCGGTTCCTGACACCATTCAAAAAGCTTCCGTGGGTACGCGCCACAATAATCGGGCAGCCTCCAAATTTGAGGCAGCCTTACCATCTGTTGGGCGAGACCATCGACACCGAATCTGGCTACTTGCAGGTGATCCCTACTCCCGGCCACTGCGATGACCACATCGCGCTCTATGACCCGAAGGAGAAGGTGCTGCTGGCGGGCGATGCCTTCATGGGGAGCTACTTCGCGACACCTAATCCCGACGTGGACAGCCGGAAGTGGCTCCTCAGTCTGGAACGTCTGATGAAACTCGACATCGACATTCTGGTCGAAGGACACGGGCACATTCACACCTTGCGGGCTGACATCCCCGATTTCCCCGCTGTGGTGATCCGGCAGGACCCGAAGGTCGCCATAGGGCAGAAGTTGGATTACCTGCGGTGGTTGCGAGAGCAGATCGAAGCCGGATTTCAAGAAGGGCTTCCGGTGCGGGTCATCGAGGCAAGCTGTTTCCCGTGGGGGAGGCGCACTTCATGGGAGAGTTGCGCCACCGACGAATGCATCCGGCTCCTGAGCCTCGGACACTTTTCCCGCACCGAACTGGTTCGCAGCTTCGTCCGGACAGATGGCGACCATCTTCCAATTGTCTACGAAGTCCGCATCTCCGGAGGAGAGTGATCTCCTTGCCGCTGAGCGAAACGAAAGAGATCGAATCTGCCGAGATTGCGCGAGGCTGCTCGTGGATCGGTTGGCTTCCAATTTCAGTCTTACCCTTGATGGCAGTCGCTTGCCGCAATCAGCTGCCACCTTGGGTGTTCATGTGGGTTCTTTCGTTCGCCATCTATCTCAGCCTGAAGTGGCTGACATGGTGGAGGGCGCGATCACAAATTGCTCATTCAGCATGGCGCTCAGCAGCCTATCTTCTGGCTTGGCCGGGAATGGATGCAGGAGCTTTCTTGGATGCGACTCAGCGCGTACCGCCGCCAGCGCCCCGGACATGGCTGTGGGCCACCTTGGAAACGATTCTCGGCGCGACCCTGCTCTGGGTGGTAGTACGATCCCTTCCGCACGGAGAGTCCCTTTTACGCGGGTGGGCGGCAATGTTGGGACTCATCCTGCTCCTTCACTTCGGCACTTTCCAAATCGTCGCGCTGCTCTGGCAAAGCGTGGGCGTCAATGCAAAAGCCATCATGTCTGCGCCACTCCGTTCCACATCCCTTGGGGAGTTTTGGGGAAAGCGTTGGAACCTCGGTTTCCGCCAGCTTTCTCATGAGTTGATTTTCCGCCCGTTGCATCGAAGGCTGGGCGCGGACGCGGCTGGCTTCTTGGTGTTCGCGGTTTCCGGCCTGATCCACGACCTCGTGATCTCGCTGCCCGCTCGCGGGGGCTATGGTCTCCCCACGATCTACTTCTTGCTTCAAGGTACGGGAATGACTATCGAGCACTCGCGGCTTGGCAGGCGGCTCGGTCTTGGACAGGGTGTGCGTGGCTGGTGTTTCATGATGGTGTTTCTTGCGGCACCTGTGTTTTGGCTCTTTCACCCATGGTTTGTGCTACGTGTGATACTTCCCTTCATGCGGGCAATTCACGCGCTATGACCGATTCATTCGTGCAGTGGCTCTTTGGGATCGACCTGTGGTTGGTCGGTGCTGCGCATTTTGTGATCCTGTTCGCCAGCTTTCAAGTGCCATACAGACTGGGGTGGAAACAGGACTTGCAGCAGTTGATACCCTTCAACCGGAAACTGCTCTGGGTGCAGAGTGGATTTACCGTGTTGACTATCATTGCCTTTGGCACACTGACGTTAGTGCTGCACGCGGAACTCCTCCGAGGCGAGCGTGCTGCTTTGGGACTTGCCTCCTTCATCGGCATTTACTGGACTACTCGGATTCTCGTGGACGCTCTTTACTTTTCTCACGAGGATTGGCCCAAAGGAACGGCATTTGTTGTGGGACACGTGCTTCTGACACTCTTGTTTTCTATGCTTGCCGCGAGCTACCTCGGTCTATTCATCTGGCACGTATGGATACGACCGAATCGTTGAGGATGAAGAGAGTTCACGTGTTCAGGCTGACAGCACCCACGGAAGATGAGATTCGACATTTCATTTTGAAGCAGAGAGAGTCGAGCTTCTCGTACCCGGAAGTCGGAGCATCGGCTAACCCGGATAATTCACGAAAACTAAACACGAAAAGCCTCTTTCATGGTAAAAAGCCGTTGTCGACGCGACTTTGGTACCAAGAGGAGGCTTTCGTTTGAACGAGCAAAATATACCACAGAGTGTTCTGTTTCCGG
>QHYS01000026.1 GCA_003223325.1 Acidobacteriota bacterium
CCGCATAGAGCCGCCGCTGCCGCTCGTCCAGCAGGCTGAGGAATAGGATGATCGCGGCCTTCCGTTCCTCCCACAACTCCGTCGGCTGCAGGGAGGCCCCTACCTCCCACTCCGCTTCCTGGCTCGCGCGCCGTCAACTGTTGTTCCCTCCGACTGCCCGGCTTTTCTGCTTAGCGAGGAACGAGCGAAGCCGGTGGGTGTCCAAACGCATGTGGTATAGTTGATCCAATAAGAAGATGTTTACGAGGAATTATACCATGCTTTGACGCGGGGGGTGTCTTCAACAAAACTCAGTGTCAGGCAGGCCTATGGCGCTTGTCAGCCCATTCTAAGGATGGATTCCGACGGGGATAGTAATTCCACAAAAAGGAGAAGTTATTGTTGCGCGGTTCCTTAGCTCCTTAAATATTAATGGGCGATCCGACGCGCAGGGGGGCGAGGCACATGCCGAGCTGGTTCGATGGTCACTTCCTCTCTGTCTGAACCAAGCTGCGGCCTCGCAACCAAGCCGGTGAGCCCGACGGCATCCGCGTACTTCAAATAGGTATCGATGGATGCGACCACCACGCGTGCTTCCACCGTGATCAGGTCAATACCGACCAGGGAGATGCGCACCCAGGCGTCAATAACGATGCCCTTGTCAAGAACTCGATCAAGAACATCGATCAGGCTGGATCCACCCGATACCCGTTCAACTGCCATAGGACCGTCCTCCTCTAATTAGTTAGTTAGACTCTCCCTCTCGGCTTCGCCGCTCTCGAAGCTCCTGGTCGGCGAGCAACTCGCTGGGCTTGTGGGAGCGTGGCAGGTAGCGGGCCTTGCAGCGTCAAATGCGGGTCGTATTTCCACCAGTTCAGCCCCATCTGCTCGGCCTTATCAACAGAACAAATCACTAAGCGAATGCGAATCGTGAGTAACTCGACGTTTGCAAGCGAGATACGGACATCTCCGGCAATGACCAGACCCTTATCGAGAACGCGATCCAAAAGGTCTACAAGGTTCGTCGTTCCAGAGATAGACCGCACTTTCTCCATAGAATCGCGCTCTCTTTTTGCGCGGGTTTAGACGTGAAGATCTGTCCAGGGAGATACTAATAGTACTAGTAGTATGGGGAAAGTCAAGTGTTTTCCAGTGTTTTCCTCTACGCCTTGTACGCCTCAGAAGAGCGCATTCCGGGTATTGATGCCGGCCGCACCGGGCGAGAGCCCAAACTTTGTCATGTGGTTGTAGACGGAAATACGACCTGGTTCACATGGGTGCGTCATCCATCCACCGCATTTTCAATTAATTACTGGTCGTGTGTTTTGGAGGCGTTCCTCAACTGCAACCTAAAGCTATTAGGCAAAACGGCGCAGGGGGAAAGTTCACTGAAGCGGCATTCCATCAAAAGTCTGCAGTCCGTCATTCCGGCGGAAAATCCCGCACCCGCTCATCGCCTTTATCAATCGACCAACAACCCTCAGGCAGCCGGTTGGCCTCTTCATCAGGCCGCTAACTCGGCGCATTCCCAGAAGATTGGAAGCTCAGCCGCAACCACGAAGGCAGCCGCGGCTTCGTAGCCGTACTCGTCAGCGAAGACGTTGACGCCGAACATCACGGTATCCAGTGAGCATGCGCGGATTTCGTCTTGGAGCTGCATGAACCTAACCCACTGCGGCGCTGCGGGATTTTATTGAACCATCTGGCGGAATTCCAACGATGCGATTCAGCGTGGAAATCAACTCAGTTTCAGCCGCCGACTTGGGCACGAATGTCCCGCACTCTTCTAGAGAGAGGGATTTCGGGGCAAGGTATAACTGTAGTACCGCAGGGGGTAAAGTAAAGGACAGCAGAGAGTTTTTCCACAGGCTTTTCCATTACCAGCCGAGTCGTTAGGCTATCGTCTCAGACTCTTCAGATTCCTTCACCCGTTCCTTCACTGGTATTAAGGTCTCCAAAGCGATGAGCGCGTCTCGCAACGCCAATTGTTCTTCAAGCTCGGGCCTTTCACGCAGCCGTTGCGATATGGCCCGTTCGGCGATGCTGACTTTATGTCGCAGCGGTTGGGATTTGAATTCTAGGAAGGCGTCAAAAACAAACTGCTGCCACGGATACTTTATTGGTGAATCCACGGTGTCTCTCCTCCACCTTCCTCCAAACCTCTACTGCTATTGTTCTCGCAGTCCGCCTTTCTAACCGGCCAGTCGGGTTGCTCACCAGACTTCACTGCAAAATCAGCGGCCTCTCTAAGCAGTCTTCGTTGGTCGCACGCTTCGGAGGACAGAGAGAAACTCGGAAATCGGCATAGTCTTGAGCAAATAATCGCCCGCACCACAGTCCGCTGCGCCTTGCCGATAGGCTGCGCTATCCCAGGCCGACAGGAGCAGGACCGTCGCACCAGCGAAACTATGCTTGATGCGGCGGGTCGCCTGCAGGCCGTTGGTGCCGGGCATATCGATGTCCATCAGGATGACATCAGGCTTGAGTTGTTGAGCTAACCGAACGCCTTCTTCGCCATCTGATGCTTCGCCTACCAACATCCAGTCCTGCTGTACCTCCAAGATTCGCCGGAGGAATCTACGATATTCGTTGTTATCATCGACGATCAGGAACCTCATGGTTTTCAGACTTCCTAGCTTAGCGCTAGAGGGAATGAACACGGCTTCATTACTACTATTACGGGCATATATCACAATCGGGGGAAGTATGCCTTGTCGGCTCAAGCGAATCCCTTAGTACCACCGCCTTGTCCGTAGCCGGAAACGGCATTTTTGATAACTGCAATTTGGGCTGGCGTTTCCGAAACCGCGACTTGACCCTAACGCACCGTAGAGCACTCTGAAACCGGCACCCCCTTGCGCCGGGGGCTGCGAAATTTGTCAAAGGGTTTGCGGGGTCCGCGTTTCTGACTATACGAAGCATTCAAAATCTTTACCTATGGATTCGGCGGAGCCGCGTAGGGCACGTGCTTGTATTTCCCTACCGCTCCCTCATCATGCTGTGGCTTCTGAAAGCGAAGGACGTATGTCGGCATCCGCAGGCTGCGCTAACCTGTGGGGGCACATGCGGCCACGGGGATTCCCTGACATCGCTTCCGGGAATTCTCTGCCTCTCAGATTGCCGAACTCACCGGATTGCCGCGACCGTCCTAATTTAGTTTGTTATACGAAGCGGATTGAATACTTTACGGACGAAGAAATTATGGCAGAAGCCAAAAGGCGCGGGTTTAATCGCGTGAGTGATTTTGATCTGATTCTCCGCATCAGCGAAGAAATCAAGGCAGATCAAAACAAGCCTGTCCTCGAACAGCAGATCAATCCGCTGGATGAGGTTGCCGTGGCGCTTCTCTACCGTGAGGCCGACAACCTTGTCGAAACGTACATGCAGCAGTACCGTGCTAAGTACGCGGACCAATTTGAGCGTCCGGAGCGTTTCGACGCTTTAGTCGTCGAGTGCCAGAAGACGATGCGCCGGGGCGTTGCCAAATTCATTGAGCTTACACGAGTACTGATCTCTGACTCGGTTTTAGGCATGCCGTGTGGGGGCGTTCGGCCCAACTGACGCCGAGCAGTTGCAGCAGGAGTTTCATCCCCCACATACCGCTCGTGCTGACGGCTGCTCGACAGTAGCTCTAATTTTCCGTTCCGCGTAAAGGAGGAACTCCCCCTGCCTGCGCAAACTCCCAGCAAGTCACCAGCGTCAGTCCGGCAGTACCAATATCCCGTATGGTGTGATCCATGACACCATTGATCCGTCGCGCGAGGGCACACGATGCGTTTATGGCCACTGGCGTCGAGTCTAGAATCTCTATCTTGCATAGGCTTTTACTGTCGCTTACTGTTGCCGATTGACCCCTATTTTAGGGCTAAACATGTCCGCTAAGGTCCCCGAATGAATCATTCAAAACACCAATAAACATGCGGGTTTTAGCCGCTTTTCGTGGATTTTCTCAAAACTTGGGTACGGAATGCTGTATTCTGCATCTAAGATGCCGGTCGTCTTCATCGTTTCCGGCGAATGGGACTTGCGCGGCGCCGTGCGAGCTGAATTGCGGGAGGCAGGCATAGAAGCCTTGGGCATGGAAACGGTCGAAGATATGGCCGGGACGATTGCCGGCGGCGGCGCCCCCTCGCTGGTGGTTCTCGATGGCGCCCAATTGCACAAAGCGCAAACGCGCCAGGCTCCGCAAAATCTGAGTACTCGAGTGCCGCTTCTCGTGATCGATTCCCGGCTGAGTCCAGCCCCTGCACTGCCTGGTGCCCAGACTATTCTAAGGCCTGTTCGAGTGAAAGACATTGTTGCGCGCGTATTGATCATGCTCTCCTCGCGGGCCTCCTGAGCGCTCCCGAATACTGTGTTAGACTGGGGTCATGAGTGAGCATCCTACGACGTCTCCTCATGCCGCGGAAAATGCTGCTTTGCCGCGCGGCACCCGCGTGATTCATCGCGTCTGCATTCAATGCAACAACATGTTCCGCGTGACGCCAGACCGGTTTGATGCTAAGCAGTGCCCCAACTGTCACAAAGGTTGATCGCGTCCACGAATTTCCTTCCGCCCCTACATCGGCTAGAATCTCCGTCGCCCATCGGAGAAGAGCATGCGTATTCATAGCGACTACGTGACCGTGCAAACCAAGCATAGGCGCGAGTTCCTGGTTATCACACCGAACATAAAGGTCCGCCGTAGAAATGAGCGGCATTCGCGACGGTATCATCCTGATCTCCTTGCTGCACTCGAATTCGGCTCTCTTCGTCAACGACGAGGAGCCCGGCCTTTTGCAGGACGTCGCACAATGTGCCGACCGCATCGCGCCCTTCGGGCCCAGCTACCATCACAGCGCGCGCAGCGAAAGCAACGCCGGCGCGCACCTGCCGAGCCTTCTGCTCAATCATCAGGCCTTCGTCTCGCTCACGGATGGGGGAAGCTCGAATTAGGCCCATGGCAGAACGTGATGTATGCCGAACTGGAGGCCAGCGGCCCAAACGCATTCTCATCAAGATCCTGGGAATGATCGCCCCACGGCGTTGAAGGTAGCGACGCCCGACTCGGCTCCGGGCAGCCCGCTGAAAACCCAGGCGGACCAGAGACTTGGCCTGAGACTTGGAATGATCGTAGCAGAAAACCTCGGCAAGGAATTTCGGGATAAAGATCGAGGCGTGATTCGTGCGGTCGGGAATCTCAGCTTCTGCTGCCACCCGGGCCAGATTTATGGGCTGCTGGGCGCAAACGGCGCCGGCAAGACTACCACCCTGCGTATGCTTGCGACGATCCTCACGCCCACATCCGGCACGGCGAGCGTCGCGGGTTTTGATATTCGGCAGGAGCCGGAAAAAGCTCGCCAAAACTTAGGCTTTCTCTCCACGGCTACGGCGCTCTATGGCCGGCTGACGGCGCTCGAAATGGTGGAGTACTTCGGCTGTCTCCATGGTCTGGATCGAGCGAGCGCTCGCCGTCGTACCCTTGCGCTTTTCGAGCGGCTGGACATCAGTGCCTTTCTGGATCGCCGCTGCGAAGCTCTCTCCACCGGCCTAAAACAGCGCGTGTCCATTGCCCGCACGCTGGTCCACGACCCTCCCGTGATGATCTTCGACGAGCCGACCTCCGGCCTCGACGTCATCAGCGCCAGGACTATGGTGGACTTCATTCGCGAGTGCAGAGCAAGCGGCAAGACGGTTGTTTTCTCGACTCATGTCATGAGCGAGGCCGAAAAGCTTTGCGATACGATCGGCATCATCCACGACGGACGGCTGCTGGCCGAAGGGTCTCTCCAGGAGCTTCGCGCCTGTTATGGCCACGCCGACCTCGAGGAAATTTTTATGCGGGTGGTTGGCGGGTGAACCTGCGCAATATCGCCGTCGTCTATCGCAAGGAGCTTAAGGATTCGCTCCGCGACCGTCGCACGGTTATTTCCATGATCGTCGTGCCGATCTTCCTGATGCCGGTGCTCACCATTTTCGTGGGAGTGCTTTCGGCGCGCCTGATCGGCAGGGCCATGCTGGAAGTGCCTTCGGTGATGATCATCGGAGGAGAAGACTCGCCACAGATTTTGGCCGCTCTGCATGCGCTTCAGGACATTCAGGTTGTGCCCGCGACCCCCGATTACGGCCAGCAGATTATTGACAAAAAAATCCGCGCCGCCGTTGAGCTTCCTCCCGATTTCGATGTCCTCATCGCGCATGGCGATACTGCCCGAGTCCGCATTGATATGTATCAGGGCGAAATTAATTCCGGATTCGGCGCAGATAAATTGCAGAAGTTTTTTCGCGATTTTCGCGAACGCACGATTCGCCAGCGCCTCGAGGCGCGCCATCTGCCCGGGAATCTCGCCGAGCCGCTGCTGGTAGAAGAAACAAACGTCGCACCGCCGGAAAAAGTAGGAGGTGTGGTGCTGGGCGGATTGGTGCCGTATTTCGTCATTATTCTGGCCCTGACCGGAACTATGTACCCGGCCATGGACCTGACCGTCGGTGAAAAGGAACGCGGAACGATTGAGACGATCCTCTGCAGCCCTATCTCGCGAATGAATCTCGTGCTGGGCAAGTTCTTGATGGTGCTCACCGCGTCGCTTTCGACCGCCGCTCTGGCCGTAGCGTCCATGGGAGTAACGCTCGCGGCTGCCAGCAAGATGGTGGGCGGTCTCTCCCAAATCAGCTCTATGGGCCTGCAGTTCCAGATGACTCCCCGGTCGGTTATCTGGGTCTTTGCGATGATTGTCCCGCTGGCGGTTCTGTTTTCCGCCGCCCTATTGGCCATCTCGCTTTTTGCCAAGAGCTTCGAGGAAGCGCAGAGTTATCTGTCTCCTCTGACGATCGTGGTCATAGCTCCCGCCGTCGTATCTATCCTTCCTGGAGTGGAGTTGAATGCCCGCCTGTCACTTGTCCCCATCTTGAACACGAGCCTCGTCTGTAAGGAGATCGTCAGTGGAACGTATCACTGGGGTTACATCGCCCTGATCTTCGTTTCGTCCTGCGTGTACGCTGCGGTGGCGCTGTGGGTGGCGATCCGGCTTTTCCAGCGCGAAGACGTACTCTTCCGTATTTGAAGAATCGAGTTCCGGCCCACGCAACTAAATCGCGTGCGCGAATCTCCGATCTCGTCGGTTTTCGACAAGGTCACCGAATCAGGTGGCCGCCTGGCTTAGGTTTCGAAAGATTCCTCCCGTTCTGGGAGCTTATCGTCCTTCCGGGCGGACCAAACATATAGTGTGGGCAAAATAAATATGCTCATCGCCAAATTGACCATCAGGCCGCCGACGACGACGATCGCAAATGGCCGCTGTGAGTCCGAACCGATAGCATGGGACGTCGCAGCTGGCAGCAATCCAAGAGTCGCCACCAACATCGTCATCATGATCGGGCGTAGCCGCAGGACAGCGCCGTCTACTGCGGAGTTTACGATAGTGTGGCCTCGGGAACGGAGTTGGTTGATGTATTCGAGCATGATGACGCCGGTCTGCACGGAGACGCCGAAGAGCGCTAGGAAACCTATGCCCGAGGACACGCTGAAGTGAGCGTCTGTAACCAGAAGTGCGACTAGGCCGCCGATGCTGGCCATCGCTACGGTCGCAAGAATCAACGCGGCCCACTTGGACGAGCGAAACATTGAGTAGAGGATCATGAAGATCACCAGGACGGTTATTGGAACGATAAGGAACAATCGCGCCTGAGCTCGCCTCTGACTCTCGTATTCACCTTCCCAATCGAGGCGGTACCCGCGCGGCAGTTGAATCTGTGCGTTTACTCTCCTGATGGCTTCCTCGACCGCGCTGCCTATATCGCGGCCGCGCACGCTGTACTTGATCGCGATATAGCGCTGATTTGCCTCACGGTAAATTTCCGAACCGCCATCCTGTTCTTTGATCTTGCAGAGTTGCGCCAGTGAGACTCGTTCGCCTGACGGTGAAAGCAAGCGAATGTTCTCGAGGGCCTCCTTCGTGGTGCGGTACTGGGGCAGATAACGCATCACCAGATCGTATCGGGCCTCACCGCGCAGCACCTGAGTGAGCGCATTGCCTCCGGCCGCGGTTTGGATGGCATCTTGTATATCAGCGACGTTGATCTGATAACGCGCCGCTTGTGCGCGGTCTACCTCGAAATTCAAGTTGGGCTGGCCCAAAACCCGAAAGACTCCCAGATCCTCAATTCCTTTGATCTGGCGCATAACGGAGACTATCTGATCGGCCTTTTGCTCGAGAACGTTCAAGTCATCGCCGTAGATTTTTGTGGCTAGTTCGCCCTTTACCCCACTGACCGCCTCTTCCATGTTGTCTTCTATCGGCTGAGAAAAACCCCAGACGACACCGGGAATTTTGTTCAGTTCGCGACTCATGGCGGCGATCAATTCGTCCTTGTTCTGGCGGAAGACCGGCCTCCACTGCTCCTTGGGCTTCAGGTCAACAAAGTACTCGGTATTGAAAAAGCCCGTCGTATCCGTTCCGTCATCAGGGCGCCCGACTTGGCTGGTGCACTGGGGCACCTCGGGAAAGGAACAAAGCACGGTGCGCGCTTGGTTTGCCACCCGGATTCCTTCGCTTGGTCCCGTGCTGGGAGCAAGCGTGCCTCGCACTCATAACGCACCTTCACCCAAGCGGGGCAGAAACTCGGAACCGATGACGCCGCCGTAGGCGAGATAAACGGCCAGACCTAGGCCCGCCACTCCGCTACCTACAGTCAACATGCGGCGATCAATCGCAAAGCGCACGGCCTTGCGATAACGGTCAGTCAAAAACGCCATCGCAGGGTTATGCAACTCGCGAACTCCCTTGCGAAAGAGCAGAGTGGAGAGCACAGGCGCGACGAGCATGGAAAACAACAGCGCGCCCAACAGCGCAAAAGCAACGGTCCAAGCCATCGGCCTGAAAAGGCGTCCCTCGACTCTTTGCAATGTGAAGATGGGTAAATAGGACGTGATGATAATGCCGATGGCGTAAAACACGATCTCTGCACTTCATGGGCTGCGCCGCGAATCGCTTCCGCCATCGATTTTGTACTTTCTCCATTCTGGCGATGGCTCAAATGGCGGACGATATTCTCAACCATGACCACCGCACCATCCGCAACCATTCCGAAGTCCAAGGCGCCGAGCGAAAGGGGGTTTGCGGGAATGCCTCTGAGATTGAGGCAGGTGGCGGCAAACAATAGCGCAAAAGGAATGGTCAGGGCGACAATAACGGCCCCGCGAATGTTCCCAAGAAATAGAAAAAGAACAATTGCGACGAGCACCATTCCTTCGGTGAGGTTGTGCAGCACGGTATGCGTCGTGTAATGGACCAGGTCGCTGCGATCGATAAAGGGAACGATCTTTACGCCGGCCGGTAAGATGTGGTCGTTGAGCTCTTTGACCTTGGCCGCGAGACCCCTGAGGGCCTCGTCCGCATTCGCACCCTTACGCAGGAGAACGATTCCAGAAACAACGTCATCGTTGTCGATAATCGCGCCGTCTTCTCGCTGGATCGCGCGGCCAAACTGGCCCAACCGGATCTTTGGGCCTTGCTCGACCCCAGCGATGTTCTTTACTCGCACCGCCGTCCCGCTCTTGGTCGTAATGACCGTGTTTTCGATGTCTTGTACGTTCTGGACCAAGCCAACTTCCCGAATATTGATCTGCTGGAGGCCGGCTTCGATGAAGCTGCCGCCCGCATTTACATTGTTGTTGGCGAGTTGCTGTTCTACCTGTGCGAGGCTGAGACCGTAGGAGATCAGCTTGTCCGGGTCAACGCGAACCTGATATTCGCGCGTGGGTCCGCCGAAGCTGGCAACATCCACAATGTCGGGGACAGATTGTAGGTTTTTCTCAACGACCCAATCTTCGAGTGATTTCAACTCCATTACGTCGTACTGTGGATTGGTGCTTCGAAGCGTGAAGAAGTAAATCTGGCCGACAGGGCTCCAGTCTGTGCCCATCTGCGGTACGACACCGGAGGGCAAGGTGACTTGAGAAAGCCGTTCGAGGACCCTCTCCCGGTTCCAAGCGTTTTGTTCTTCATCATCAAAAATTAGCTTCAGGTCCGAGAGCCCGAATAGAGAGAAGGAACGGAGGTGAACCACATGCGGGATGCCGTTCATCGCCGTTTCGAGTGGAATCGTCACCTGCTGCTCGATTTGTTCGGCGGAGATTCCGGGCCACTGCGTGATGATCTCTACGTAGTTGTCAGCCACGTCGGGATAAGCTTCGACGGGCAATTGAGGGAAGGAAATCGCCCCCCAGCCAAACAACAGCAGCGCAGCTGCAAGGATGAGAAAGCGATTGTTCAGCGCAAAATCGACTAAACCACGAATCCTCGACTACTCCCTGGGTACTGCGGCGACCAATGGATGGCGTCGCCTTTATTGCTCGACTGTGTTCTCCAGCGCCAGGGCATCGTTTACGACCTGCTGGCCGGTCTGAATCCCGGAAACGATCTCTTGGATGTTGCCAGGCAGCATCTCTCCCGCTACGACTTCGGTTCGCCGAAACCGACCGCTTCCCGCCGACACAAAAACCCAATCGCGATCTTGCAAGTGCAAGATCGCAGAAGCCGGCACCGTTGCATGTTTCTCCTCGGTCATGCCATGGAACGTAGCTGTGACAAACATTCCGATGCGCATGAGCCCAGGATTGCGTACCTCGATGCGCACCTTGGCCGTGCGAATATTTGGGTCCAGAATCGCGCTGATATTGTTGATTGTGCCTCTGAAGACTTGGCCGGGAAAAGCATTCAGCCGGATGTCCGCAGTCTCGCCGAGGCGCACGCTCGGAAGATCGTTTTCATGCACATCGCAAAGCACCCAGATGTAGGAAAGATCAGAAATCGTAAACAGGTTCGTTCCCAGACCTTGCACGCCCCCGGCATTCGTGACTTGCTGCTCTGCGATGACTCCAGAAACCGGCGCGACGATGTCCACGATCCCGGTCGGATGTTCTAGGTCACTTCCCAACAACCGCAGATGCTCCGAAGTGGTTTCCACGTCCACCTGTGCTTTGTCTTCCGCATCCTGTGCGACCTGCAGATCATTCAGGGCAATGGCTCCGTGAGCATAAAGATCCTTGGCGCGGTCGAGTTGAGTTCGAGCGAGCGAGCATCTCATCGGCGACAGCCTTGCGATATTCGGAAAAAGCGCCCGAGATATCCGAGCTCTGGACACGCATCAGGAGCTGACCTTTTTGAACGGTGTCTCCCAAACGCGCCTGAATTTCTACCACCCGGCCGGCAGCAAGCGAGACGACCGGCACGGTTCTAGACACATCGGGACTCACCGTTCCGGTAACCACCAGTTGCGATCTGGCGGCGCGCTGGGCCCGCCGTTACCAGCGAAAATTGTTCCGGGTGATCGACCCTGACGACATTGAGATCCTGCTCATGTTCGACGTGGGCTGGTGGCGGCGCTTCAGCCGCCGGGTCAGCATGGGTGCTACAACCAGCCAGAGTAAGACCCAAGGCAACAACGCATGCACATCGGGCCCCAATTGTGCTTGTCATTAGACGACCTCATCTATCCAACACGAAATTGACCCGACCGCCACGCAGCTATCGAATACCGTCCCAATGCCTCTGAAATGGTTGAGAGAGATTTCTTAGACGTGGAGGAATGGCCGAGGTGGAGCGCGGCCCGAAGGCGAGGATCGAAACAACGTCCCTGCAAAACCCAGCGCCCGCGACAAAGCCGGCCTCGATTTCTGTACGACAGGAATTTTGCGGCCCGGACTCCAGAGGGCGGAATACTCGAAGCCGAGAATCGTGCGGTCCCCTAAGAATCGTGACACGATTCCGAGTTGCGTTCTGGACGAAACGGCTTCGCTTGGAAACTGGGCCGGGGCAGCAGCCGAAAAATTGCCTTCGCCATCATTCAAAAGGACGGCTACCAATTCGTGTCGCCATGCCGTAACCAGAACCAAATCAAGAGCACGATCGCCATTTACGTCCTGCGCGACCAACACCAGCCCGCCGCCGGGCCCCGTCACTCCTATCGTTTGCAGCCTGCCTCTGCTGAGCTGAAATGAGACCCAATAGCGCGAGCGAAGAGTGTTGAAGCGGGCGATCTCCACGGTGGCGAGGTCTGGCTGGCGATCGCCGTCGAAATCACCGATCGCAAATTGCGAGTCTGGGATCGTGGCGCGAGAATTTTGCGCTTGCGTCTTACCTGTGCCACGGCTGAAGTCAGAGCTGCGGGCATTGGCAACTTCCGAAATCGCGAGCAAACAGCACAGGCCGAGGAAGAGATGCATCCACCACTTCCAGGTCCTTTGCAAGACGCAAATCATTGCCTCTGGCATCAGTAATATTTATAGCGGTTTATAGGGAGTCTGCCAACCGGCGGGTTCACTGTGGGTTCACTCTTGCTACCCCTATGAACACATGTTGACCGGATTTTGTGTTTCTACTATCCAATGGACCACTTCGCCATTCTCGCCTTTTACATCGAGTTGCAGGAGGCAATGGGGATTGGACCAGAACCATTCGGTCACGGTTCCCTTCAGGGTAAGTCTCTTGTCGGTATCGAAGGCCGCAGTTCCGTGGTGTGCAAGTAACGGGCGGAAAAAGTCGCCGCACACAAGGCTAGAACGAATCTTGGTGCAACTTTCCTGCTCATTGCTCGCGCTTCCGTTTGCCAGCTATCGTTGCGGTGAATGGCCCCCTACGCCACCGGCCCCAGAACCACTTGAAGGATCGCCAAATAATCTATTATAACGCTCCATCTCCGAGGGCGAACAATACTGCTCCATGACGTCCCGATGAGGATCCTCCAATTTCATCAGGAACTTGTCCATAGCGACCCAAGGTTTCGTATACATTTTGGGATCGTCGATGGTCACCGTCCATTCCAAATGGTCGCGGTCAACGCGATGGAACCGCTCCTCCACGCGCAATTGATCGCTGATGGGACGCCCCGCGGTATCCAGCCACACCCGGTCTTCTCCCATCATTCCCGTCGTCTCAACAACGAGCGTGGTGTCATCAACCCATTTTCCGACTGAGTATCCGTAATAGCGGGGCTCCTTAACTTCCTTACCGATCAGTACGCCGCCATCCACCAAGTTGGGAAGTTCGCGGCCGTCCGTCCAGATGACGCGCCAGACGGTTCCATACTGGTAGAGCATCACGATCTTGTACTCGTTCTGAAGGATCTGCGTTTCCCTCAGGTTGTAAAAATTCATCCGCGGAAATCCCAGCGGCTCGCATTTGTCGCGCGGATCGTCAAAAAAGCCGGGAAGCACAGCATCAGCTCCTTCGAGTGCGTGGTGGGACTTATACGTTTGTGATCCATAAGGCGTGAAGGGCAATTGATGTTCCGGCTTTCCGTCATTCGGCATAGCCTTAACGCCATTCGCCTGGATTCCGTCTGAAGGCCCATTGGCCGGCTCCCAGGTTCCAGAAATATCGTGGCGGGGAGCAGCGGCCGCGGCCGCTCTCTGTCCTTTGGCCGCCGCGGGCGGCTGCGGCCGCTCGCTCTGAGCGAGTGCCGGCGCCGAAAAAATCACCGCTGCCACCAGGACAATAATCGAGACGCTGAAGCGATGTAGCATTTCAAGACCTTTCGCGCGAGGGGAATCGGGCCAACCATACGTCTGCCGCCTCAATTAAGTCAAGTTCACCACCAGAACATCCAAATGGGGAGACGATTGCTGGGTTGTGGGAATAGAAATTCGGCAAGCGTCAGCCTAGGCCTTTTAGGTCGGATTCTTTGAAACGCCTAAGCCGTCGACTTCAACGTCAAGATGGTGATTGATGCGCAGCCCATAAATGCCGTCGGTCTTCGCGGCCGGCCCGGTTTTGGGAAGTGTCTTCACGACCGTGCCGTTGACGACGAAATCAATCTTATCGGCCATCACGCGTACTTCGAGCGCATTGGTGCAGCTTCCATTGGCGTCGGGCTTCTTCACGGCGCTGCTGGGCGTCTTGTCTGACACTTCCTGTGTTGTACCTCCAGTTCGGCGTTTCACAAGCCACGTCCCATCATCGGTGATCACAAAATACAGATACTCTTGGCCCGCCGCCGCTAGATTGCTCCCTCCGAATACGAGCCCGTAATATTCGAGGTAGCCAGTCGACTTCATCAGCTTGAATGTGCCTTTGAGCGTGTAGGTACCGGTCGCCGTATTTGCGGGGTTCCAGAAGACCGCTGCCTGAGGAGTGGTCACGTGAAAGCCCGATGCCGTTGTGACAAGCTTAATGGGGCCCGGGGCGTCCGGATCTGAAGCTTCGGTGCTGCGATCCACCCGCAGCATCCAGCCCTTCGGCACCTGCGCGAGCAGGGGCATAACTGCAATTAAGGCGAGTACCGCGACAGCAGCATGGCGCTTCATCTAAAGCCTCCCGAGAATATGATTCCGATAATACTCCCAGCCCGTCATCGTTAGAAGCCAATCGGATACGATACGCCTTCGGCATTGGAATTATGCCTCAACGGCGATTCCTCAATTTGGCGACGAGCGAAGCACGCATGCCGCACGAGACGGATCAAAGGCCTCTCCGCCCTGTGTGCCTCTGAGAGAGTCAGTTTTCGTGCCCGTAAACGGCGATGCAACCCTGCTTGGCAGGAAAGCCAAACATGGTGTTGCACACGTCGGTTGGTGAGGCAGCGGTCGGAATCGCGATCGGAACGAAGATGTGATTGTTCTCCCGGAACGCGGCCACCGAATGGGAGCCGGGTCCGGCCGGCAGATTATTCAGCAGCTTGTTGGTCGCGGCATCGATGACGCTCAGAGTCGGATTGCCGCCGAAGCCGCTGGGTGCGTAATAATTGTTGTCCCCGGGGTTATACCACACCTCGTCGGCGCCCCTGGTTCCTTCAACCGAGGTGAGCACTTTGCCCGTCAACGCGTCCAAAACGATCAGGGGCTTTCCTCCTCCACATCCGACGAGCAGGTGTTGCGAAGGGCCGAGCACCAAACCGGAGCCGCAATTACCCGTAGGATAGGTCGCTTCGATGGTCGGTGCCTTGGGGTCCTTCAAGTTGAAGACCACCACTTTGGAGGTCTCGCCCATGCCGGGCACCGTCGCAAGCATGCGGCCCCCCTTCAGTTCCGGATCCCAAAGCGGTTGCTCGAAGCCACGCGCACCGGGAAACGGAACCTTGCTAAGAAGAGTGTAGGGCGGATCGGAAGAGATCAGCGCAGCGTAGGGAGGCTTTTCTTCCGGATTGCCGACAATAACGATGTGGTCTTTGGGATCGAATCCGATCTCGTCCGCGCGGCAATTAGCTCCCGTTGA
This sequence comes from Acidobacteriota bacterium, assembly GCA_003223325.1. Lineage (GTDB taxonomy): Bacteria > Acidobacteriota > Terriglobia > Acidiferrales > UBA7541 > Palsa-189. The sequence goes on from QHYS01000026.1 coordinate 15,171, forward strand.
GATCGTGGCAATGGGTTTGACATCATTGAACGGTGGCTCGGCCTTTGCCAGATCGAACACCTTCACCATGCCATGGGCGTCGTCGGCCCATAGCTGATTGTTCGGCGTGACTAAGATGCCGTTAGGACCCATTCCTTCGATCGGGCCACAGGGGTCGTCGGAAAGACCCAGGCCGTGAAAACCGGTAATGCGGCCGAGAAACAAATCGTTCTCGGCATCAATGACGTCCACGCCGCCGTTTCCGGACTCAGCCAAGTAGTATCTGCCTGTAGTTTGATCGACCCAACTGATGTCGAACCGCAGAGGATTGCCAGGCAAATAGATTCCGCCGAGAAGTTTGACGGGCTTTTTCGAACTTGGCTTGGGACCGGCGTCCGGGCGTGGTCGCGCGTTCAGAACCAGGACAAGAGCGACCGACAAGAGAAACAGAGCGGACACGGTCGTTTTCCTCGGGGATTTCTTCCCGGGGAGTGGCGCAGGTTCTATCCTTGGGCCCATCACATGGCTCCTTTCGGCGTGTAGGCCAAGCTTCCGAGGCGACTGCGCGCTCGGTCGCCTTCTTCTCTTCAGCTAATGGAATAGCAAACGAATGGGGGTGATGATACTTATCTCGCGTTAGGGTTTCAAGCTTTGTTCCTTCTCGCAGCCTCGTGTTTTCTCTAGACATCAACGTTTTTTGGTGTAGCATGCCGCCGTTATGTTCCTTCATCTCGGGCGGTTGTTGCAGAACAACTCATTCATCGTCACGATCAACGAAGTGCCGGTGACCGCTGCGGCGCTCGAGATCATTCATTACTTCAGCATGTTTCTGGTTGTCGGTCCGACGGCGATGGTGGACTTGCGTGTCCTCGGGGCAGCGGATCGGCATCACCCTGTTGCAGAACTAGCGGAACGGTTTTTCCCCTGGGTGTGGGTGGCGCTCGCGTTCAACGCGCTGTCAGGGTTTCTCATGTTCGCGGGCAATGCCGTTGCGTATATTCCTGAATCGACATTTCACGCGAAGATGCTGGTAACTTTGCTGGCCATTATATTCACCCTCGCTGTTCAGCGCGGCGTACCGAAATGGGATCGATCGCCCTCGATGCCTGCAACTGCAAAGATCGTGGCGATCATCTCAGTGCTTCTCTGGATCGGGGCAATTCTCGCCGGAGTGGAGGTCCCGGCCCTTTCCGGCATTGGCTAGGGTGTGAGATTACTAATTGGGAGCCATTGAAATGGTGGGCGAAGTAGTCAATTTTGGTAATTGGCTGCAAAACACTTCGTGGGCCTTGGCGATCGCCACATCTGACTGGGCCTATCCCTTCGTGCAAGCGACCCACTTTACCGGATTATCGCTATGGATTGGGACGAGCGTTGCGGTCGATTTGAGCCTGCTGGGCGTTGGTAATAGGCGGCAGCCGCCTTCCAGGCTCTCGGATGCGTTGTTCTTGTGGAACTGGATCGGCTTTGCGATCGCCATAGCCGGCGGCTTCCTACTCTTCTCCGTCTCGGCCGCGACCTACCTGGTTAATGCCGCCTTCCTCACTAAACTCGGCCTGCTCATTCCACTCGCTGTTATTTTGCACGTAGCAGTGCAGAAAAGAGTGCGGGGATGGGGGCAAATGCCGGCCATGCCTGCGGTGGCGAAACTTGCGGGGCTGGCCGAGCTTCTGCTGTGGCTGTCGGTCGCGACGGCTGCGGTTTCGATCCCCTACTTAGCCTAAGTCAGAAATACGTGGTTGCCCGCATAGGCGCCTTTTAGCCGCGACCCATAGAGCTGTCATTCTGAGGAGCGAAAACCCGGGGTACCAAGCGCGTGGCGGTTTTGCACATGCTGGGTGGTAGCGACGAAGAATCTCTCCTCTATTTTTCTTTCGCGCAGGCTGTTTATTCTCCGCCTAGCCTAAACACGAGCACATGGCCATCGGAATGGTATTTGATTTGTTTCAGGAATCCCCAGTGCTTCGAGTGGTCCTTCGCGGCAATGCAGGTGAGGGTAACAACTTCCCCGACCCGCCAGTCTTGACGGTGCACTCCCGCACGGCTGTAGGTGCTCGGCGGATTCCCCTCGCAACCCCACGTTTCAGACGCGCCCGTGCTCTCGTCCTTGACTTCCACCCAAGTGGCTGTGTGCGGGTTAATCCAGTCGACCTTTTTTAGGACACCCGTGACGGTCCATTCCTGATTGGCGTCAAATTCGGCAGTAACCGAATGATGCGCCAAAAGAGGAGCACAGACTACCAGAAGGGCGGTGGCAGAGAGCAGCATCCCGCAAACTTTGTTTTTGTTCATGGAGGTGTACCTTTGTAACTCGTCTTCGCGTGTCCCTACTTGGCCTGCTTGGCGGCCAACCGAAACTCGTTCCTGTTGATCTTGATAGACCCGTCGATGTCTTTGGCCACGACCGTGGCGCGGACATCGTATTTCTTCTGTCCGTCCGATACTGTGGCGTGAAGAAACGCGCCCTCTAACGTCCCTTCCAGCGGCATTTCGCCGCTCTTGCTCGTGACGGTGCCGGTAACCTTGCTGCCATCCTGCTTCATCACCCACTGCTGGTTCATCAGGCCTTCGATTGTGCTGTAAATCTGAACGTTCCAGCTTCCCGCAATATTGGGGATAGTCTGAGTCGTGGCCGCAACGGTCGTCGGCTCGGCGGCGTCCTTCGAGGTGACATAAGGGGTCTCGTCTTCTTTGACCAAATGGCTCTTATCCAAAGGCAGGCACATGGTCGGGCGGATATAATCGCCTGGGGCGGCAATTTGCGTCTGCCGCGGAGTCATCATCCAGGGCTTGGTAAACATGACGGGATCTTCCACCGTGGCCTCGTAGGTCAGTACGTCGCCTGCACGAGTCCAGCGTTCGATGACATGCAGCTGGTCGCTATGCATCATCGCCAATTTCGGCCCGACGGTTCCAGAGCCGAGCCAGGTCTCGTCGTTGAGCCCGACCACGTCAACGACAAGGGTATCGCCCTCCCAATGCCCGATCGAATCGCCATAATAGGAAGAGTCCAGATCCTTGGGGTGCGGACGCCCGTCGAGGTAAACAATCCTGAAATAGGGACCCGGTCTGTCTTCATAGAGGAAGGCCACGACTTGCGAGTTCTGCACGATCTGCATCGCGTAACCACCACCGCCGCGAAGCGATCCGCGCGGCACGCCGTACGGGATACAGTCATACTGCGGATCCGCCGGTGAGGCATCGCCGTGCATCGCGTCGCCGATGGCCTTGACCTTGGCCATGTATTCCTGCTTATACGGCGGCTCCTCGCAGGATACGCAAGTGCGATCGAGAAGATTCACTTTGCCGTTCTGAGTCTGCAGGACCTTCGTGCCCACTTGTTCGCTTCCCGCCGCATTGGCTCCTCCGTAATCAAAGAACACCGACCCGTCAGCGGACCTGACCACAACGTGCTGGCCCGGCTTTTCCTGTACGGGGTCCCCGGCAAAAATGTCTCCGAGATTGTAGAAGCCGCTCAGATCCGGGTGACCATCCGGCGTCCGCGGCGTTGGTTTCGAACCGGGTGCTAGTTTCGAGGGTGTTGGTTTGGAAGCCGCCGACGTCTTCCCTGGCGCCGCATCCTGAGCCGCACACCACGGCAAAAAGCACAACGCCGCCACCCCCGCGGCAACCACGATCATAGAGCGACTAACGCTGCGTCCCAGTCTCATGTCATACCCTCCTTCGCGGCCCGTTCCCCGCGCGAATTCTCCCATCGCCCAGTGAAACGTGTCAACGCCAGTAACGCTGAGTTCGGCGTCAGTGCCTTCGCCCAAAATTTCGGCAACGAGACCGCCGCCGGCTTCGTGGTTGCTCATACGTGTATGAAACGCGAAGGATTCCCCGCCGGAATAACAAGCGGTGGGTTAATCGCAGCCGCCGGGCTGCTCCGATTTGTTTTAGATGACCTCCCTCGACTTGCTGCAAGACCTTCAACCGCTCCCATTCTTTCGCGCTCAACTCGATTCGCTCCGGTCCCATCCCTCCTTCCGCTGGATGAAACCGGACATTTCTATTTTGCGCAAACCGGACACTCTCATTTTGCTGCGACAGTAGCCTGTGGCGCCTTGACACGGGCACGATAGCGGGTATACACATCGGAGCCGGACTCTTTGTGCGCACATCTTTTTGTTCGCCTGACTGCGGCTGATTCGGCTCGCACCTTCGGCCTACTAGGCAGATGGGGACGCTTCGAGAGCGCTGGCGAGGTAGGAGTATGAAATTCAAGCTGCGTGCGTGTTTCGTTGTGGCGGCGGGGTTGTGCGTTGGGTCGCTTCCCGTATGCGCCCATCACGGTACAGCAGAATACGACAATACGAAGACGATCTCTCTGCAAGGAACCGTCACGGCCTTGCAATACCTCAATCCACATGCGTTGATCCTCTTTACCGTCAAGGACGATAAAGGACAAGCCGCAAATTGGACCGCCGAGCTTCAGAGCCCGAATCTTCTGTCGAGAAGGGGCTGGAGCAGAAGCACGCTGAAGCCGGAAGACCAAATCATCGTCACGGGTCATCCGGTGAAGAATGGCGCGAAGGCCATGTCCGGTCAGAAGGTCGTATTTATCGACGGGCGAGAGACCCCCTACATGGGATTGCCTGCCGATTCTTCCAAATGAGAAGCCCGATCATTTTTCAGTTTTGCACGAGCTTTTTGCTTTGCAGGAGCTTTTTGTTTTTCGCTGGCCTCCTCTTAGTCCCGTCTGTGCTGCATACGCAAGCTTCGCAGCCGGGAAAGGCCGGAGGCCAACCCACAAGCCAGACTCCGGCTGCCTTCAGGGGCGTCTGGTATCCGTCAACGAGAAGCACTTTGGGAGCGGCCACGCCCGACAATCCTGGCCAGCAGTTTGTCTGGCTCCATCCCGAGGGCAAACCCCTGAAGGGTCCTCTACCTCTGACTGCGTGGGGGCTGGAGAGACTCAACGCCAATCGGCCCATAGGACCTAATACCACGGCGATCGACTCGAACGATCCCGATTTCCAATGCTTCCCATCCGGCTTGCCGAGGATCTATCTCTTCCTCTACCCACTGGAGATTATCCACACGCCTGGGCGCGTGCTCATGCTTTTCGAGTACGGCCACGTCATTCGGCAGATTTTTACGGACGGGCGCGGGCACATGCAGGACGCGGGGCCCACCTGGATGGGCGACTCCATTGGCCACTGGGAGGGAGACACGCTCGTCACCGACACCACGGGTTTTAACGATAAGACCTGGCTTGGTTACGGCGGCCAGCCGCATTCCGACGCTCTTCACCTCATCGAGCGCATTCATCGTATAGACCACGATTCGTTGATGATCGACATCACGCTCGATGACCCCAAGGCGTACTCGATGCCCTTGCACACACAAAAGAAATACATTTTGAAGCCCGATTGGAACATCATGGAGTTCGTCTGCGAAGACAATTCTCTCAACTTCCTCGAGTACGAAAAGAAGGTCAGAATCCAACAATAGGGTAGCACCTCAGACCCGGCTGGGGTTGAAGCACTGAGAAGAAATTAACAGGGAGAGACAAATAAAAAGCTGTTCCCCTAACTAAAGGTCGATACAGACTCCATCGGCTACCATCCGGCGAAGCACTATCTTTACGTGGACAGCGGCGGCGACAATGCCCACGAAGCTTTCACCATGCTCAGCGTTGTCGACACGACCGCCGGCACGAAGCTTGCGGACGTCAAAATTGACGGCGATACGCTGGAAGCCATGGCGCTGGAGACGTCGGGAAGCAGGCTCTTTTTGAACAACCCGGCAAAGAACGAAGTCGAAGTGATCGATCGCAAGACAAATAAATTGACCACGAGTTGGCCGGTCAAACTGGGCAAGGACAACTCCACGATGGCGTTCGATGAATCAGCATATCGCCTTTTCGTCGGATGCCGCAGCGGGCAGATGGTGGTCTTCAATACGCAAGCGGGGAAAGAACTTCAGGCGCTTGCGATCGGAAGGAGAGCGGACGACCTGGTGTTCGATCCTGCGAGTAAGCGCATTCACGCGACCTCTGGCGGTGCCGGCGTGGTAAATGTGTACAAGGAAATCGATCCGGATCACTATCAGTCGCTGGGACAAGTTCCCTCCGGTCCGGGCGGGAAAGACCGGCCTTCTGGTGACGCAGTTATCTCGTCTTTTTGTTCCCGCGCCGGGGAAAGGGGCTCCGCCGAGCGCGGTCTACGCCTCCGAACTTTCAGTGAACGGCGCTGGAGGCGGGCACTCGCGTGGACTGGGACAATCGAAAGTGTTGTAACCGACTCACCGGTCGCACGCGCCCGCCAGCTTCCCAAGAGTTGCTGCCCGATCTCTTTACTTCAGCGCAGAATTGACGTACCCGTGCTGGAGAACCTTTTTCAAGTCCGGCCGAATGCTCAAATACGTGATGTGATCCGGAATCGCTGAAAATCCGTGCGGCACATGCTCCGGAATTATGATCACGTCCCCCGTTTTTATCTCGCGGCTCGTATATCCCACCATAGTGCCGCCGCAGGAAGGGCCATTGAGGACCGTCGTCACTTCGTCATTCGGACCAGAACGTTTCCCGTTGACGATGCTGCCCCCGGTGATCAGAGTTCCGCTACCCGATATGACGACGTAACTCTCGGCGGTATCGTCGTGGAAGATTCCCGTGGGACCCGTCGCACCGGGGCGCTGCTCGCCGCAAGACTGCGAGGCGCTCGCTGCCGCAGGCGCGGCGCTTCCCCCGCCCGCATTTGCGGTGGTGCCACCGCCTTTCATGGCTCCGCGGGCAACGACAGCAACGCCGAGCTGATACTGACCCATATCGATCACTCTAAGCGTATTATCCGGAATTGTGCGATGCGTATCGGCCGAGTGCTTCAAGACGGCCTTGATATTCTCATCGCTGATGTACACGCTATCTTTGGGTGCTTGAGCCAGCGCTGCCGAGCAAACTGCAAGCAGTATGACCGGGATTTGCAAGACTTGCTTCCGCATGACGACCTCCTTATTTCGTTCGGTCCAGAATGTTGAACCCTATCACTATCGAGCCTGAGCGAAAACTCCGATTTGAGACTTCAGCGGTTTGGCTTCTGGACACCGGTGGAGTCCACCGGACTCCCGAAACCGAAGCTAACTAAGGCCGTCCTCTTCCTTCTCCTCGATAGGCTCATGGCAAACGCATCGTCTAGCTAGGAGACGTTAAGGCGTCCGTCACTTTTACTCCAATTGGCATCGGTGAGCAACTAAATGGGCGACTGATCCCGGACGGTAGACGTCAAAGGAGGCGCGTTCATTCTGTCGTCTATGCGAAAGGCTCAAAGGCGGGAAGGCCCCAACCGAAATGCCTTGAGATTTGCGCGTTCGTTGGGCGGGCATATAATCTGCACAATCATGGTCAAGATAGACAGAGTATTGTGCTCTAGCTGAGCAGCCGCGGGGCAGGAGGACGACGTGACAAAGCACAGGAAAATGAGAGAGGCCTGGTCGAGGAGAGATTTTGTCAAGACCACACTCGCGGGCGTTGGAGCGACTGCCTTGGCCTGCAGCGCAAAGCCAGTTGGTGCGGCGTATGCTTCGCGGCATTGGGACAGCGTCGCGGATGTCGTAGTCGTCGGGGCGGGAGCTGCAGGTCTGCCCGCTTCGATTGAGGCCGCCGAAAATGGAGCATCCGTTATCATTGTCGAGCAGAATTACGACATCGGCGGACACGCCATAGAGAGCGGCGGCAATATCGCTTTGGGAGGCGGAACAAGCCTGCAAAGAAAATACGGCATCGAGGACTCACCAGACCAAATGTTCTCAGACTTGGTGCACTGGCACGACTATCGGTTCAGCGACCGGGAAATTGTGCGCGCCTTTTGCGACTGGAGCGCCCCGACCTTCGAATGGCTGAAAGAACACGGAGTGGAATTTCCCGACCGGTCTCCGGTCGGTGCCGATGGTGGTCCCCAAAACATCAAGAGAGCGCAGACAGTTGTGTGGAGCGAGGGACCTAGTTCCGTGGCTCCCAATGGAGGAAATGGAACTGCCCTCGTGCGGCCGCTGGAAGCGAGCGCAAGAAAACTTGGCGTGCAAATCCTGCTGCGGCACAGCATGACCGGAATCATTAGAGAAGGCCAACTTTCGGGAAGGGTTCTCGGCATCACGGCTACGAGCCAGGGCAAGACCCTCAACATTCAGGCCAGGAAAGGCGTGATCATCGGCACGGGAGGTCATACCAGTAACGTGAATTTCCGTCGCATGTTTGACCCCAGGCTAACCGAAGAGTACCAAGTGGTTGGCGAGCCGTATTCACGCCAAACTGGTGATGGCGAGAGCGCGGCTATGGGCGTCGGGGCAGCACTTTGGGGCGTAGCGAACCAAACCCTTGAGACAATGGCCCGATCGCACATTTTTGAAAAACCCTACGTGATTGGTAATCAGTATGGTTATCCGCAGGGCGGTGGGACTCGCAACGAAAATCTGAAGAATAGCCCTATTGCGGGCCTCGCTCGTGCCATAGGCCTTCTCGTAAGGGACTACCAGGACGTGATCCACGTGAATCAGGTGGGTCTGAGGTTCGTAAACGAAGCAGCCACCGGATTCGATTGGTGGAATCCTTGCCTGGAGTTGAATGGTGGAACAGGCGAAGGAGGAGGCCCCATTTGGGCGGTCTTCGATGCAGACGCGGTTAGACGAGAGGGTTGGACGTGTACGCCGCCATACGTGGATCCGGAGGGCTGGTTTTTCAGTGCGACCACGCTTGCCGAGCTCGCGCGCAAGATCGTTAGCAAATATCAGAAGCAGCCTGTGCCGCCCGTGGCTTTGGAGCAAACCGTGGCCCGATACAATTCGTTTGTGGATGCGGGCAAGGATGCGGATTTTGGAAAACCAACTCCCCAGTACAAAATCCAGACGGCCCCGTTCTATGCCGCCTGGTCGACGCCCTGCATTCATGATTGCGTGTCAGGGCTGAGGATTAACGCGAAAGCCCAGGTCATTGACCTGCAAGGCCAAGTGATCCCGGGACTTTACTGCGGAGGCGAATCGGCGGGTGGATTCAACCAGCACGGTCTGGCAAAGTGTCTGGTCTTTGGCCGCATCGCTGGTCGCGAAGCGGCGCGCTCGTCGGTAAGCTCCACGAAATCTTGAGTCGGCGGCATTATTTTCTTGTGGAACTCGTGTACATTCGGTCGTATTGGGTGTGTTTCAAGCGTTCCAAATCGCACGTTGTCGCTTCTGTTCAGCCGGCGATAGGCTAAACCAGGACTCCGCTGTAGTTCGAACGTACTCGAGCAAGCGTTGCAGATCAGCTTGCTTACGCTCGATCGCATCGCGACCGGTTTGGTCCGGCACTTCAATCGGCGGGCCGATCACAAGCACAACACGGGAGAAGGGCCAGGGAAGCTGAAAAAGATCCCAGGCCTTGTCGAAAATACGCGCGTGTTCGGCGAAAACGTGAAACCCAACGATCGGGCAGCCGCTGCGGCGAGCCAGAATTATGGGCCCTGGTTTTGCAAGATGACGCGGTCCCCGCGGACCGTCTGCCGCAAAGGCCACGTCACGGCCTTGTTGGAGCCGCTTCGCCAGCACGGAGAGGCCTCGCAGGCCGCCGCGGGACGAACTCCCGAATGTGGTGTCAAAACCTAATCGTTGGAGTGCGCTACCGAGGATCTGTCCGTCAAAATTCCCGCTGGTCATGGCCACCAAGCCGCGGTGACGCCACCACCACATGGCTAAGAAAATTGTTTGGTGCCAAAAAGAATAGACGCAGCGGCGATTCTGAAGGTGCACGCGGTCGATGTGCTGCCAGCCGAGGACTTCGTATCGCAGAGTCGGGCCAACGAATCGAGCGAACGCGTATGCGGCGCCGGCAATGATGGGAATCTGAGCGCGCCGAAAAGGGGAGAGTTGTTTGGGCCGCGAATCGTAGGCGTCGGCGAGCTGTTCTTCGCGTTCTGGCAACGACTTGGCCAATTCAGTCATGCGCTATAGTATAGGCGACCCGAAACACGGATATGAGGATATACGAATTCATTCACGGAGCGCCGTACACCAACCGCTGGCGTGCGATCTGCCGCCTTCTGCTGGCGTTCATATCCTTACTGATCTTTCAGGCGCAACTGCGGCCAGCGCAAGCCACCTCACCCGGGCCGCCGGGACGGCAAGATTTGGTCGGACGTCTCTCCGGAGATGATGTTTCCGTGACTGGAGCGATAAGCTTTGAGAATGAGAACGGCCGCGCCACGGCCTTGCTCGCCAGCGGCAGCGACCTTACGCTTCGATCCGGTCAGGCAAAGATCGATATGCCCGAAGGCGGCGATATCATCCTTTGTGGGCCAGCTCATCTCTCGTTCTTGAAGTCGGGGCCGGCAATCACCATCGCACTCGACTATGGCCAGATACATTTGCAAGTTGGCGCTGCGGCACAGGTCACCGTCTATACTCCGCTATTGATCGTCGCTCCGGAGGGCATCGGAGATCGGGAGCCCGATCTCACGGTCGGGTTAGATCAAAAGGGAGAACTCTGCGTCATGGCGCTTTCCGGCGCAATGCGCATCGAGGAGCAATTCACGGGAGAGAACTTGATCGTTCCGCAAGGCGGGAATATCGAGATGGATGGAGGCGAACTCCGTGCGCTGCGCAGCGGTTCACGAAGGTGCTCCTGTGAGCTTCTCGTTTCCGGGAATAACACCCTAAAGCAATTAGAAACGAGCACCACGGCGCATCCGTCTCCAAGCGGACCGATCACTCCGCGCGCGCCGCAATCAACCGATTCGGCAACTTATCGGATCGAAATGCCGTTGACTTTTAACGCCTCTTCTGTGGACATCGGGTCAGCCTTGACTTCAGACGCTATGCGGGTGATCCGCGAATCGGTGGCGGACCCGCCGATCTTTTTTCGAGGCGCCGTAACGCCTGCCTTACCCGCGCCGCCTGCAGAGATTTCGCGCCCGATTCCACGATCCCACAAGTCAAGGCTTCGCCTTTTCGCAAAGCTCTTCGGAATCTTTCATCACCACAGGCCGCCTGTCTCGGAGCAGAGTGCGGCAGCACATCCCTAAGGTGGCTTGGGTCTGACGCCGGCCGCATATTTCTGCGTCGATGCCCGGCTCGCTCGGATCGGATCCGGCTCGGCCATTCAAGCTATGGTAAACGGCGCCGGAGACAGCTGGCTTTCAGGCCAGATCTCGTTCGATGCGCTCAAAGAGAATAGAATCAGCGCTCGGCGCTCCTGCTCGCCGGGGGTAAAGGTTTTATTGCTTTCGATTCTTACGCCGACACAGACCCGTTTCAGGGCTGGCTTTTCGCCGACGATGCGTCTGATCTGAAGAGCGTACCGGCCGTTTTCAATAGCACGCCGAATGATTCCCGTGGCAGAATCGGCGAAAGGGGCAGCGCCATCTTCTGACGTCACATCCATCATCCAACGTTGTTGTCGCCACGTCCGACGTTACCCCATTTGACCCCAATACGGGCGGCGGTCTTTCGCGCTTCGACGCAACAACCTCGCGAGCAAACTGTATGCAAGCCCTACGAGCGCAAACGGCCTTGCGCCCGCGGCGGGGCCGGCAGTTAAGTTTGCCGTTCCCACAGTGGCAAACGGCAACGTGTACGACGGTACGCAGAACGAACTCTCCGTGTTCGGCCTGCTCACCTGATGGCCGTGCCCCGCGGCTACATCCCTTCGTAATTCGGCCCGCCGCCGCCCTCCGGCGGCACCCAGTCGATGATTTGATAAGGATCGGCGATATCGCACGTCTTGCAGTGCACACAGTTCGAGAAATTGATCTTCAGCCGCTGCACCACTTTGTCCTCAACCATCTCGTAGACGGCCGCAGGGCAAAAATATTGGCAAGGGCTCCCGTACTCGAAAATGCAGCGATCGACGCAAATATTGGTATCGAGAACATGCAAATGGCAGGGCTGATCTTCCTCGTGGCGCGTGCCGGAATGGTAGACGTCGGTTAGCCGGTCAAACGTGAGCATGCCATCGCCCTGAAAGCGCGGAGGAGCCGGACCCGCGCCGTCGAGCTTGTGATATTGCTCGTGGCCAGCTGGCATCCGCATTGGATCGACCAGGCCACGCCCGCGGGTCAAATATTGCACGGAGGTGTGCGCCAGACCGCGCCAGAGGCCGTGCTGGAAGGACTGATGAAAATTGCGTACGCTACGTAATTCGCGTCCGATCCAGCTTTGATCTATCTTGCGGCGAAATTGTGAGAGATTCGCGGCGGAAACGTCGCCCGCGCGCAATGCGTCCAGAATCGTCTCCGCCGCAAGCATGCCGCTCTTGATGGCCATGTGAATTCCCTTGAGTCGCTGGGAATTGAGCAAGCTCGCAGAATCGCCGATAATCAGGCATCCACCAAGATACACACGCGGCATCGAATACCAGCCGCCCACGGGGACCGTTTTCGCGCCATAGCGCACCAGCGTGCCGCCTGCGAGAATCCGGCGCACGAACGGATGCGTCTTGAACCTCTGAAAGGCTTCGTGCGGATCGAATCGCGGGTTGTGGAATTCGAGGCCGGTCACCAATCCCAGCGAGACGCGGTTATGCCGCATTCCGTAGATCCAACCGCCGCCGTACATGCTGGAGTCGAGCGGCCAACCCACCGTATGCGCCACCCACCCGGCGTTGACGCGGCCCGACGGTACTTCCCAAAGCTCCTTTACGCCGACGCTATAGACCTGCGGATTGAGGCCGCCGAGATTTTTCTCCGCGACGAGGTGCTTGGTCAGGGAACCGCACGGGCCCTCAGCGAGCACCGTGATCTTGGCGCGGAGTTCGTAACCCAGCGTGAAGTTGTCCTTGGGCTTCCCATCTTTGTCACGGCCCTTGTCTTCCGTGATCACGCCAGCGATCGCTTCGCCCTCATAAATGAGCTGTACCCCGGCGAATTGCGTGAAGATGTTAACGCCCGCCTGCTCGACAAGTCCCCCGAGCCACTTCACCAGCCTGTTCAACGAGACGATGTAATTGCCGTGATTTCTTAAAGGCGGCGGGGTGATCGGAAGCTTCCAGGCGCGACGCGCACCGAGAAAGTACGCTGCATCATCGCAAACCGGCGCATCGAGTGGCGCTGTCTCTGCGAAGTCCGGCACAAGCTCGGCCAGAGCGGAGGGATCGAGCACAGCCCCGGAAAGCTGGTGTGCACCAAGGTCGCGTCCCTTTTCGAGAACATAGATACCTTCGGCCGGAAGCTTGGGCTTTCCGCCGGATTCATTGTGTTGCCGGATCAATCGAGCCAGGTGCAGGGCGCATGCAAGGCCGGCCGGCCCGGCGCCGACGATCAGGACGTCCGCGTCCAGGCGTTCCCGTTCGGGACTCACATTACGATTCTAGCAAGAAAGTAGCTAGATCCAGGCGCAGTCTGGAAGGCGTCGCGCGCAGGAAACAACACGCCGCGGGTCTCGGTGACAGTTATTTCTTTTCGAGGGCTTCCGTGAGGGCGGGAATGAGCTCGAAAATGTCTCCGACGATGCCGTAGTCGGCGACCTCGAAGATTGGCGCGTTCTGATCCTTATTAATAGCCACGATCGTCCGCGAGCCTTTCATGCCGACGACGTGTTGAATTGCGCCGCTGATGCCCAGCGCAAGATATAACTTCGGCGCTACGGTCTGACCCGAGCTGCCGATTTGGCGATCCATCGGCAGCCAACCTTCATCGCAGATGGGACGCGAGGCCGCCAATTCTCCGCCCATCAGCTTCGCCAGTTTCGCCGCCAGAGGGATATTTTCCGGCGCTTTGATCCCGCGCCCTACAGCAACCAGAATCGGCGCCTGCGTCAAGTCAACCGCCTGTTTTGCTTCCCGGAAAAGCTCGAGAGGACTAGTGCGAATCTGCTCCTGCTTCAAATCAATCTTGATCGTCGTGATCGGAGCGGGCGCCGTGCCGCGAGTCACCTGATCGCCGCGAAACGCACCGGCCTGAAAGGAAACGAACCAGGGCGGAGCGCCCTGAAACGATACGTCCGCAGCTGTCTTTCCTTGGAACATTTGGCGGACAAATACGATGCCTTCCTTGTCCGCGCGATAACCAACACAATCAGCGATCATTCCTTTACCCAGGGATGCGGCCAATTTGGGCGCATAGTCACGCACCTGATAGGTGTGGGGCAGCAGGACGAGGTCCGGTTGTGATTGCGCAATCGCTTGGCGCAGCGCGATCGCGAATCCGTCGGGCGTATATCGCTCGAGCAGGTCGTGTTCGACTAGCAGCACTTCCGCTACTTGATTTGTCGCCAACTCGTCGGCGAGCCCGCGCACATCTTTGCCAATCACCGCCGCGGTGACGCAACTTCCTGTTTGCGTAGCGGCGATTTGCTGCGCCGCGACTACAGTTTCGAAGCTGACCGGATTCCATTTGCCCTCGCGCTGCTCGGTGATGGCGAGAATTTTCATTTTTCGTGACGGTGATTAGAGGACGCGCGCCTCGTGGCGAAGCTTCTCGAGCAACTTTGCCGCGGCGTCTTTGGGACTGCCGTCAATGAATTCCGTCCGCTTGGCCCTCTGCGGGACATAAATACGTTCGACGCGCTGGGTCGGCTCGTCTGCTACGCCTAGCGATTCGCGCATGATGACGGCAATCTCTTTCTTCTTTGCCGCCATGATTCCCTTCAGAGAAGCATACCGAACTTTATTGATGCCCGACTGGATCGTGAGCACGGCCGGTAACGGCAGTTCGACCCATTGAAACCAGCCAGACTCCAACTCTCGCTTGAGCTTGAGCCGCTGCCCCTGGAGTTCAATCCGCATAATGATGGTGGCATGAGGCAAGCCGAGCACTTCTGCGAGCAGCACGCCCGTCTGGCCGAAGCCGTGATCGTCGCTCTGCAGGCCGGTCAGAATTAGATCGAAATTGTCTTTCTTCAGCGCCGCCGCGATGGATTTCGCGGAGCTCAACGGATCGAGCAGGAAGGATTTGTCATCTTCCAGATGGATTCCGCGGTCCGCCCCTTTTGCCAGGGCTTCCTTGATTACCTGTTTCGTCCGCTGCGGACCCATGGAGAGCGCCACCACCTCGCCTCCGTGCTTTTCTTTGAGCCGCAGGCCTTCCTCCAGCGCGAAGCTATCGGGTTCGTTCATTTCGAAGCCGATATCGGTCTCACGAATCCAAGTGCCGTTATCGGTGATGTGCAAGGGCGCATCCTTGGCCGGAACTTGCTTGATACAAACGGCGACTTTCATGTCCGCTCTAACTTTCCGATATTGCCGCGAGGGCAACGTTCGATTATTGCCAGCGCTTGAATAACAACGCGGCATTGGTGCCGCCAAAGCCGAAGGAGTTCGATAAGGCATATTCGAAAGCTGCTTTGCGTGAATGGTTAGGCACGTAGTCGAGGTCACATGCGGGATCGGGATGCGCGTAATTAATGGTCGGTGGCAGCTTCTGCTCGCGTAGAGCCAGCGCGCTGATTCCGGCTTCCAGGCCTCCCGCACCGCCCAGCAAGTGCCCAGTCATCGATTTGGTCGAGCTCACCGCCAGCTTTCTGGCATGATCGCCGAAGACGCGCTTGAGCGCGAGCGTTTCGATGGCATCGCCAAGCGGCGTGGAGGTGCCATGTGCGTTGACGTATCCCACATGCTCGGCCTGCACTCCTGCGTCGCGAATCGCTGCGCGCATGACGCGGTACGCGCCATTGCCATCCTCTGCGGGGTGCGTGATGTGATTGGCGTCGCCGGACATACCGTATCCAACGAGCTCTGCAACAATGGGAGCATTGCGCTTTTGCGCATGGTCGAGCGATTCAAGGATCAAAATACCCGCGCCTTCGCCAACGACGAAACCGTCGCGTTCGGCATCAAACGGGCGGCTGGCGCAGGCGGGCTGCTCGTTGCGCGTGGAAAGCGCTTTCATTGCCGCGAATCCACCGATACCCATTGGGGTAATTGCCGCTTCCGTACCGCCACAGATCATTACTTCGGCATCCCCTCGCTCCAGGATACGAAACGAATCGCCTACGGCGTGGGCGGATGCGGAACATGCCGTCGCCGTCGCCGAATTCGGCCCCCGAGCGCCGTAACGAATGGAAATTACGCCCGAAGCGAGATTAATGATGGCAGCAGGAATGAAAAATGGTGAGATGCGGCCAGGCCCGCCCTCGATGAGCTTGCAGTGTTCGCGTTCAATGACGTCGAACCCGCCGATACCGGACGCGACATAGACGCCCACCGAGTCCGCGATCGATGGCGTAATCTCCAACTTCGCCATGCGCAAGGCAAAATCGGCTCCTGCCACGGCGATCTGAATGAAGCGGCCCATCTTTTTTAGCTCTTTTTTGGCAATCCAGTTCAGCGGGTCGAAATCGCGGATTTCAGCGGCAATACGGCAATCGAACCCAGAAGGATCGAATTGCGTGATGGGGCCGACACCTCTCCCACACTTGGTCGGTCCCGATGCCTAAAGCACAAACAAGGCCGACACCCGTTACGACTACCCGGCGCCTCAAGTTCGATTCTCCTTGAAGGGATTCTGGCGTGGGGGATTATTTCTTCGCCTGGGCGTGTTTATCGATATAAGCGACGGCATCCTTCACTGTGGCGATTTTTTCGGCGTCCTCGTCGGGAATTTCGATGCCAAAAGCTTCCTCAAAGGCCATCACCAGTTCGACGGTATCGAGCGAATCGGCGCCCAGATCGTCCACGAAAGAGGCCGTGGGCGTGACTTCCGCCTCATCCACGCCTAGCTGCTCCACAATGATCTGCTTGACGCGTTCTTCTACACTGGCCATTCTGTTTGCCTCCGCTGCCCGCCACTCCGGTCCGCGCTATTCCTTCTCTTGGCGCTTAAGGGACCGCCCATTCTATGCGGCGCTCTGGACCAGGTCAACCGCTCCGCATTCAGCTCATGCGCAAACCGCCGTTCACGTCGAGCACATGCCCGGTGATATATCCTGCTTCATCGCTCGCCAGAAACAAGACTGCCGCCGCGACCTCCGCGTCCTTGCCCATTCGCCCCAAGGGAATCCGCGCCACCAATTCTTGTTTTGTCGTCTCCGGTAGCGGGTCGGTCATGGGAGAGACAATGAATCCAGGAGCGACGGCATTAACAGTGATGTTGCGTGATGCCACTTCCGTGGCGATGGCCCGCGTCAGTCCGATCAGCCCCGCCTTGGCCGCGATGTAATTCGCTTGCCCGGCATTGCCGGATTGAGCCACAACCGAGGTCACATTGATGATGCGGCCGGAGCGTTGGCGTAACATCACGGCCAGCGCCTGCTGAATACAGAAATAGGCTCCGGTCAGGTTAGTCCGCAGAACCGCTTCCCAGTCTTCCGCCTTCATGCGCACCGCCAGACCATCTCGAGTGATCGCGGCGTTATTCACCAGAATATCCAGCCGGCCGAATCGTTCGATGGCCTGACGAAAGCCTGCCTTGACTTCTTGCGGATCCCCGATATCCATCTGAACCGCAAGTGCTGCGCCCGGGGCAACGCCGATTTCTTCCGCGAGGCGTTGAAGCTTTTCCGCATTACGTGCCGCAATCACAACGCGTGCCCCGGCGCACGAGAGCGCCAGAGCAATGGCCCGGCCGATCCCTTGCGATGCGCCAGTCACCAGCGCTATCCGATCCTTTAAGCTGAACATAACCGCGGGTGCCCGTGCATTTGCATTCAGGAGGCCTCGGCTTCTGCCTCTTGGCCTCGTATCTGCACCAGACGATCGAGCGCGATCTGAAGTGACTTTATGTCTTCGATGTTCAGGGAATGCACCGAGCGGTCGATCTGCCGCAGTAGCCCGCTGAGCACGCGGCCCGGACCGACTTCCACAAACGTTGTGGCGCCCTGCTCGATCAGTTCGCGGATCGATTCCTCCCAGCGCACCGGCAGAGTCACCTGCCGAATCAACGCTTCTCTTGCTTCCGCTCCGCTTGTAATGACGCCCGCGTCCACATTGGTGACCAGGGGAATCTTCAATGAAGAAAAGTGGGTGGCGTGCAGATCCTCTGTCAAACGCTCTTGCGCCGGGCGCATCAGTTCGCTGTGAAATGGCGCTGAAACCGGCAGTACGACGGCCCGCTTGGCGCCGGCTGCCGACGCGTTTTCCACGGCGCTTTTCACCGCCGCGGCATCACCCGATATGACCGTTTGTTCCGGCGAATTCAAATTGGCAGGCATCACCTTCCCGTCCGTTGCTTTGCGGCAAATTTCGGCCACTTGTCCGGGCCGCATGCCGAGAATTGCGGCCATGGCGCCCGCTCCACGAGGAACAGCTTCTTGCATATATTGCCCGCGCTTTCTCACCAGCCGGACGGCATCTACAAATTTCAGGGCGCCAGCGGCTACGAGCGCCGAATATTCTCCCAAGCTATGGCCGGCGACATAGTCAGGGCGCACGCCCTTCTGCTCGAGCACGTGATAAGCGGCCACCGAAACAGTGAGAATGGCGGGTTGCGTATTCTCCGTGAGCTTCAGTGCCTCATCGGGTCCGGAGAAGCAAAGTTGGGAAATCGAGAATCCCAACGCCCGATCAGCTTCCTCAAAGACTCTGCCGGCCACCGGAAACGAATCCGCGAGTTCCCGGCCCATGCCGGCATATTGGGATCCCTGACCCGGAAAAAGAAATACAACTCCACTCATTTGATCCGAGGGCTCCTTCAGGCTGGCGGATTATGCCCCAACCGCAATTGGCAAAGAGGAAAGCTCTCGCTCGATCCGTTCATTCAGTTGCGCGTGCGTCAGTTCGGATGCCACACGCACTGCATTCTTTATGGCATTGGCGTTGGACCTGCCATGGCCGACGATGGCTACGCCACGCACGCCAAGCAACGGCGCTCCGCCGTACTCGGAGTAGTCGATGTTGCGCCGAAACTCATGGTAGGCGCTCCGCGAAAGCACGTAACCAACCTGCGAGGCGATCGTGCTCTTGAGCGCCTTTTTAAGTACGGCGGCGATATGCTGGGCCACGCCTTCGCTGATCTTCAAAGCGACATTGCCAATGAAGCCGTCGCAGACAATAACGTCCACGCTGCCCGAAAAGACGTCGCGTCCTTCGATATTCCCGACGAAATTGAGGGGCAAGTCCTTGAGCCTGTTATACACCTCTTTTGTGAGTTCATTCCCCTTGGATTCTTCCTCACCTATGGAGAGCAAGGCCACCTTTGGCCGCCGCGTGCCGAAGATAACCCGGTAATAAATCTCTCCCATCACCGCAAACTGCAGCAGGTGGCCCGCTTTTGAATCCACGTTCGCGCCCGCGTCGATCAAGACCGTTACGCCTCCGCGGCTGGTCGGAAAGGGCGCGGCGAGCGCCGGCCTTTGCACGGAGGGAAGCGTGCCGAGCACAAAACGCGCAACAGTCATGAGCGCGCCGGTATTACCGGCGCTGACGAGCGCATCGGCCTGTCTGTGTCGCACTAAGCGCGCCGCTACGTGCGCCGAGCTGTCTTTTTTCCGGCGAAAAGCTTGCGCAGGAGAATCGCTCATCGCGATCACGTCGCTTGCCGGGACGACTTCGAGGGAAAGGCCTCGCAGGGAGTGCCGCGCCAGCTCGCGTTTAATCTCTGCGGGTATGCCTACCAGCAGTACTCGAAGCCCCAGTTCGCGGGCCGCTAGGACCGATCCCTCCACCTCGGGGCGGGGGGCAAGGTCGCCGCCCATAGCGTCCACGGCGATGGTAATCATCTGGAACCGCCTCTTGCGTCGTATCAGTACCCTAGATTGGCCTGGGAAGACAAAGCGCGCCGGTGAACAGCTGCGATTCAGGCAGAAGTATCCATCACTTCCCTGCCCTTGTAGTAGCCGCAATGTGGGCAAGCTCGATGGGGCTGCTTCATTTCATGGCAATTCGGGCATTCGGTGAAGGCCGGCGCGACTAAATGATCATGTGCCCGCCGGTTGTTCTTACGTCTTTTCGAATGACGCCGTTTTGGGTTAGGCATGCAAACTCCTCGCTCGGATCGCTGCTCTCTCGCGCGCGATTCTATGGCGTTTTGATCAATATGGCTATTGCTTTTTGAACCAGTCCTGCTTCAGACGAGCCAACGGCTCCATTCGCGGATCACCGGAGTGACTCTCGCAGCGGCACGCGTCGCTATTGAGGTTGGCGCCGCAATGCGGGCAGAGGCCCTTGCAATCGCCGCGACAAATGATTTTCATGGGTATGGCCAGCAACACCTGTTCCGCAAGCACATCCGTCAGGAAGAGCCCGTCGCCTTCGAAGAAGGCGATCTCGGTGTCGTCCAGTTTCAGCCGAACCTCTTCCTCCCGGGAAATGGACTGCATGGGCCGGTAATAGAGATCGAAGCCGCGGGTTACCTCCTCGACGACCGGCTCTAAACAGCGCGCACACGCCATCTCCACGCGTGTGTGCAGCTCCCCGGAAATACGGATTTGGCTGTCCACCATTTCTGCGGTTGCCCGAACCTCCAGTGGATCGATCTGGCGAAAGTCGTGGGTATGATAATCCACCGCGCCCGGCGCGTAATTCTGATGGAGACGCAGCTTATGCAGCGCCAGTTCTTTGACATCGAGGAACATAAACGAGGCCTTTGAAAGCGAAACGTCATTATACGGAGCACCCGAACGATGTCAAGAAATCAGCCAGGCGTGTTGTCAACAATGGCGATGCTCAAATCGATGCAGTCATCCCGACGAGCTCACGGTGCTGACGCAGTAGGAAATGATCGGTCATACCGGCGATGTAATCGCAGACAACACGGTGAGGCGCCTCCCGCGCGGTCAACTCAGAATAATATTTCGGCAGGGACGTCGGATGCGCCAGGTAAAAGCGCAAGAGTTGCTCGAGAGCGTTCACGGAACGGTCCCGCTCTTCGACGATTGCCGGATGATCATAGAGCCGGCGGTAGAGAAATCGCTTGAGCTCGCTATTGTTTTTCGCCACCTGCGTGCTGAATCCAACCAGGCGGTGCGGCAGTCGGCGAATATCATCGGTATTCTTGGCGCCGCTCGCTAAAATCCGCTCCCGAGTTTGCTCGATCAGATCCGTCGCCAGACAGTCGAGGAGCCTTTTAATCGTTTCGCCGATTTTGAGCTTGGTTCGCCCGCCCGGATGGGTGCGATCTACCTCATCGTAGACATCGGTAAAGAAAGGCAGTTCCACTCTGAGCATGTCGATCTCGAGCAGGCGCGCCTCAAAACCGTCATCCAGATCGGCGGAGTTGTAGGCAATCTCATCGACTGCATTCATCAGCTGGGCCTCTATAGGAGGCTGCAGGTCCAATTGGTATTCAGCAAGTTCCCGGAAGTCTGCCGGCGGATAGTCGCGCGAGTGCTTGACGATGCCTTCGCGAACTTCGAAAGTCAGATTCAAGCCTGGAAAATCGAGATATCGCTGCTCGAATTGCTCCACGATTCTCAGCGCATGCAAGTTGTGATCGAAGCGGTCGCCGTAATCGCGCATCAATTCGTGGAGGCGCATTTCGCCGGCATGTCCAAATGGCGGATGTCCGATGTCGTGCACCAGGGCAAGCGCTTCGGCCAGTTCGGTATTCAAGCCGAGTGCCTGCGCCACGGTGCGCGCAATCTGAGCGACCTCGATGGTGTGCGTCAGGCGATTCCGGAAATGATCGGAGTAGCGGGTCGTAAAGACCTGCGTCTTTGCCTCTAAACGGCGAAATGCACGCGAGTGGATCACGCGATCGCGATCCCGCGCGTATTCGCCGCGATAGGGATGCATGGGTTCCGGCCAGCGACGCCCACGGGAACACCTCTCATCCATGGCTACCGCGGCCAGATCCATGCGGTCATTCTATGTCACGGCGATTTCGCGAGAAAGAACGGACACCGGGGAAAAACACACGGAGGGCCTGAGGCGAGTTCACCCCTTTACCTGAAGCAATTGCAGGCGCTCGTCCGCTTCCTGAGCGGCCTGAGTACCGGGGAACTCCTCTTTCACTTGCTTATAAAGCTTGGCCGCCTGAGCTGGATCGGAGCTGCTGTAGTGATCAGCCAACGCCAGTAAGACGACGGGCTTGGGAACGAAGAGGGTCGGCTTGTTGGCAAGCTGCTGGTAGAGCGGCACCGCCTGCGAACCTTTTCCAGCCTCATCATAGACCTGTGCCAGCTTGAAACGCGCCAGAGCCGAGAGGCTCTCATCCCTGCTCGATTGCAAAGACTTCAAATCGTTTTCAGCCTCGTCGTAACGCCCCAGCTTCTCAAGACTCAAAGCCGCGTAATAGCGGGCCAATTGCCCGGGGCGGGTCCTGGAATAACGGTTTGCGACGTCCGTGAATCTCTTTACGGCATCGGCGTACTTGTTCTTTTCGTCCACATAGGTAACTTCATTTGGCAGAGCGGGTTCCTCGGCTTTCCGAATCCGCGCCTGGTAAATCTTCATGGCGTCGGCTAATGCGGACGCTCCTTTGGCGGTTTGGTTTTGGGTGTAAAAGCGCCAGCCCAGCACCACGAGCACAATGAACAGTACCACCCCGCCATAGACCCAGATGTCCCGCTGATGCGAAAAAATAGCCTCAGCGCCGTGGCTCAAGGTCTCGCGGATTTCGTCTTTTTTCAGTTCCTTGCGGGAGATATGCTGCGGCAAACGAAGCTCCTTGATAGGGAGTCGACTGAAAATCCTGCCGTAATCCTGCGGGAGTCCGAACCGCAGGGGCCGCACTTGAGGCGACACAAAAAGAACCGGCCCCATCCAGCGAACAGGGCCTCATCAATCGAAGAAACAATGAAACTTAAGCTTTTACGGTACGGTTACGTTCTCGGCCTGGTAGCCCTTTGGCCCCTGTTTGACCTCGAACTCGACCATCTGTCCCTCCGTCAGCGATTTGTAGCCATCCATCTGAATCGCGGAGAAATGGACGAATACGTCCTCTCCCGACTGGCGCTGGATGAAGCCATAACCCTTTGCCGCGTTAAACCACTTCACCACACCTTGTTCTCTGCTCAACTTCTTCACTCCTCATCTTGATCTTCGCTATTTGCCGGGTGTAACGCCAGTCGGTGGAGCTCGGAATTACCCGGTGACGGGGCCCTTGCACCACTACGGGATTACAAGACCCAATCAAACGCGGCGCAATGCTGGCATAAACTGCCCCCTGCTGTCCAGAGCCTTTGTAGCTTAGCTTATCCGGGCGGCTTACGCGGCCCGACTGTCGGCCTCTGACTGGGGCGCTGGAACTCGGTTTTTGGTGCGGTTTACTTATCTTGCAGATGTGGAGCGGAGTGCGGCTGGCCTAGCTTTTTCGCCATGATCACTTCCGCACCGCCCTGAGGAGTGCGACGCAGCTCAAATTCGTCCATAAAAGTTCGCATGAGGAAAATCCCGCGGCCGGAGGTCTTCAAAAGATTTTCGTCCGCGAGCGGATCCGGCACCTCATGCAGGTCAAAGCCCCGCCCCTGATCGAGGATGTGCACAATGAACTTGTCGTCCCTCACCTCAAAGTTCAGTTGAATCTTCTTGTGACGCTGCTCTTCATTTCCGTAGCGAAAGGCATTGATCACGCCTTCCCTTACAGACATGCCGATTTTCAGACAGTCGTCATCATTGAAGCCGGCCGCTCTGGCCACGCGTTCGGTTATGCCTTCAGCCAATGCCACGCTGTCAAGCAGCGTCTCCATCGTAACTTCGATGCGGTTGGTACCATTCGTCATATCTTCCGTCTCTAGAGCGGGGCCACTCAGTAGCATAGCTCATTTGGAATGGCCCACAAAAGCAGCTACCTGCCTTCGCAAATGCGCAATCGTAGTGAATGCTCAGGCCCCATAAGTACGGTCGAAGGTGGAAGAATGGTGACTACTCAGAATTTGGGCCAAGCTGGGCTCCTGCGACAGCAATGTTTTGCTTCGAGTGCGATTGACCAAAGCTATCTCACGTTGATGGTCGGGACGCTCAACGCCGGCAGGGTTATAGTGAACGACGAACCGCTCGCGGGCATAGTTCCGGTTAAAGACGGCCGCGCTGAGCGCCTTAAAAAAGCATGGGTGAGGGGAAGCGGGGCTCCGGCCGCAAGGCTAAACCAACTGAGTGGGCAGCGCCAGAGGCGCTTTTGCCGGCCGCTTGTCACCCAAACAGTTACTTCTTGCCTCTTGAGGTGCAACTTCGGTCTCCGCTCTTTACACAAGCCTGGCCGATGCCCATATTGGAGAGACGAAATCAGCTTCTCAATTTCGCTGCGGTTAATTCAGCGTCGAAAGAGGTTTGCCAAATGATGCCTGCGCTGATCGTCATCGCGATCCTCGCACTATCGATTGTGTTTATCTACAACGGACTGGTGCGGCTCCGGGTGCAATGTGATAACGCTTGGGCGGATATCGATGTGCAGCTCAAGCGCCGTTACGACCTGATCCCCAACCTGGTCGAAACCGTCAAGGGATATGCCGCGCACGAGCGCGGGACCTTCGAGGCCGTGACGGCAGCGCGCAATCAGGCCATGTCGGCGCAAGGTCCCGCGGCCAAAGGTCAGGCCGAGGGAATGCTGAGCGGCGCTTTGCGCCAGCTCTTTGCGCTCTCGGAAGCCTACCCTCAGCTTCGCGCTGCGGAAAACTTTGCCCAGCTTCAGGCCTCGCTCAACCAGATTGAAGACACGCTGCAGAATGCGCGCCGTTATTACAACGCTGCGGTGCGCGATTTCAACACCCGCGTGGAGCAATTTCCTTCCAATATGGTTGCGGGCATGGGCAATTTCAAACCGCGCGAGTTCTTCGAAATCTCGGCTCCGGCCGAACGCGAAGTTCCGCGTGTCAACTTCAGCACGACGCCAGCGGCCTGAACCTCGCTCGATGGTTTCTGCTGGCATCCGGTGTCTCGAAAACCGCCGGCACAACTCTACCCTGAGCCGTTTGTCACGACGCTTCCGCCGGGGGGCCCTCCTCTGTCCGGCTCTTATGTTGGGGACGTTGTTTGCCGGCCCAACTTCTGCAGGCACGGTGCGCATCCGCGATTTCCATGCTGAGCTCGATGTGCTGCCGGACTCCTCCCTCGACGTCACTGAGACCATTCAAGTCGACTTCACCGGCGCCCGGAACGGAATTTATCGCACCATTCCCGTGGAGTATGAGGGGCCCGGCGGCTTCAATTATTCGCTTTTCCTTACCGACATCACCGCCACCGATTCCGACGGCGCCTCCCTTCGCATCGAAAAGCAGCGGCACGCCGGAAATCTCCAACTGAAGTTCCATGTCCCTGCCGCGGAGGATACTTCGAGAAATATCTCGCTTCATTATCGCGTTCGCGACGGCCTGCGCTTCTTCGAGGATCATGACGAACTCTATTGGAACGTGACCGGCACCGGCTGGGATGTTCTCATCGAATCCGCAAGCGCGCATGTCATCCTGCCCGGAGGAGTCACGGGCCTGCGTGCGGCCAACTACACCGGCTTCTTGGGCTCCCGCTTGCAGGACGCGCGCGTGGATATCCTCGGCAGCAACATCGATATCCGATCCCAGCGGCCGCTTGCCTTTCACGAAGGCCTGACCATTGTCGCCGGATGGGACAAGGGATTCGTGCACGAGCCGGCCGGTTCTGAGAAAGTCGCGCAATTCCTGCAGAGCAATTGGCCCCTGTTCGTTCCCGCCGGCGTCTTCGTGCTGATGTTTTGGCTTTGGTATACGCGGGGCCGGGAGCCGCGGGTAGGTGCAATTGCCGTGCAATATGAGCAGCCTGCCGGCCTTTCTCCTGGCGAAGCGGGAGCGCTGGTTGACGATCAAGCGGGAATTCGCGACATTACCGCGACGCTGGTCGACCTTGCCGTGCGCGGATTCATCGTGATCGAAGAGAAAGAGGTCTCCCACTTGATGGGTTTGTATTCCAACAAGGAATACGTCTTTCATCTCAACAAGAAGCCGACGGAATGGACGGGAGCGAAGTCTTACGAATTACTCTTGCTTAACGGAATTTTCGGGGCGCCTCTCGTGGGCGTGCGAGATGAGGTCGCGCTCTCCGAATTACAGAATCGGTTCTATAAGAATCTGCCGGGAATTCGCAGGGCGATTCTTGAGTCCTTAGTGCAGCACGGCTATTTCGCGTACCGGCCCGATATTGTTCGCCAGGCATACATACTTGCTGCTGCCGTCACCGGAGCTCTGCTCTACCTATTCGGCCAATCCTTTAGCGTCGCCGCAATTCTGACGGGTCTCGCGATCGCCGGGTTCGGGTGGTTCATGCCTACGCGAACCGTTGATGACGTCCGTGCACTTCACGATACGCTCGGATTCGAGAACTTTCTGAGCCACGTCGAAGGCGATCACCTGGCCCGGACACCCCAGTCTCCTGCAAATTTCGAGAAGTACCTCCCGTTTGCCATGGCGCTGGGCGTGGAGAAAAAATGGGTCGGTGCCTTCGACGGAATGCTGCAGCAGCCATCCTGGTATCAAACGACCGGCACCGCGGTGTTTCACCCTGTCGGTTTTGTATACAGCCTCGATCAAATGGCTGCGCGTACCGGGCAGGTGATGGCTTCCGCGCCCAGAAGCTCAGGCAATTCGGCCACCTCGGGATTTGGCGGTATGGGCGGAGTGGGCGGCGGCTTTGGCGGCGGGGGCGGCGGCGGCTTCTAAAGATTAGAGGATGCTATTGCCGCGTGGCCAGTTCCTCGACGCGTTGGGCCACTCGCCGGCCATTCAATTCGTGAAAACTCACGCGCACATGGTCCCCAGGACTTATACTAATAATCGAAAGTTCCACCGCCAAATCTTCCACCGTCTCCTGCACACGGACTTTCAGATGGCCCTCACCGACGCCGACGACGTTACCTTCGATCGTGCGCCGCACGGCCCCCCGCATCCCGTCCCTTCGTAGCCTTTGCAGCCGTCCCGCCTCGCGCCACGCCTCTTGTGCAAAAGGTTGCCCCAGCATGCCATCACCGCAGCCCGGTTGATGTATCCGATCATTTTCTCCGGATTCTGGCGGTCGACTACCGGCAACCGCCCCACGTTATTCATGAGCATTTTGGTCAAAGCGTCAAAGGCGCTTTCGTCCGGATAAGCTACGATCAGCGACCGCGAACCACCATCGATCACGGGCCTATCTCCTGTCGGATTCTCTTCGAGCCCGCAAAGGATATCGCCTTGCGTGACGATTCGCGCCCTCCATCGCCTCAGGAATCCCTTGTCCCCTGATCTTGTCTCAACCGTATGTCGCCATCATGCCGACGATGAGCCCTCGCCGGGTAGGCCCGGGGAATTTCACTCCGAGCCTCCCACAGATCCGGACGTGAATCTCTCGATTCATCCGGCTCGTGCCACCCAGTGAAGGCTAACGCCTTCCATCAAGACCAGGAGTTCCTCGGGTTGCCCGTTGACTCCGCGTGATGTGGGTGACCTGCTCCCTTGGCTCCACGGGCATTACCCCGCTTCCGCGCTACTACGAAGCAGTGCGCCCCTGATCGGTGCATCGGTACTTTCGGCCTCGTGGGGTGTCCACTTGGGCCTTTTCCCTTAGCATCACCGACCCGGTTCTCAAGTTCCGTACGAAGGCCCAGATAAGAGTCATGCCGCCTGTACGCCGGACCCCGCATGGCCAGTAAGTAGGTCCCTTCCATACTGCTCCCAGGACAAGGTGGAAACCCTGGTTTCGGTGTCATCAAAGATCCTTTCGACGCTTCATCAGCGGATCGTTTGCACTCATCTCTCTTATCCACACATGACGTGATCTAATGTCACGCCTTTTAACCCTAACGTTCACCACCGCGGCCTTTGGGGAGCGAAGCAGCTTAGGGCAGTTTGAAGCCCCCTCCTACAAGGCGGCTCCGAAGGGTCCTCCTTCATCTTTCGCACAGCATGACGCTTTCGCGTCTTCCTGACACAACCACCTCGGGGATCACAATCACCCAGGGCCCAAGTTGAGTCGCTTCGGATCGGAAATGCGGAAATGAAAGGACCACTGGTGATAGAACGTCACATTCGTGAAGAAGCCAATCAGGTTGTACAAGATGAATGCGATCAGCCGGCGATCAATCGATCAATCCGATGGCGGCCCCCGTCAGAGATACGAATCCCAGCCGGTACCCCGGTGTTGTTGGTTGTCGCACTCACCCGTCCGTTGGTATCAGTCAAATAGATTTCTCCTCTTCTCTCTGCAATCTGGGCGGATCAACGGAAGGATGAACTCAGGTATAAGGGGATTGCTTCTGCCGTTTTCCAGACGCCTGCTCATACGCCCTTCGCCGCCGGCTCGAGCCGGGTTCCTGTGAAGCCGCCGCCAGCACCGCCTGCAGAGCGTGCGTCAGTTCGGGTGCACTTACGCGTAGCTCGGCAATGCGGTGCCGCACCAGCCGGCTCAGCAGCTTTTCTCCTCGCGGCGTCACGTGCACGTGCACTTGACGCCGGTCTCGCTGAGAGCGTTCGCGACGAAAAAGCCCCCGCCTTTCCATGCGGTCTACGAGCTCAACGGCGCTGTGATGCTGGATCTGCAGCCGTTCGGCCAGGCTGCGAATGGTTGGTTCGTGGTCCGGGGGCAGTCCGCGCAGCGCCAACAGGCCCATATACTGCTGCGGTTCGAGACCCACCGACCGGGCCGCCTTTTCGCTGTTATTTAGATAGCGCCGGATTAGAAAGCGGAACTGCGCAAGGGCTTGATATTCGGCAGTGTTGCTGGAGCGGTTCATCGACCTTAATTATATCGTGCGGCGATAAGGTCGTACCCAAAACAATCGGGCCGCGTTCCGTAGAAGAAGACCCCTAGCCGAAGGCGCAGTTTTAAAACACCTTCTCGGAATCTGCGAGAATCGTAACCGGCCCGTCATTTTCCAGCTCGACAACCATGTGCGCCTGAAAAATACCTGTTTCCACGGGAACGCCTAAAGATTTCAGGCGGGCGATGTATTCTTCATATGTCCGATTCGCCTCGGAGGGCGGCGCCGCGCGCTCGAAACCCGGCCGGCGGCCCCGGCGCATGTCGCCGTAAAGCGTAAATTGTGAAACCACCAGCGCCGCCCCGCCACTTTCAAGCAGGGAAACGTTCATCCTTCCCTCAGCATCATCAAAAATTCTCATGTGTGCGGTTTTCTCTGCCAGGTGATGAGCGGCCTCGTTCAAATCGCCCTTAGCTATTCCGAGCAACACCACGATTCCGGCGCCGATCTCCCCAACGGTGCGTCCATCAACGCTCACGCGTGCATGGCGAACTCGTTGAATGACGGCTCGCATGGTCCTTCTTCAAACTCGCGCCTCGGCCTTCCCAGAGGCACGCGCTCGCCGAGGCGCGGTCTGGCAGTGCGGACAGAAATAACTGCTTCGTCCGGCGACGATGGCGCGCCGGATCTTTGCCCCGCAACGAAAACAAGGTTTGCCCTCGCGGCCATAGGCGCGATGTCTCTGCTGGTATTCTCCAGGTTGACCTTCCGCATCCACGAAAGTCGCTATCGAAGAACCGCGATCCGCGATGGCATGCTGCAGTACCCGCCGAATGGCCTGGCGAAGCCGGCCGAGTTCTGTGGAATGGAGCCGCGCTGCAAGGCGCGCCGGGTGAATGCGCGCCTGCCATAAACTTTCATCGGCATAGATATTTCCGATTCCTCGAAAGACCCTTTGGTCAAGCAGCAAGGCTTTGATTCGGGCTCGGCGGCCTGCCAGCCGCTTGTGGAATTCGCCGGCAGAAATTTCCAGCGGCTCCTGCCCAAGACTATCCCGGAAGGCGTCGATCTGATCGCCGGCGACCATCCGCATTTGTCCGAACCGGCGAATATCGGTGTAGCGCAGCTCCCGGCCGTCTTCGAGTTCGAAGAATACGTGAGTGTGCGGCGCAACAGGGTCTTCGGGCCGGCGCACGCCCAGCCATCCCGTCATGCCGAGATGTACGAGGAGATTGATCGGCCGGTCGGGACTCTTCGCAGCGCTGCCCGCATTCAGTTGTAGCCGGATGAACTTGCCAAGGCGCTCGACCGTTTCTATGCGACGTCCGGGAAGCAATTCGGCCAACGCGAGCGGCTCTTCGATGAAATCGGTCTTTCCCAGACGCACCGACACAATGGTGTGCCCCGGTAACACGGTTCGCAGCCCGCGCACAATCGTTTCGACTTCGGGCAATTCCGGCATGTTCAAATGCTGGCCGACTGCAGCCTACACAAGGAAGCGGCCGCCTTCCCATCTTCGCATACGCATGGATAATAAATTACGGAAGGGGCAGACCCGGAGACGCTACAATACCGGCCATACGTAAGATTTCCTGGTATTCCTCGTCAGATACCGCGGAAATAATCAGTCGAACGTTCTTCAAGAATTTCAGCTTTCGCAGCCCCGGGTTGGCGCGCAGCTCCGCGAGACTGACTTGCCGTGGCAAACGCTCGAGTGCGCGCAGATCCGCCACCAAGCTTTTCTTTTCCGGATCGTGCGGATCGGGATAGGGATCGCGTGTGACTTCCGCGAGTGCATAAAGAGCGCGCTCCGGGGCAGCGTGATAACAGAGCACGCGATCGCCGCGACGTATGTGTTTGAGCTGCCTCAAAGCGTCCGGCCGCGAACCCGCCCCGCGCCACATCTCTTTGCCTTTAACAAATAAAGTGTCCCAGTGGTAATTGTGTGGATCAACGCTGAACAACCAGTGGTTGCGTTTTGACTCGGGGCGATTAGTCTGCGCAGTGGAACTGGTCAAGGGTCTAGGTTGTTCCCCTAGCGGCAAAAGTTATCCTCGATGCGCATCCGCTCTTGCCGGTTGAACGCGCGTGAATAAAGGCAGCACTATACACGCGAGTATCCCGGTACGGGAGCAAAAAGTGATCTTTTTGCTCCCTCTCCAGCACTGTTCGGCACCCTCCAGGAGTCTTTACCCTAGGGCAGACGAGGCAGCCTACTCCTTTATTGTCTATAACATGTCTAGGTGCACGAAGCCATGGCTCTAACGAACCCGCGCCACGGGCTTCAAGGGCAAACGCCTTGGCTCCACGGGCCAAGTAACTTGGTAGACGAGGGTCACTTAGAGCGGCGGGCAGGTTTTAACGGAGGGAGGTCGCTGTTCGAGGGCG
Source organism: Acidobacteriota bacterium (assembly GCA_003223325.1). Lineage (GTDB taxonomy): Bacteria > Acidobacteriota > Terriglobia > Acidiferrales > UBA7541 > Palsa-189. The sequence continues at coordinate 45,962 of QHYS01000026.1, forward strand.
TGTGGGTTTGGCGGTTAGATTCGGATGCGTTGCCAGCATGGTGGGCGCGGGTGGCGAGCAGTTTTTCGATATCACCGGCGGAGAGCACGGTTTGCTTGCCGAGGAGTTGCGTGACGAGCGAGACCATGGCGACGTGCTCAACTGTTTCCATGCGGAAAAACGCCGTAAGCAAATCGGGCCCGTAAGTAACCACACCGTGATTGGCCAGGAGTATGGCGTCGTAATTCCGCAGCAACGGCTCGATCGAATCGCACAATTCTGACGTGCCTGGCGTGCCGTAAGGAGCTAAAGGAACGCACCCGAGTGAAGACACAGCTTCGCTAAGAATGGCTTTATCGAGCGGCACGCCCGCAGCCGCGAATCCTGTCGCAATGGGCGGGTGGGCATGGCAGATGGCGCAAACATCCGCCCGAAAACGGTAGATCAGAAGATGCATGGCAAGTTCGGTGGACGGCGGGCGCGCGCCGGAAAGGGGCCGGCCCTGCATGTCTGTGACGACCAGATCGTCCGGAGTCATCATGCCTTTGCTGATGCAAGTAGGAGTCGTGAGCACGCGTGAAGCATTGAGGCGGACCGAGATGTTGCCGTCAGTGGCTGGCGCAAAATGTCGCGCGTGAACCCACCGTCCCGCCGTACAGATTTCGCGCCGGTGCGTGTCTTCGGTCTTGGAATTGCCCGGGATGATGGCTTCGGGAAGCATGGTTCACTTTAGGCATAGATGCCGCGGAGCTTCAGCACAAATGCGACGCGATCGATCGCCAGCATATACGCCGCGATGCGATTATTAACGGCATGCGCCTCGGAATAGCGTACCACTTCGTCGAAGCTGTGCTCCATGACATCTTTCAGCCGCTCGTTAACCGTGCTTTCGCGCCAAAAGAATCCTTCGCGGTCCTGCACCCATTCGAAATAGCTGACCGTGACACCGCCGGCATTGGCCAGGATATCCGGAATGACGAAAATACCCTTGGCGTCGAGCACATCGTCGGCGTAGGCGGTGGTAGGCCCATTGGCGCCTTCGCAAAGGATGCTGGCCTGGATGCGGTCCACGTTCTCGCTGGTGATTTGGTTTTCGATGGCGGCGGGCAGGAGGATATCGCAGGGCTGGAAAAGGACCTCTTGCGCGGACATCTGCGTGCCGCCGCCGGGAAAATCCGGGAGCGGTTTCTGCTGCCGCAGGACCCAATTTTCTACGGCTGGCAGATCGAAGCCTTTTTCGTCATAGAGCCCACCGTGAATATCGGCGAGGCCAACGATTTTGTAACCTGCAGCGTGCATGAGCGAAGCTGCGGCTGAGCCTACATTGCCGAAGCCTTGCACGATGACGCGCGCGTCGCCGCGCCGTTTGCCAAACTTAGCCATGGCTTTGTCGCAAACGATGAGCAACCCACGGCCGGTGGCGGAGTGGCGCCCCTGCGATCCGCCCATCTCCACGGGCTTTCCCGTCACGACTGCGGTGGTGGTGCGGCGGGCGTGCATGGAGTAAGTATCCATGATCCAGGCCATGACCTGCTCATTTGTCCCTAGATCCGGCGCCGGAACATCACGCTCAGGGCCGAACCATTCGATCAGCTCGGCCGTGTAGCGGCGGGTGATGCGTTCGAGTTCGCCGCGGGAAAGCTTGCCAGGATCGCAGATGATGCCGCCTTTGGCGCCGCCAAAGGGAATGTTCACCACGGCGCACTTCCAGGTCATTTCGCTCGCCAGGGCGCGGATTTCGTCTAATGTCACGTTCGGCGCAAAGCGGATACCGCCCTTGCAAGGCCCACGAACTAGGGAGTGGTGGACGCGGTAACCGACAAAAACCTCGAGGCGCCCATTATCCAGCGTGACTGGAATGTAGACAGTGATTTCCTTATTCGGATGGCGCATGAAGCGATAGACGCCCTCTTCGAGTCCGAGCTTCCTGGCAGCGATTTCGAAGCGGGCTTCCGCCGAAGCGTAGACATTCATTTCATCGTGAGGCGACAAGGTAGGCGTAGGCATAACCTCTTCTCCGCGGGCTTGAGGTCCGCAGTTCCGGGCTCCGAGACAGCGAACTTCACCTCCGGTTTCAAGGCTCCAATGGATTCTATCCACTCTTAGTGCCGTCGGCGCGCGGAGAATCGCAGTATACGAACACGTGCCGGGCGGTGCAAGCTGATCGCGAGCGGGGAGCGCGGCGCTTCGCGGCCGAAGCCCTTCACCGGCCGGTGGCATTCGAGCCTGAAGACGGGCCCCCGCGCCTGTACGGGATCACTGCACGAATTAAGAAACCAGGGGAAGGAGCGCGGAAGCTATTTTTTTACGAATTTTTCCATCAGGAGGGAAGCCAGCCGGCCGGAATTGTGACGCACCACGCCATGAACTTCGAGGAGATTATCGAAGACGCATTGGAGGCCCATTCGCTTCAGTGCGGCGGAGTCAATCAAGACGGGCTCGGCACCCTCTGATTTGTATCGCCGCAGGACTTCGGGGGCCAGAGGCTGATCATTAATGACCACGCAATCGATGATCTTCCTTCCGGTGTGCTGATGAATGGCGCGCACGTGATCGACAAGGGTGTAACCGACCGTTTCACCGGGTTGGGTCATCAAGTTTGCGATGTACACTCGCTTGGCGTTGCACTTCTCGATGGCTTCTGCGACGCCCGACACCAGCAGATTGGGAATAATACTGGTGAAGAGTGACCCCGGGCCGAGCAGAATCAGATTCGCCGAGGCGATTGCTTGCAGGACTTCCGGCAGTGGCTTCACTCTTCGCGGAACCAAATGAACGCGGCGAATGGGCACGCGAGTGGCGCCGATCTGAGTCTCTCCGGCGATCACTTTGCCGCTTTCGAGCGCGGCTTCGAGCGAGACGAGCTGATTGGTGGAAGGGAAGATGCGGCCGCGGATAGCCAGTACTTCGCTGGTGACACGCACTGCGTGCGTGAAATCGCCGGTAATATGGCTCAATGCGGTGAGGAAGAGATTGCCGAAGCTGTGCCCGCGCAGGCCGCGGCCGGATTGGAAACGATACTGAAACAGCCGGCTAAGCAAGGCTTCGTCTTCGGACAATGCGACCATGCAATTGCGAAGGTCACCGGGAGGAAGGACGCCGTACTCGCGCCGCAAACGACCGGAGCTGCCACCGTCATCGGTGACAGTCACGACCGCCGCGAGGTCGGCAATGGGATGGTGAGAATTGTTCCGGTGCAGGGGAGCCACGTGACTTTTCAAGCCGCGTAGCAGCATAGAAAGTCCCGTGCCGCCGCCGATCGCGACGATCCGTGCCGGACTAGCGCGCTGAAACCGTGAATGACTCACGTGCAGGAAACCGTCAGGTTCCAGAACCGTCCCGATCCGGGTAGAGCAGTTCCGTGAATCTGGGGTCTTCCTGAAGGAAGGCGAAGTCCTCATCATTGCGGGCGTGATACCGATTCTCGGGACGAAGCTGGATGGCCAGCTTCAAGTTTTCCATAGCCGATTCGGCTTCTCCCGTAAGGCAATCAAGAGCCGCCATAGCGTAGATGACGTAATCGGCCTTCGGGGCCAACTTTCGCGCGCGGAGCAAATGCTCCCTGGCCTCGTCCCAGCGTCCCATGTTCATCATGGCGACACCTTGTTGGTAATGCTCTTCGGGCGAATGCGGCACGACGGGATCTGAGCGCTGCAGGCGTTGCTCCGCGAGATCTTTCCCGGGTCCAGTAAGAACCTTCTCGAAGACGGCCTTAGCCTTTGCATACTTTTGTTGCTGGAAGTTCTGCACCGCTTCCTCGAAGGCTCTCAACTGCTGCTCGATCGCGGGGTCGACTGCGGGGCGACTCACTTCCTTGGATCTTCCCTCCCTTAACTCCTTCTTTCTAAATAGCTTGACCTGAGTGGGGGCGGTGACCCGCCTTGCTTTCCTGGTTTTATGGGATTTTCCGGCACGGCGCATTCGCGCATATTTAGCATAGCTTTCCAGAGCGCGTCAATCCGGGTGCTGGCGGAGCATGGCGCCGCCAAGACCCGACAAACGGACAAGCCATTGTAAACCCGACTCTTGCAGCTGACTTTTGTTGTCAATTGGCTACGCCGTTGCGGTGCCATGCTTTGGCTCTCAAGCTCGCTATGTTATAAATACACTCCCGGCTAGCCCCGGGGCACTGTGCCTTTCATCAATTTTCCTGCGCGCGAGATCAATTGCAAGCTTGTCTATTACGGTCCCGGCCTAGGCGGGAAAACCGCTAATCTACAATGGATTTACGACAACACCGGGACGGCCTTGAAAGGGAAAATGATTTCGCTCGCCACGGAAACCGATCGCACGCTTTTCTTTGACTTTCTTCCGCTCGATCTCGGCACAGTCCGAGGTTTCAAAACTCGCTTGCATTTGTATACCGTGCCCGGCCAGGTGTTCTATGAAGCAAGCCGCAAACTCATTTTGAAGGGCGCGGACGGAGTAGTTTTTGTCGCGGATTCGCAGGAAGAGCGGCTGGACGCCAATTTGGAGACGCTGGAGAACTTGAAAGAGCACCTTAGGGAGCAGAAGCTCGAGTTCAGCACAATTCCTTATGTATTGCAGCTGAACAAGCGCGATCTCCCCAACGTCATGGCCAAGGATGCCCTCTGCAAGCACCTACGGCTGAAAGCAGAGCCCGTCGTGGAAGCCGTGGCGGTCGAGGGAAAGGGTGTATTCGATACCTTGCGCGAAGTGGCCAAACTGGTCCTGGCCGAATTGAAGAAAGGCACGTAAGTTCCACCCGATCCGCCTGGAACGGGGCCGGCGCGCTGCGGGCAAGGATGGATCCCCGAAGAAATTCGTATGAAGGCCTTGGACCTGCATGGTTGGGACGTGACCGCGGCCGAAGCGCGGGAGATACAGCTCCAGCTTCGTGAGCGCATGGAACGTGAGGACCGAATTCCGGACGTCGAGCATGTGGCGGGCGCGGATCTTGCGTTCGAGCTGGGCCGGAGGGGCTCGTGGCGCACAGGAGAAGGACGAGCGATTGCCGGAGTGATCGTTTATCGTTTTCCTGAGATGGAGGAAGTCGATCGGGCCAGCTCAATCCAGTCTTTGAGATTCCCCTATATTCCTGGATTGCTCAGTTTCCGCGAAGTTCCAGCGCTGCTGGCGGCTTTTGAGTCGCTGCATGTTTCCCCCGATCTGATTTTCTGCGATGGACAAGGGTATGCGCATCCACGGCGGTTCGGATTGGCTTGTCATTTGGGCGTTTTGCTGGACGTAGCATCGATCGGCGTCGCCAAATCGCTCCTTATTGGCAAGTGCAAGGAGCCGGCGCGGCGAGCCGGAAGTACCTCTGTTTTGGTCGATGCGCACACGGGCGAACAAATCGGCGCCGCGGTTCGCATGGCCAGCGAGGTGAGGCCAGTGTACGTATCGCAGGGCCATCGCCTTTCGCTCGAGAGGGCGATCGAATTTACGTTGGCGGTGGAGGACGGATTCCGCATTCCGCGGCCCACGCGCGAGGCCGATCACTTTGTGAACCAAATTTCCCGTGAGCGTAAGGCGCTCGCCGCCGCTGCAGGTGGTGCGCTATGAGCATGACGTATTGCGGTTGTCGGGCCGCAAAAAGGGCTTCTTCACGCGAAAGTCATGGCGATCAGGAGCCCGCGTCGGGCGGGCGCGTCAACAACGTTCACGTCGTTTTCAGCACCTAAAAAGGCAAATAAAAAAGGGAGGTGAAAACTGAGCGTTTCCACCTCCCGGGGTGGGTGGGGTGTTGCTGAGTAAAACCTGCGAACCGCAAATCCGGAGCCGTTAAGTCCTCCGGAGTGTCTCTTGCAAACGTACAGTTCGTCGAATGCCCGGCAAGGAGTCGCTTGCCGGAGTCTTTACGCGTGCCCAAATATCACTCTAGGAGATATCGTGTCAAGAGTTTTTATTGGCAGGATTGGCAGGCGTTTCAACCGAGTGCGTTCGCCGCCAGGGGCGGGCACGCGGACAGGATAAGCTTCGAGGAATTAAAGAAGTCATCACGGCGCTTTTCGCGCTCTAAGGCCGTGCGTCGAATTCAGGGTTGCGCAACGGGTGCCGCGAGCCGCTGGGCCAACACGCGTCGTGCATTCTCATAGAGCGCCCGCGCTTGCGGAAGGCCCTCGATGGCCTTCAGAACCTGCGGATCGTTTTCGAGTTCGACCTCGTCGCCAGTGGGCAGGCCGAATACGGAGACGAAGACTTCTTTCTTGATCTCCCGCTTGATCCAATCAACATTGGCGGCAATGTCCGCCTCGCCGTAGTGGATATTTTTGTTATCCAGATAGCGGCGGAAGGCCCCGAGAACGGCATCATTTACCTCAAAGTCTTTTGTGACTTGAGGCTTGGTACCGAGAATGAAGGTGGTGAAATTACCGACGCTGCCCTCGAATGGAAAGAAAACGTCCCGGCGGAGCAGAGATTGCTGAAAGTCATTGGGCTTGGGTTCGGCGAATACAACGTCAGGGGTGATGCCGCCGCCTCCGTACACCTGCCGGCCGCTGTCGGTGAGCTTCACCTCGGTCGGGTGCGGGTTCTTGTGGTTGTAGAGATAATCGTAAAGGGAGACGTCCTTATAATCGCGCTGGATGAGGCGGCCACTGGGAGTGTAGTAACGCGCAGTAGTAAGAGCCAGGCCAGTGTTTTCACTGAGCGGAGTAACCGATTGCACCAGCCCCTTGCCGAAAGTTTGCTCCCCTAACACGAGTCCGCGATCGTGATCCTGAATCGCGCCGGAGAGAATTTCCGAAGCCGACGCGGAACCGCCATTGACGAGCACGACGAGCGGCACTTGTACTCCGCGGTTTCCGTGCACGGCGTAGTAGCGTCGTTCTTGGGATGCCCGTCCATGATGCGAGACGATCAGCTGGTTCTTATCGAGGAACATGTCCGCGATCGCGACAGCCTTGTCGAGCAAGCCTCCGGGATTGCCGCGCAGGTCGAGGATGAGGCCATCGAGCTTGGCCACGTCCAGCACCTTCAGGGCACCTGCCACATCACTGTCTGCATCTTCGCTTTCGAATCCGGTCAGACGGACGTACCCGATGCCCGGCCGCACGAGAAATGCGACGTCCACGGCATGGCGCGGAATCTCATCGCGCGTCAGAGTGAAGCTCACCGGCGCATTCTCGCCTTCGCGGACCATGCTCACGTGTACCATCGTTCCCTTGGGGCCTTTGAGCAGATCAGCGACTTCGGAGGTGGTCAGGCCCTCGGCGGACTTGCCATCAATTGTGTTGATGATGTCGCCTGGACGAATGCCGGCTTTCGACGCGGGCGAACCGACCATGGGAGCAAGGACCACGGTATGGTTCTCACGCACGCCGATGGTCATGCCCACGCCGTAATACTTGCCGCGCTGGCCTTCGCGAATCAATGCGAATTGTCTCGGATCGAAGAATGTGGAGTGCGGGTCGAGCACGCGCAGCATCCCGGGAATGGCGCCTTCATAAAGAGCGCGATCGGTGTCGACCGGAATGGCATAGTTCTGCTGAACGATGGCGAGCACGCTGGTCAAATTCTTGATGTGCTCCTGCAGATTGGAGGTGTCGCCGGGAGTGGCCCGCAGCGGACTGTGTAGAATTCCGAAAGCGGCCGAGAAGAAGAGCGCCGCGAGGGTCAGGAGGGCTCGATTTCGTTTGAATTTCATCGTGTTCTCACCTTTAGCACGCATAACCTCATCTGCATGCTAACCGATACGACAGCCGCCGCGGCCAAGCTGGGCGAGTGCCATTGAGTGAGCGTAACACGGCGATTCGCCCAAGTACCAGTGCAGAGTTTGCCAGCCCAGAATTCGACGGAAGCATTCCTTCTGCGGACTGAAGCACACATCGGGAATCGCAGACGCTACGCCGGGCCCTACGCAGGAAAAGCCAGCAGGGTCAGCATTAGCACCATGACCAGAACTACTAGGCTGACCGCGCTCAGAAAACGGCCGTGACCCAACAGAGAATCGCGAGTTTGCGCGTTGATGCAAAGCAGCGAGGCGGCCAGGCCCACCAGCACCCAGGGCAGAAGCCAGGTCAGACCGGAAACAGCCGTCAACGCGGGTAGGTGAGGGAGCTTGGCGGTGGTCACCAGCACCGCCGCGGGTGGCCGAAGCCAACGCGGAACTAGCGGGGCCAAACCCGTCGCAATAGCAAGAATCAGAAGACCCCGGATAAGCCAGCCCTTGAGCTTCTCGCTAATGACCGAATCCGCTTCTTGCCGAACAAAGTAGTCCCAGGCCAAAAGTCCGAGCGCTAAGGGTATCCAGCCGTAGAGAGCAACCTTCAGATCCGTCCACAACCACGCGCGAATGGCGAACCGTTCGTGACTCAGGACGAACCGATGCTGACGACCCGTGGTCATGTGCGGCAACACGAACAACGCGACTAGGGAGTTGCACGCCGCCGCTAATACCAACGTAATCAAGCCCATCAGTTGGAACCAGTGGCGAGTCGAAGTGGCCCCACAACGGGTGCAAACCGACTGCATCGGAAGGAATTGCAGCCCACAATTCTCGCAGAACAAGCGCGCCTCGCAGACAGGAATTCCGATCGTCCCAGACTACTTGCAGGCAGCTCGGTCGGCTACTGTCCCTTGGAACAGGTCTGTCGAATCCCTCACTTGTCACACCACCATGGCTCAGGTTTCCGCCCCCCGGCTGCAAATCGCGCCCAGCTTAAGCCCGCAGGGTGACACAGCCTCGTAGCCCAGGGTGCCCGCAGCCCTTGCGGGACCCTGGGTTCTAGGGGTCATCTCGATGAGCGCAAGGAGGAGGGTTCTGCTTTCGCCTTTAACGTAGCGCGGGGCTTTAGCCGGCAACCAGTCTTCGCTTTTTCGGGTTCCCCATCCTTTGCGCGTGTTGGGGTGGTGGCAGTGCTGGGTAACGTCGCGGAGCAAACCGAAGCCCCGTCAACCGGGATCCCCAAAACGCGCCGGTCTCGCGCGTATTGGGCGGTGGCAAGGGGCGATAGATCTCTTGCGCAATCGCCCGCTGGTGTCATCCTGAGTCGGCCTAGGCGGACGAACGATCTCTCCGGACCCGCGGCTCTGTACTTCCGTGGCCGTCGCGTCGGTCTTTTATCTATCGCCCCGGGGGCGCTGGCGGAAATTCCACTTCGTGAAAGACACTAATGAACCAGCGCCCTTTTTGCTTGGTCATCGTAGTGACCATGAGTCCTTTGCGAGGACGTACCTCCGAACCGTCTGCAGCTTTGGTTCCTGTTATGACCGTATCGGCGTCAACTTCGGCGATCTCGGGAGCAGCGAAACGAATACTCTTCACGATGTCCGTGCGACGCGCAGCTTTGAGATTGCCTGCGAATAACATCGCCAACCACGCTTCGATCTCCTTGCGGCCGTGGTTGTGAACGCCGCGCATGTTCGTGAAATCGGCGTCTTCCGCAAAGGTCATCGCGGCGGCATGAGCGTCATGCCGGCTGAAGCTTTCGTAGAATACCGCGAATACTTGCTTGATCGCTTTGGAATCAGCCTCCGAACTCTGCGCTTGCTCCTGCGCGCGAGAGCCCGCGAGAGAGAAGAGAGGATCCGAAAACAAGAGCAGGCTGGCTATTGCTGTTACGAACGCTGCCATCACCGTCGCACGAATGAAACCAAAACGCCTCCGCTCCATCACCCCTCCGATTTGCACGTGTAGCGCCCGCCTTCAGGTCCGGTTTTTGGACTCTGGTGGCTCCACCGGACTCCAGAAACCGCGGCGGGCATCTTTCGTTTCTGCGCTAAGCTGAACCGCCGCAACCCAATCCCTGTTGTCATCATACGCCACCCAATCGAAGCAGATCAGCTTCCTGAACGTCGACTGTCGCGCGCCGTGGTCGATTTTTCCTCAAGTGCCGTCAGGGACGGAAAAGCGTAGCCCAGCGCGGAAGCGCTGGGGGGCCAGTGTTTTGGGATCCCGAGTCCCGGGGAGGGGCCACACACCGATACCGACGCGCCGAACTCGTCCTTTCGCGCGTCAACAAAGTCATCACGCGGCTTTTGTCACATAAAGAAGTCGAGCAGCAAGAGGGCATGGCGATCATGCCCCTTTTGGCGCGTAAAAAGTCCGGTATATACTCACTGGACTGGCCCGCCAATTGGAGCGGAGAGGATAGGACGGTATGAACAAGCGATGGCACGCGCCGACGAAATTGATCTTTCTGATCGCACCGATTGCAGCGGTTGTCGGCTTGCCGGCTGCGTCGTTCGCGCAGGGTCCGGTTCAGGTTATCGCGCAGGGTCCGGTTCAGGTTACGGTCATCATTTCTGGCGGCTTTGCGGCCGCCTTTCAAGAGATCCAGCCGGAGTTCGAGAAGGCCACAGGCATCAAGGTCGCTGTGACCCGGGGACCGTCGCAGGGAACCGGCCCTGACACCATCGGCGCCCAGTTGCGTCGAGGCGTGCCCGCGGACGTTGTAATCATGTCCCGGGAGGGGCTCAATGATCTGATCGCGGAGAATAGAATCGTCTCCGGATCGGACGTTAACTTGGGCCAAACACCTCTGGGCATGTCCGTGCGCACCGGAGCGCCTAAGCCGGATATCAGTACGGTCGAAGCCTTCAAACAGACCATGCTTCACGCGAAGTCCGTGACCTTTCCGAGCAGCACCACTGGCATCTATTTGGTCAAGAAGCTCTTCCCGCAGCTCGGAATCTTCAACGCAATGGTAGGAAAAACCACGAATACAGGTGTGGCTGCCGTAGCCAAAGGAGATGCGGAGATGGCAGTGCAGCCGGTGAGCGAGCTTCTGCACGTGCCAGGCACCCAGTTCGTTGGAACGCTCCCGGCGGAGATTCAGTATGTTTCGATCTTCTCCGCAGCTATGGTGAAAGGCTCGAAGCAACCTCAGGAGGCGAAAGAGCTGATCGTTTTCCTCGGCTCGGAAAAGGCAAGGACGGCAGCCAAAAAGAGTGGCATGGAGCCGAACGAAGTTCCGGTGAGCAAACCGAAAAAGCAGGGCTAAAGCCCCGCGCCACTTTTTATGCGGCAAAAGCGGCGTGATTCTCTTTGCCGCTCGACAACCCTAATCTTGGATTGCTCGATTCACTCTAGAGTTTGGGGGCTCGATCGATAGGATTGAGCCCCATTTCTGCTATGAGCCTGACTTAATGGTGATTTTCTCCACGTCCCACACAGAGCAGGAGCCCCTGTAGAGGACGTTGTCGGACTCGGCGTAGAACTCGTGGATGAGGCAGCCGGTCTGCCCGTAGCCCAAGCTGGTCTGGGCCCAGCCGAGTAGCTTTCCGCTGTGGTCCAGTTGGTAGATTTTGCCGGTGCCGTCGCCACTGTAAATATATTTGGGCGTCACTTGAACGGTCCACGGCATGGCTACGCCGGTGATGGTTTTCTTGAAGTTCAGATCGGTGTCATAGACCTGGATGCGGAGATTGGCGCGGTCGGCGACGTAAACGAGGCCCGTCTGCGCATCCACGGCGATGCCGTGCGGCGTGCTGAACTGATCCTGGTCCTTGCCGTGGGTTCCTACGGCTTTCACCCAAGTGCCGTCCTTGGCGATTTTGACGACGCGCGAGTTGCCATAGCCATCGCTCACGTAGCTATTGTCCTGCGCATCCCAGGCGATGTCCGTTTCACGGTTGAATGTGCCCATGCTGCCGGTCGGATAGCGCTCCGTGTCCTTCTCGCCGCGCTCGACGAAGCGCTCGAGGTAGTCGATGGCTTCGGGCTTTCGGCCGAGAGTCATTCTGACGTTGCCGTTGGGGTCGAACTTGACGATCATGCCGGAACCTTCGTCAACCATCCAGACGTTGTCGTACTTATCGACGCGGACGGAGTGCGCGAAGGAGGCGGCGTAGTTACCCGGACCCCAAAGCTTTACAAATTTCAGGTTTTCGTCGAACTCGAACAGCTCCGCGGCCGTTCCGCCACGCGCGCTGCCGCCGGTGCCCGTGCGCGAGTACACAAACAGATGTCCTTTGGAATTCTTGGAAACTCCTTCGGTTTCACCGATGGTGTGGCCGGGAACGGTGAGCGTGAGATGTTCCTCCGTGATCTTTAACGGCGGAATAGTTTTTTCAAGGGCAAGTTGTTTCTCTCTTGCGGCCACCGCCTCCGGGCTATTGCCGAACTGCGCTTGGACCCGCAACGTCCCCGCGCCCATTACGGTGCCACATACCACCGAACGGTTTCGGGAGAATGCTTCTTTAGCTCCCTGTGAGCAGCGCGATGCTACACCCAAACGCTGCGTCGGTGCCGATAGTTTCTACCCTGACATGCGTCTAACCGCGCGGAGCGAGCGCCGCGCGGCCAGAGAAGAGCGCGTCGGAGCCGAGTTCTTCCTCGATGCGCAACAGCTGATTGTATTTGGCGACGCGGTCGGTGCGGGAAGCCGAGCCGGTCTTGATTTGCCCCGTGCCCATGGCGACGACGAAGTCAGCGATAAAAGTGTCTTCGGTCTCTCCAGAGCGGTGTGAAACGATGGAAGAATATCCGGCGCGGCGCGCCATCTCGATCGCCTCGATGGTTTCGGTGACGGTGCCAATTTGATTGAGCTTGATGAGGATGGAGTTGCCGACATTCTCGGAGATTCCGCGCTTGAGGCGCACGGTGTTGGTGACAAAGAGATCGTCGCCGACGAGCTGGATCTTTTTGCCCAGCACCCGCGTAAGATGCTTCCATCCGGTCCAATCGTCTTCGGCGAGACCGTCTTCGATGGAAACGATGGGATACTGCCGGACCCAGGATTCCCAGAAGGCGGTCATCTCTTCTGTTGTGCGCTTGAAGCGGGATCGAGAGCAAGGGCCATATGTTCGCCGGCGGTGTATCCTGCGGCCGTGATCGCTCCGAGGACAACCTCGATGGCTTCTTCGTTGGATTTCAAATTGGGTGCGAAGCCGCCCTCGTCGCCGACGGCGGTGGAATAGCCGCGCTTGTGCAGAACGGCTTTCAATTGGTGAAAGACCTCCACGCCCATGCGCAGCGCTTCTGAGAAACTCGAACCGCCGACGGGCACGACCATGAACTCTTGCAGGTCGACGGAATTATCGGCGTGGGCGCCGCCATTGAGGATGTTCATCATGGGCACGGGAAGCGTGTTGGCATCGCGTTGGCTCGAGTAGCGTGAGAGATAGCGATAGAGCGGCAGGCGTTCCGCTGCGGCAGCGGCGCGAGCGGCAGCCATGGAAACGGCCAGGATGGCGTTTGCGCCGATCTTGCCCTTGTTGGGCGTACCATCGGTCTCGATCATGCGGCGATCCAGAGTGGCTTGGTCGGTGACGTCGAAGCCTTTGACGGCTTTGGCGATCGGACCGTTGATGTTTTGGATGGCGTGAAGAACGCCCTTGCCGAGATAGCGGGCCTTATCGCCATCGCGCAGTTCCAGGGCTTCGTGTTCGCCGGTCGAAGCGCCGGAGGGCACCGCTGCGCGGCCGCGTGTGCCGTTTTCGAGCAAAACGTCGGCTTCGATGGTCGGATTGCCGCGAGAGTCGAGAATCTGCCGCCCGACGACGCCGGTAATTTTATTGGCCGTGGTGCTGATTTTTTTGCTGGCGTCGGTTCTCGTTTTCGTGCTGGGTTTTGCGGCGGCCTTCGTGGGCATGTCGCCTCCGGAGAAGAAATTCGAGAAAGGCATTTTAACGTGAAGAAGGCGGAGTCACACAGGTGAAAACGGTCCTCTAGTTCGCGCCAATACAGTTCCGGACCTGGCCAAGTGCGCGCGTAGGCGCTGTCGTAAGATGTCGAGCGGCAGAAACCCGCAAAGGCGGCAGGGGTAACGATCGACTAAGCCACGGAAACTGATGCGTCCTCCACGATTTGCAGGCCACTGATCTCCCTTCGAGTGTGCTCGGAGGAATCCGTGAGATCGAGACGAGGATCACGGAGGCCATTCCAATGCTTCTCGAACTCCTCCCGGATGACGTCTTGAATCGGGGGCGGAACATGGGGAAGCTTCCCGCCGCCAACCGCGAGGAGCCCCTAGGGTCGGAGCCAGCGAGCGATATTAATCATTACGCGCGGAATATTCATCCAATCCAGCGCCGCAAAGACGGTGACGAGATCAACGCTCGACGGTTCCTGGATACAGTCCTCGACCGAAACACTTCGGATAATCGCGCCAGGTGCAGACGTACGCAATTTCTCGACTATCAGCGGATCAGCTTCGATGGCGATGACCTCGGCGAAATGGTCGAGGAGGATCGTGGACTTCCCGGTACCTGCGCCAAGGTACATCGCGCAATGGCACCGCTCCGGCGGCAGGAACGAAAGGACTCGGGCCAACAGCTCCGGCGGATATTCAGATTCAGGGCGAAAGGCGCTGTAGGCTCCAGCAGACTGGCCGAAAAGATAGGGAGAGGCTGAGGGCATTCAGAAAATCCTACTCCGGTTCTTCGAGCATGGATTCTTCGCGCACGACGGTGACGGTGCCTTTTTCGCTGACGTGATAGCGGCTGCGGTCGGCTTCGAGCTCGTAGCCGATCTCGGTGTGTTCGGGCAGGACCACGTGGCGATCGATGATGGCATTGCGGACTCGCGAATGGCGTCCGACATTCACGTGGTTGAAGATGATGGAATTCTCCACTTCGCAAAAGCTGTTGACACGCACATCGTAGCCGAGTATGGACCGCTTCACGCGGCCTCCGGAAATGATCGAGCCTGCACACACGATAGAGTCCAAAGCCACACCCATGCGGTCCGGATCGGCAAAGACGGTTTTGGCCGGGGGATATTGCTGCTGCCAGGTGCGCAGCGGCCAGCCTTTGTCGTAGAGATTGAAGATGGGCGTTACGGAAACCAGGTCCATGTTCGCTTCGTAGTAGGCGTCGATCGTCCCGACGTCACGCCAATAGAGGGGGCCATTGCGGTTTTCGTCCTCGAAATTGTAGGCAAAAACGCGATACTTCGAGAGGATGCGCGGGAGAATATCACGGCCGAAGTCGTGCGTGGATTCGGGATCTTCGGCGTCGGAGATCAGGATGGGGATGAGCAATTGCGTATTGAAGATGTAGACGCCCATGGAGGCATTCACTTTTTCCGCGCGATGTGCGGCGCGCTTGGGCTTCGCGGGCTTCTCCTCAAAACCGAGAACCCGCCACCGAGCGTCTGTCTCAATGATGCCAAAGCGTCCGGCGGCTTCGGCGGGATCGGCTTCGATGGTGGCGACGGTGATGTGGGCCCCAGAATCGACGTGCTGCTGGAGCATCTTCCCATAGTTCATCTTATAAATGTGATCGCCGGAGAGGACGATGGCGTAGGTGGACCGCTCGCTGCCGATGGAGTAGATGTTCTGATAAACTGCGTCGGCGGTGCCGAGATACCAACTGGTAGAGACGCGCATCTGCGGCGGCAGAATTTCAATGAAGTCGCCTAGTCCCATTAGAGATGACCAACCGATGCGAATATGGCGATTCAAGCTCAGCGCCTTGTATTGTGTGAGGACGAAGATGCGGCGCAGATCGCTATTGATACAATTCGATAAGGTGACGTCGATGATGCGGTAAACCCCGCCAAAAGGGACGGCGGGTTTGGCGCGGTCGCGAGTCAGCGGCCATAGCCGCTCCCCCTGTCCACCCGCCAGGAGAATACCGATGACGTCGCCCATAAGAGGCATGAGGCGGAGCCTCTGGTGTGAGTTGCGGACGCGAACTCAGCGACAGAGATTTTACTCGTTAGACGCGCCGCACGCATCCTGTGGGTCCTCTGCCCTGAAGACACGATGACGGAAAAAGACTTCTTGACTTAGGAGACCGGCTCCGCTAGAACAAGCCCACAAATGGCACCCCCCGGGGCCTACCCTTTCAGCAAGAGCTGGCTCGGGCTATTTAGCCATCACATACCCGAAAGGAGGTGAGCTTCGCGTGGCAGAAGTTGTAATTCAGGAAGGCGAGTCTTTGGAGAACGCGTTACGTCGCTTCAAGCGCAAAGTCCAGCAGGAAGACATCATAAAGGAAATCAAAAAGCACAGCTTTTATATGAAGCCCGGCGAAAAGCGCCGTGCGAAGCAGGCTCTATCCCGGAAGCGTCTGCGAAAGAAGCAGCGCCGCGAGCAGGATTAGGTAAGCCGGATCAGGCCAGCAGGAGCAGGCATCATAGACCCTTGGGAAAGTAAGTAGTTCGGGTCCCGATCAGGCTGTCTGGACGCACAGGAGATATTTACATCCGGATGTGCCTCGCCGAAGGCCCGAAATGCTTAGCGGCCCCGCATCCAGCAAGGGGTCGTGGGAGCTACAGATGGAGTACCGGGATAAGGTTCTGAAGTGCGCGGAGTGTGGTGCAGAATTTGTTTTCACCGCCGGCGAACAGATGTTTTTCGCCGACAAGGGTTTCAAGAACGAACCCAAGCGGTGCAAGTCCTGCAAGGCAAAACGCGCCGATACCCCAGGCCAGGTATCGAATTTCCAGCGAACCGAAACGAAGACGACCTGTTCACAGTGTGGGAAGGAAACAACCGTTCCGTTCAAGCCCACACAGGGTCGTCCCGTTTACTGTCGTGAATGTTTTCAGCAGCGACGGTCCATGGGTTCGCCAGCCTGACCCACCCTTCACAGTCGCTAAGGCGGCTGTTCAGGGTAAAGAAGAGCAACGCCCCCGTCGGAGGAATCTGAGCCGAATTGGAGATGGCAGGGGCCGCGCGATCTTGACGAAGCGCAGCGGGTCGCTTGATCTGTGTTTTGCTGGGATGCGTCCAACCAGAGCGGACGACGAAGAATCTCCTCAGAATGAGAGGCCCGCAGGCACTCGGGCCAATTTAACACGACGAAATCTTGCCCAAATGAAGCCGAAACGACGCACCCCCAAAAAACCTTCGAGCGACGCCCACGATGCCGCTCTTCGGAAACATTTGATTGAATTACTGCGCAGCCGGGGAGCACACGCTGATTTCGACGCGGCGGTAGATGGGCTGCCCGAAGGGCTGCGCGGTGCGCGCGTGAAGGAGCTGCCGTTCACGCCCTGGCGGCTTCTGGAACACCTGCGACTAGCGCAGTGGGACATTCTCGAATTCAGCCGCAACCCGAAGCATGAATCCCCGCAATGGCCGCAGGGCTACTGGCCCGCGGGCGATGCTCCTCCCAACTCGGCGGCGTGGGATGCGAGCGTGACGCAGTTCCGGCGAGCACTCACGGAAATGGAAAAGCTCGTAAGGGATTCTTCCAACGATCTTTTCGCTCCCCTCCCGCACGGGCAAGGACAGACGCTGCTTCGCGAAGCCCTGCTCGTGGCCGACCATAATTCCTACCACCTCGGACAATTAATCATGCTACGGCGTCTGCTAGGAGCTTGGAAGGAGGAACGCTGACCGATTGGTCTCAAGCCAAGCGCGAGGATGCCGCCCGTAAGGCGGCGAAAGAAGCTCCATGGCCGTCACAAATCCGCGCGCCCCTGGGCCACAAGTCTGTTTGGTATAAGTTTTCTCCAGATCCACAACACGTTTTGACCTACGTCCACGCGTTCCTTAGGGTGGTCACGGAGCATCAGACATGATTAGTGGCACTCATGTTCTTCTCTACAGCAGCGACCCAGAAACAGATCGCACATTCTTTCACGACGTTCTTGGGTTTCGTTTCGTCGATGATGGCGATGGCTGGCTCATATTTGCCCTGCCGCCCGCCGAGATGGCGGTGCACCCCTCGAGCGCGAATGCTCCGCCCCCAGTCGTGGATACGGGGCATGAGTTGCTTGGTGCGGCGCTCCATCTGATGTGCAACGATTTGCCCTCCGTGATGAGGTCGCTAAAAGCCAATAACGTCAGTTGCACCGAGCCTAGCACGCAACCGTGGGGTATCTGCACGACAATCCGGTTGCCCAGTGGCGGTAGTATTGGTTTGTACCAGCCGATGCACAAAACTCCTCTCGGCATCGGTTCGATGGAAAACTTCGGCGCGCTAGGTAGTTGAACCGCGTGCGCCGGGCCAGGCCTCGCGAAAACCGAAAAGCAGATCCCTCACCCGCACAAATCGCGGGGATTCGGGATGACACATGCACGGTTGCGCTGTGGTCGGTAAGGATGTCAAGAGAGCCATAGTAAATCTAGCCAAGCTAGGATTCGTTATATGGGGACAGGGATCGCGCGAAGTGACGGAATTCGCGAGAGTGCTAGGCTTCTTGAGGAGTTTGGCCATGACTAGGAGCTTCGTTAGTGTAATCGCCTCCACGCTGATATTCTTTCTGACCTTTCTTCTTATATTGGGTTCTCCCGCTCGGGCGCAGCAATCTTCGGCAGCTTCGAACACGATAACGGATGCCTCGCGGGCTGAGGTCGTCCATTTCCTCACGGACCTGGTGAAAATCGATACCAGCAATCCTCCTGGTAATGAGGTGAAGGCGGCGAACTACATCAAAGCAGTTCTCGACAAAGAGGGGATTGCCTCGGAGATTTTTGAATCGGCGCCGGGCCGCGGCAACATCGTGGCGCGCCTCAAGGGCAATGGCAGCAAACGCCCTCTGCTGCTCATGGGGCACTTGGACGTAGTCGGGGTCGAACGCGACAAATGGACGGTGGACCCCTTCGCCGCGGTGATGAAGGATGGTTATCTTTATGGCCGGGGCTCACGTGACGACAAAGCCATGGATGCCGCCAATCTCGAAGTGTTTCTCGAATTGTACCGCAGGAAAATTGCGCTCGACCGCGATGTGATTCTGCTCGCTGAAGCCGGCGAAGAAGGAACCACCCAGTACGGCATCGATTTCATGGTCGCGCAGCACTGGGACAAAATCGAGTGCGAATACGTCCTCAACGAAGGTGGCGGTCTCCATGAAACCAATGGGAAGGTGGATTATCTTTCGGTTGGTACAACAGAAAAGGCGCCTCGCGCGATGATTCTGGTTGCTCGGGGCTCCAGCGGCCACGCTTCCATGCCGCGCCTGGATAATCCCATTGCGCATCTCGGGGTGGCGGTAGGGAAGCTGCTGACGTGGCAGCCGCCGATGCGGCTGAATGAAACTACAAGAGAATACTTTTCGCGGCTGGCGAAAATAAGCTCCTCAGAGGATGCGTATCTTTATACTCATCTAGAAGAGACTGCCGTGCAGCAGAAGCTTGCGGCAAACAAGATTTCTCAAAATTCCATGCTGCGAACTTCCATTGTTCCTACCATTATCAAGGGCGGTTTCCGCGTGAACGTGATCCCCGCTGACGCTGAGGCCACACTGGACGTGCGCGCACTGCCCGATGAGAACGTGGATGAGCTGATGGCCACGTTGCGCAAGGTGATTAACGATCCTGAAATCGAGGTCGTGCGCGGCGACAAATTGAACGACAGACCCGCGGGCGCGCCATCGTCGATCCATAGCGAAATGTTCCAGGCACTAGAACGAGCCCAAGCCAAACTGTTTCCAGGAGCTGTAACCCTGCCGACGATGGGAACGGGAGCTACGGATTCTGCACAACTTCGAGCCAAAGGCGTACAGGCTTACGGGATCGGACCGCCCAGCAGTGACGATAATTCCTTGCGCGTTCATGGAAATGACGAACGAGTTCGGCTGGAAGGCGTAGACCAGTTCGTGGAATATCTGTATACGGCTGTCGTCGATGTGGCCGCCTCGAAGAAATAATTGTATCGCCACAGCCTCGGTTGGTGCGGCGACCTCAGAATGACAAACGCGACTTTGGAAAAATGGTGAAGCCCGGCAAGTCACGCCCCGAGAGCATCAGCGTCAGCTGAAGTGCTATGGGGCGCGGCAGACGAAATTGGCGGCGTCGTTCGTGTCGCCCGCACTTTTATATTTCGCGATTTGAGGATAGGGGCACAACGGGCGAGTGATTTGCACGCCCTTGGCGGGGTCGTCGTCCAGATATTTGGTAGCGATGATATCTCCGGGCGCGGCACCCTTTTCCAGCCATTCCTCAAGAGCATCGAAAACGCCGTAGGCTTTGCCCCTCGCGCTCGGATGGCCCGTCTGGCCGAACCAATTCGGGCCGGGACCCGGGAAACAGTGCTGCATTCCGGGGACCATGTACAGGCGAACGAAGCTGTCGGTATTCTCCTGGCCCATCTTGGCAACCACAGTCTTGTAATAGTTGATTGTGTTGATTGGCGAGATCGCCGGATCGTTCCAGCCGTGGTAGAGAATGAGCTTGCCGCCGCGACCCTTGAAACGACTCAGGTCGGGATCGGTAGAGTTGAGAATGGACGCAGTTTTCTCGTCGGCCATGGCTTCAGCGGTATCAACATTGGCTGACAGCAGATTCCAGGAGGGATCGTGGAATACCATATATCGGAAGTAGTTCTCTGCATAGACCGGACCGGAGGCTTTGCCGGGACCGGTGCCGGTGATCCAAGGTGCCCAGCCGCTCGGTCCGTCCTCGGCGCCGGGCATGTAACCCGGAAAAATCTGCTTCCCGTGCGAGTCTTGACCACCCGCGTAGAGCTTCTTCAAGGTCGAAAGCTGAGGCGCCGTCACGCAATCGCGCGAATCCTTGCCCTTGCAAAGCAACACCGAAGGGTCGAAGTGACACTGTAAAGGATCGTTGATGATGCCGTCCTTTACGCCGTCCTGAGCATCGCAAGCCGCCAGGGCAGCAGATTGAATGGCGGGAAGTTTCGTGCTGGGAATATAAGCGGAAGGATCCTTGCCGTACATGCTTTGGATTATTTCCACGGCACCGGCTAGCATGTGGGTCCAAAAATTAGCAGGAGCGCCAGCGAGAATGCCATCAAAATCCTCAGGAAAGCGTTGAGCCTCCATCAAGGCTTCTCGCCCACCATCGGAACAGCTATCGAAATAGGAGTACCGCGCCGGACTGTTGTAAAAAGCTTGTATAAGGGCTTTAGCGTTTTCGGCGGTCGCGTGTAGGGCGCGATAGCCGAAATCAATTACCTTCTCCGGATGCCGAAAGGCCCAGCTTGCGTCTTCGGCATCGCTTTCATGTCCCGTGTCGGTTGCCGCCGTGGCGAAGCCGCGCCGCAAATCATCGGCGAGAGCGAAGTAATTGATAGAACCGGCGAATCCACCATTGCCGACGCTCAGGAATTTTCCATTCCAGTCGGAAGCGGGTAACCACACCTCGAAGCGAATATCAGAATCGGTGCTAGGCCGGATGACTCCTGCCAGACGGCAGAATGCAGGAAGCTTGTCGATGGGCCTGCCGTAAGGAGGCACGAATCTTCCTGCGGGCACGGACTGTGCGGTTGTTAGCGTCGTATCTGGCAGGCTTGTTCTTGAGAGACTTGCACAGTCGGCGGCGTGCCCGCCAAGGGCGGCCCTTGCCAGGATGAAGGCGAGGGTGATGAGGCTGCGCATTGGAGGCATTCGCATCTGTTTGTAAGCTCCCTCGAATCCGAGGTATCGGGCTAATTTCGGGCGATGAAGTCAACTGCAAGTCTGTGGAAAGCGTAAGTCTAGCGCGGCCTCACGTCAACTTCGAACCTGCGGAGGTTCCCCACGGGGCGGGGCGCAACCGTGGCCCCTGGCTCACTATCGCCTCGGACCGAGGAAGCCCCGCTTCGTGCATGCTGTGGGTGAGCGTATAATCTCTTCAACTCACTGGGGTGCTTTACGAGATTCTTCGTTATGCGGCGCAGTTTCGTCATTCTCCCGGCCCTAAGTCTGGTTGCGTGGACGCTGTTGGCGCAGCAAGAGCCGGCGCCCAGCCTGGCCGGCTTCTCGGGTGATAATTCGCGTGCCGAACAAGAGTGGGAGCAAAAATTCCGCTCCGCGATTTCGCTCGATAATATCGGAGATTACGCCAAACTACTCTCCGCGCGGCCTCACCACGTCGGTTCTCCCTACGATAAGCACGACGAAGAATGGTTGGCCTCGAAGTTCAAAGAATGGGGCTGGGATGTTCATGTGGAATCATTTCAGATCCTTTTCCCTACGCCGAAGGAACGGGTTCTCGAAATGGTCGAGCCGGTTCGCGTCGTGGCCAAGCTGCAGGAGCCACCGATCCCCGAAGATCCGACCTCGAGCCAGCAGGCCGAGCAATTGCCCTCTTACAACGCGTACTCGATTGATGGCGACGTCACGGCGCCGCTGATTTACGTCAACTACGGCGTTCCCGACGATTACGAAGAACTTGAGCGGATGGGCATTTCCGTCAAAGGGGCCATCGTCATTGCCCGTTATGGCTTGTCCTGGCGCGGCATTAAACCCAAAGTGGCTTTCGAGCACGGTGCTGTGGGTTGCCTGATCTATTCTGATCCTCGAGACGATGGTTACACGGCAGGAGACGTCTACCCCAAGGGTCCATGGCGTCCGGCGGAGGGCGTGCAGCGCGGAAGCGTTATGGATATGCCGCTGTACCCTGGCGATCCGCTCACTCCGGGAATCGGAGCGACCCCCGACGCCAAACGCCTAAAGCTGGCAGACGTGAAGGTCTTTACGAAAATTCCGGTGCAGCCCATTTCTTACGCGGACGCGGAGCCGCTTCTGGCGGCTTTAGGCGGTCCTGTGGCGCCGACGAGGTGGCGCGGAGGGTTGGCGATCACCTATCACGTCGGGCCCGGGCCCGCGAAAGTTCACCTGAGGCTGAAATTCGATTGGGACATGAAGCAAATCAACGATGTGATCGCCCGAATTCCGGGAGCTTCGGAACCTGACGAGTGGGTGATTCGGGGCAATCACTTCGACGCCTGGGTGAACGGAGCTCAGGATCCCGTCTCGGGTATTTCAGCGGAGATGGAAGAGGCGCGGGTGCTCGGCGAGTTATCCAAGGCGGGATGGAAGCCAAAGCGGACCATTATTTATTGCGCCTGGGATGCTGAGGAACCAGGGCTGATCGGCTCGACAGAATGGGTGGAGACCCATGCGGACGAACTTCGCACCCACGCAGTGGCCTATATCAATACGGATTCACATAGCCGGGGCTATCTCAACGTTGAGGGGTCACATTCGCTGGAGACCTTTATCAACCAAGTTGCGCGGGAGGTTACCGATCCCGAAAAAAATATCTCTGTCTGGCAACGAAGGCAGTTGAAGCGTATTACCGACGCAAACTCCGGCGAAGAGCGCGAACGCTTGCGTTCCCGGACCACTTGGCCGATTCAAGCCCTGGGATCGGGTTCCGACTACACTGCGTTCCTTGATTTCGCAGGCGTAGCCTCACTGGACCTGAACTATAGCGGCGAAACCGATGGCGGCGTTTATCATTCGGTTTACGACGATTTTTACTGGTTCACGCATTTCAGCGATGTCGGATTTGTGTACGGGCGCGCTCTGGCCCAAACCGCCGGCACTTCGGTGCTGCGCCTGGCAGATGCGGACTTACTGCCATTCAATTTCTCCGATTTGTTTTCCACTGTGCGCGACTATGTAAACGAACTTCAGCGCCTGGCGGAAAATCAAAGCGATCAAATCCGCGAACGTAACCGCCAGATCAGCGAGGGCACTTTTAGCGCCACGTCTGACCCCGAGAAGCCCTCTGTGGCACCCGCTATGGAAGCAGTGCCACCCCATCTCAATTTCGCGCCTCTGCAAAATGCGCTGGATGCTCTCAATCGGAGCGCCGATCACTACCAGCGGCTCTATGCACGAGCAGGACAGGACGGCGGGGCCACGCTGGGACGAGCCTCGCTGGCCCAGCTGAATCTCGAACTGCTGCAGAGCGAGCGCGCTCTTACGGATGCGAACGGACTGCCCGGGCGGCCCTGGTTCAAGCACCAACTCTACGCTCCGGGTTTTTATACAGGCTACGGAGTAAAGACCGTGCCGGCAGTGCGGGAAGCCATCGAGCAAAAACAGTGGAGCACGGTGGAGCAATCGATCAGCACGGTTTCCAAAGTCCTCGAAAACGAGGCTGCAGTTATCGAAAAGGCAGCCATCAGCCTCGAGCAGGCAATACGGTAGAAGACGGTTCCTTTAGATGGAAGATTAGGAATTTATTGCTGCGGAGCTTCTGAAGACGCTGGCACAATGCTCTTCATTCGCATGTAAGTGATGATATTGCCGTAGTGGTGTTCGTTGTGTCCGTAATTCAAGAGCAGCAAACTCAGCCGGTTAATTCGCCGCTTCCGTCCATCTTCCTGCGTAATTTCAATGACTTCTTGGCCTGAGGCGTCGGTCAGCGAGCTATAGAGGGAATCACAATAGGCAAAGGCGTCGCCAAGGGCCTTGGTCAGATCGGCCTTGGATGTCAATTTCTCGAGAGCTTTTCCTTCCATCGGGTTTTTCTCGCCTTTTGCTTCCGAGCACCACAAGTAGTTGAAGTCGGCAAGATGTCCGACAAGCTGGCCGAAGGTCCTGACTTCCGTTTGCGGCCCGGGGCGCATCCCGTAGAACTCCTCTGGAAATTTCGCCGCGGAACGTGAAATTTCACCACGGTTGCCCCTATAGAGGTTTTTGAGGAATGTGGTAGACGAAGGCGGCGCCGGCTGCTGATTTTGTGCGGCCACCGAGGCAGTCAGGATCAAGCCGAATAAAATGGCTGAGATTGATTTGTTCATAACGTGTTCCTCCCCATTGGCAATATACACCTCATTCCCGGCGATCACGTTGCTCGATCGAGGCTTGGCTCGTGCTGCTAGGATTAGCCGCAATTCAGCCGTTTTTCAGGTGAAAGTGGGGACCCCTGGTAGCCCAAACTAAACGCCTCGTCTGTCATCAGGTCGACCCCTAGCTCGGCCGGCAACGTGGCGGTGAGCATTCGCAAAGGACCGATGGCGCTGGGGGGGCTGCATCGGCGCTACCTAAAGTAATCGCCTCAAAAAGCTGGACTTGCCGGCCAGGGGGGAGCCAACCCCAGGAAAATTGATTGAGCCAATCGAAATTCTGAATTGTACAAATTTGATACGGCAAGGTATCTAATAGCAATGAGTTGTACCGTGGAAACCGCCCTCCGACTTACACCGCTCGCAACCTCCGCGTAGCGCTTACCACTCAGGTCTAGCAGCTATGCTGGAGTCGCTTTACAAGGCAGATTTGCCATGGTATTGAAGATGAACAATAAAATGGGCAGATACTCCTCATCCGCGGGGTTGCCCCCTGCGCAGGGCCTCTATGACCCGAACTTTGAGCACGATGCGTGCGGTATCGGCTTTGTGGCGGATATTTCCGGCCACAAGTCCCACGACATTGTCCTCAAGGGCGTTCAGATCCTGATCAACCTGACGCACCGGGGAGCGTGCGGCTGCGATCCGCAGACCGGGGACGGCGCGGGGATTCTGATCCAGATTCCGCACGCCTTTTTACAAAACGAATGCTCCCGGCTAGGTTTTCAACTGCCGGAGCCGGGCGAATATGGCGTGGGCATGGCTTTTTTGCCGGTCGACCCGCATGAGCGGATCCTTTGCGAAGGCATACTGGAACGTATTGCTGGCGAGGAAGGCCTGACCGTGCTCGGCTGGCGCGACACGCCACTCAACGGAAACGCGATTGGCCGGCTGGCTCGCTCGACGCAGCCCTATATCGAACAGATTTTTATCAAGCGCGGCCCGGAAATGGATCAGGATGCGCTCGAGCGCAAGCTCTACGTGGTTCGCAAGCGGGCGGAATCCGTAGTGGCGGATTCAGATCTCAGAGAGAAGGGATTCTTCTATCTTCCGTCGCTCTCCTCGCGAACCATTATTTACAAAGGCCTGCTGCTGGCGCCGCAAATTACCGACTTCTATAAGGAACTGCTGGATGCGCAAGTAACCAGCGCCTTGTGCCTGGTGCACCAGCGTTTCTCGACAAATACGTTCCCGAGCTGGCAGCTCGCGCACCCGTATCGGTACATCTGCCACAACGGCGAGATCAACACCCTGCGCGGCAACATCAACTGGATGCACGCGCGGCAATCCGTGCTCGCCTCGCCGCTATTTGGCAACGACATCAAGAAGCTCTTTCCCATCATCACGCCTGGTGGCAGCGATTCGGCTATGATCGATAACGCGGTGGAACTGCTAACGCTCGCGGGCCGAAGCTTGCCGCACGTGATGGCCATGCTCATACCCGAAGCATGGGAGCACGATTCGACCATGCCCGAGGACGTCAAGGCCTTCTACGAATACCACGCTTCGTTGATGGAGCCGTGGGATGGGCCGGCGGACGTGGCGTTTACCGACGGACGCGTGATCGGCGCCAAGCTCGACCGCAACGGCCTGCGTCCCGGCCGTTATCTGGTGACCGACGGCGGACTGGTGATCATGGCCTCGGAAGCGGGTGTGCTTCCGGTGAAGCCGGAAGAAGTAAGCATGAAGGGGAGGCTCGCGCCGGGCCGCATGCTGCTGGTCGATACCGAGCAGAAGCGCTTGATTTCTGACGAGGAAGTGAAGAAGGAGTTGGCTGCGCGTCGGCCTTACCGGCAGTGGCTGAAGGAAAATCAGATCACGCTGGACGATCTGCCGAGCCCGAAGCGCGTTCAGCCCACCGATCACGAAACCATCCTGATGCGGCAGCGCGCCTTCGGCTACACGGACGAAGACCTGAAGACCGTGCTCTTGCCCTCAGCCTTGCAGGCCGAAGAGCCCGTCGGCTCGATGGGCATCGACACGCCCCTGGCGTGCCTCTCCGATCAGCCGCAATTGCTGTTCAGCTACTTCAAGCAGACTTTTGCGCAGGTCACCAATCCAGCGATCGATCCGATCCGTGAAGGTTTGGTGATGTCGCTCAATACGTATATCGGTTCGGAGGGAAACATCCTCGACGAGGCGCCGAGGAATTGCCACACGCTCAAGCTCCGGCATCCCATCATTTCCAACTGGCGGCTCGAGAAACTGCGGCGTGTGAGTTGGGGTGATTTTCTGGCCACGACTCTGCCCATGCTCTTTCGAGTTGAGGGCGGCGAAAAAC
Source organism: Acidobacteriota bacterium (assembly GCA_003223325.1). Classification (GTDB taxonomy): domain Bacteria; phylum Acidobacteriota; class Terriglobia; order Acidiferrales; family UBA7541; genus Palsa-189. The sequence continues at coordinate 72,546 of QHYS01000026.1, forward strand.
AGCTCGAGCAAGCGATCGACACGCTCTGCCGGTCGGCTTCGCTGGCCATAAAATCGGGTTACACGCTATTGATCTTGTCGGATCGTGGCGTGGACGAAAACCATGCGCCTATACCCAGTCTGCTGGCGCTCTCCGCCGTCCACAATCATTTGATTCGGGAGAAGACGCGCAATCAAGTGGCGCTGATTGTCGAATCGGGCGAGCCGCACGAGGTGATGCACTTTGCGCTGCTGCTCGGCTATGGCGCAAGCGCAGTGAATCCGTATCTGGCCATTGAAACGCTGGAAGATCTTCACCGCGATGGCGCTTTTCCGGCCGATTTCACATGGGACAAAGTTTTCAAGAATTACATGAAGTCGATCGACAAGGGCCTGCTGAAGACCTTCTCGAAGATGGGAATTTCCACGCTGCAAAGTTATCAGGGCGCGCAAATCTTCGAGACCATCGGCCTGCAGAAATCTCTGGTCGAGCGCTACTTCACCGGCACGGCCTCGCGCATTGAAGGCGTGACCATGGAAGTGCTGGCACGCGAAGCGCTGGTGAAACACCAGTTCGCGCTCCAGCCGCCCAGCGAATCCGATACGGAACTGCGCGTCGGTGGCGAATATCAGTATCGCGTCCGAGGCGAGCGCCACCTGCTGAATCCGATCACCGTCAGCAAATTGCAGCACGCGGTGAGGCAGTCGGAATTCGAGACCTTCCAGGAATTTGCCGGCGTCATCAACCAGCAGAACCGCGACTTGCAAATGCTGCGCGGCATGTTTGATTTCAAGCCGGCCGGCAAACCGGTGCCGCTCGAGGAAGTGGAGCCCGCGGCTGAAATCGTCAAGCGTTTCGCCACGGGAGCGATGTCCTTCGGTTCAATCAGCAAGGAAGCCCACGAGACCTTGGCGATCGCCATGAATCGCATCGGTGGCAAGTCAAATACGGGCGAGGGCGGCGAAGACGAGGCCCGCTTCAAACCCGATGCCAATGGCGATCTGCGCCGCAGCGCCATCAAGCAGGTGGCCTCGGCGCGTTTTGGCGTCACTACGAACTATCTGATTAACGCGGACGATCTGCAGATCAAGATCGCGCAGGGCGCGAAGCCCGGAGAGGGCGGCCAGCTGCCGGGTCACAAAGTCGACGAATTTATTGCGCGCGTGCGGCATTCCATACCGGGCGTGGGCTTGATTTCCCCTCCCCCGCACCACGACATTTATTCCATCGAAGACTTGGCACAGCTTATCTACGACCTGAAGAACGTTAACCCGCGGGCGCGCATTTCGGTGAAACTCGTGGCCGAAGTGGGTGTGGGAACCGTGGCCGCGGGAGTGGCCAAGGCTCATGCCGACGTCATTCTGATCAGCGGCTACGACGGCGGGACCGGCGCCTCGCCGATCAGCTCCATACGTCACGCGGGCATCCCCTGGGAACTGGGACTTTCCGAAACGCAACAGGTCCTGGTGATGAATGACCTGCGCAGCCGTGTGCGCGTGCAGGTGGACGGCAAGCTGCAAACGGGCCGCGACGTGGCCATTGCCGCAATGCTCGGCGCGGAAGAGTTCGGATTTTCCACGGCCCCTCTGATTTCCATGGGCTGCATCATGATGCGCAAATGCCATCTGAACACCTGCCCGGTGGGAGTGGCCACCCAGGATCCCGAATTGCGCAAGAAATTCCAGGGTCAGCCGGAGCACGTCATTAACTTTTTCTTTTTTGTGGCGGAGGATTTGCGCAGGATCATGGCGGAATTGGGCTTCCGCAAGCTAGAGGACATGGTCGGGCGCGTCGATTGCCTGCTGCAGCGGACTGATGTGCAGCACTGGAAAGCCAAGGGGATCGATCTGTCATCGATTCTCTACAATCCGCCCGTGCCGCACCACGTGGGGCGGCGTCAACTTCAGCCGCAAGATCACGGTTTGGAAGCGGCGCTCGACCGGCACCTGATCAAGCAGTGCCAGAACGCCCTCGAGAAACAGATTCCAGTTTCGGTGAGCCTGCCGATAAGGAATGTCCATCGTACCGTTGGCGCCATGCTCAGCGGCGAAATTGCGCGCCGCTATGGCTCCGCGGGCTTGCCGGAAGATACGATTCGAATTCAGTTGACGGGTTGTGCGGGCCAAAGCTTCGGCGCTTTCCTCGCAAAAGGTGTCAGGCTGACGCTGGAAGGCGATGCCAATGATTACGTCGGCAAAGGGCTCTCCGGCGGTACGCTGATCATTTACCCGCCAAGGCATTCTGCGTTCGTGCCCGAAGAAAATATCTTGATCGGTAATGTGTGCCTCTACGGCGCAACGAGCGGCGAAGCCTACTTCAATGGCATGGCCGGCGAACGTTTTGCTGTACGCAATTCCGGCGCGACCGCCGTCGTCGAAGGTGTAGGCGACCACGGCTGTGAGTATATGACCAACGGCCTCGTGATCGTGCTCGGCCGCGCGGGCCGCAATTTTGCAGCCGGGATGACCGGAGGTATAGCCTATGTGCTCGATCAAGTCGGCGACTTCGGCTTGACTTACTGCAATCGCGCGGAAGTTGATCTCGAACCGGTCATCGATTCCGCAGACATTTCACTGCTGCACCGCTTGATCAGCAGGCATGGCGAATTTACCGATAGTCCTCAGGCCAAATGGATTCTACAGGGTTGGGAGGCCACCCTTCCGAAGTTCGTCAAGGTGTTCCCGCACGAGTATAAGCGCGTCCTGGGCGTTCCACGGGTCCCCGCCGGTGTGCTGATGGCGCAGGCCGGAACACATGGGCGTGGGCGCGAGGTTCGTGGGTAAAACTCGTGGGTAAAGTGACCGGGTTCAAAGAATTCACGCGGGAAATGCCGGTACGCCGCCCCGTTGAAGAGCGCATCAACGACTACTTCGAGGTCTACTACCAGTTTCCCGAAGAAAAAGTCCGCACGCAGGCGTCGCGCTGTATGGATTGCGGCATTCCCTTCTGCCACACGGGATGCCCCGTCAATAATATCATTCCCGACTGGAATGACCTCGTCTATCGCGATCATTGGAAGGAAGCCATCCGCGTTCTGCATTCGACCAATAATTTTCCCGAATTTACGGGGCGCATCTGTCCCGCTCCCTGCGAGGCCGCGTGCGTGCTGGGAATCAACGAGCCGCCGGTCACGATCAAAGTCATTGAAAAGAGTATTGTCGAGCGCGCCTGGCTGGAGGGCTGGATTCAGCCGGAACCGCCGGAGACGCGTACAGGCAAGCGAGTCGCCGTAGTCGGCTCCGGCCCCTCGGGGCTGGCCGGCGCCCAGCAACTCAATCGCGCCGGACACCTGGTCACCGTCTTTGAAAAAAATGACCGTCTTGGCGGTTTGATGCGCTACGGCATTCCGGATTTCAAGATGGAAAAGCACGTCCTGGACCGGCGCCTCGAACAAATGACGGCGGAAGGCGTGCGCTTCCAGACACGCGCGCACATCGGCGTTAACGTCCCGGCGGAGAATTTGCGCAAAGAGTTTGACGCCATTCTGTTATGCGGTGGCGCCGAGGCCCCCCGCGATTTGAATGTTTCGGGCCGCGAGCTGAAGGGAATTCATTTCGCGATGGAATTCCTGCCTCAGCAGAATAAACGAAACGCTGGCGATGAAGTGCCCAACCAGATCCTGGCCACCGGAAAACGCGTTGTGATTATTGGCGGCGGAGATACAGGCGCGGATTGCCTGGGCACCACCCACCGCCACAAGGCCCGATCCGTGCATCAGTTCGAAATCATGCCCATGCCGCCGGAGGCGCGTGCGCCGAGCACGCCCTGGCCGCTTTGGCCGCTGCAATTGCGCTCGGAGAGCTCGCATGAAGAAGGCGGCCTGCGGGATTGGTCCATCGGTACGACGCACTTCACAGGCGACGAAAATGGAAACGTCAAGCAGCTTCACGCCATCCGCGTAGGGTCGCCTCCGAAGTTCGAGGCGATTCCGGGAACTGAATTTGTTCTTGAAGCAGACCTGGTGCTGCTGGCGCTCGGTTTCCTGGGGCCCGTAAAGCAAGGCATGGTCGAACAATTCGGCGTCAATCTCGACGCGCGCAGCAATATCGCCACCGACGCGAACTATATGAGTTCAGTGCCGGGGATCTTTGCTGCTGGCGATATGCGCCGGGGGCAATCGCTGGTCGTCTGGGCAATTTCCGAAGGACGCAAGGCCGCCGCCGGTGTAGACCAATTCCTAATGGGCAGCACCCGCCTGAAATAACAGCCTACGGCCGGCTCAGTGGGTCATTCCATAGACGATGTAGTTGATGGCGATGCGGTAGGCCATGGAGGTGGCCGACTCTGGGTAATTGGGGCTGTCCGCCCATTCCCAGGCATCGCCGACGTCGCTATTGTGGCAGATGGCGATCATGATACGGCCTTTATCGTCGCGGATGGCGCGCCATTTCGGTACTTTCATATCCGCCAGATAAGGCCGGCGATAGCCCCAGATGAAACGCGTTCCGGGAATTTGGAAGCGATCGTCCAAATCGTAGACGGTGTGAAATATTTCGTCGCCGTCTTTTAGATCCTCGACCTGGCGATCGGGAAAAATCATACGCACGCCGGCCATCATATTGCCCCATTCGTAGTCTCCGTGGGTATCGTCGAAAAACATGAAGCCGCCGCGCAAAAGATAAGTGCGGATGCGAACGGCTTCGGCCTCCGAAAGGACCCAGGCGCCGGGATCTTCCACAAAAATCCACGGCCAGTTATAAATATCGTCGCTAGCGGCGTCGACCACTTGCTCGGCCACGTGAGTGTTGATGCGTGTCAAGCGAATGACGCCCTCCACGAGCTGACGATCCGATTTGGGGTAGTCGGCGGCCCAGCGCTGAAAGCCACGAAAGCTGCCGTAAGGCATGTTGTAGTGGAAACGAGCGAAGGTCCACTCGACTCTGTGTTTGGCCCCGATGGGCATGCTCTCCTCGTCTTCCTTCTCATATCGGTCAATTCTGCGGCGCTGGTAAGCGAGCAGAGCGGAGGCAAAACCGAGGAAGAGCAACGACGAGAAGAGAAATGCAAGCCGCCGACGGAGAATCGTTCGCGCGAATTTCATTGGCGTCTCTATGGGCCGCTATTATCAACCAAAATCGCGAGACGTTGCCGGCTCGCTGCTATCGATTAGGCTTGCCCACAGCGGGTTCCCTGATCCTCTTGGTAAAGGAGTTCTCTTCCGACCACACGCAGGGAAGCTCTCCGATCTCCACACCCGGTCGGAGTTTCATGATCCTTTCGGGCCCAATGACCGGCTTCGTATAAGCTTTGGGATCGTCCACCCTGATGTTATATAGGATGGTATTGCGGTCCACGCGCTGGTACCGCTCGGTAACGCGCATCTCCTCGCTATGCGGATAGCCCGTTGCGCCGAGCCACGTCTTATCATTGAAGCCGGAAGATTCAACAACCAGTGTGTAGTCTCCCTCCCAATGACCAATTGCGTATCCATACCAGGTCGGATCTGGATCTTTGGGAAGGGATCGGCCATCGGTCCAGATCGGGCGCCACGCGTGTTCACGCTCGAAGAACTGAATAATCCGGTCGGAACCTTGAACAAACTCAAAGGGCGTGGGAAAAAACATAATGCGCGGGAAACCCGCAGGGTCGCATTGCAAAATGGCGTCATTGCCGTCAGGTACCGCTCTCGTTCCGTATCCGGGCCGCTCGGTATCGAATCTCGCCTTCGCCCAGGCCGTCATCGGAGGCATATCCTTCTCCGGGGCGGTACTTTCCTGACCGCCGCTGCCCTGGTATAGCCAGACGCCGGAGCTGTCACGCTTGGGGGCAGGCGCAGCGCTCTCCTTTGCGGCCTTTTCTTGCCCGCCGGCTCGTGCGGAAATGGCGAATGCGAACGCCAGCACTACTGATCCCATTGTCACAGAAGCGCTTGTCAATGAAATGCGCCGCCTCGGCATTCTTCACCTCAAATCCATTTTCAGGACATGGCCGTCGTCAAAGACGATTTTCCCCGTTTTCTCTCCGGAAAATCCGACCGGGGCTCCGCTCTTGGCGGGAACCAGGGTCACAGCAATGTGATCTGCGGGTTTGATGGAATCCCGAGTCCAGCCATTCCTTCGAAGGATGCCCGGGCTCTGCGATTCGACAGACCAACTCACGACGTTCTCTTTCTGATCTTTCACATCGAGATAGATCTGGCAATGAGGATTGGACCATACGAATTCCGTCACCTTCCCTTTAATCGTAATCGGATGCTCCTCGTCGTAGGCGGCGTTCCCGTGGTGCGCTAGCAACGAGGCGCACACCACAAGAAGCATGACGACCTGGGCGGAGAACGTTACCAGCCTGGGATTCATCTTTTACCCTCGCAAATTGGATTTGCCACCGCGGCCTTGCCAATGTTAGGCGGCGCGCTAAGTCCTTGGGCGACCCGACCGCGCCAATACCTGCGAAACAGCGGGGACACTAGGCCCAGAATTGACGCAGATATCCGTCTACGGCGCTGTAAAGGCAAGCAGCACGTTGCCCGGCTTGCCGCCGGCGCCGAACAGGTACCCTGATCCAACGAAGAGCGTTCCGCCCCCGACCGTCGGACCCGCCGAAGCCATCGATCCGCCATTGGCCTTCACGCCGTTCACCGTCTTGTAGTCATGGGCCGTATTGACCTCCCAGATCTGGTGCCCGTCCTCAGTCGAAAATCCGCGGAGAATGCCGTCCCAACCGCCCGAGAACACCACCCCTGGGATGACTGTCAGTGCCGCTGTTTGCCCCTGCTCCGGCCCCCTGGGAACTTGGCCCGGCAGTCGCGTAAACCACTTCTTTTCCCCCGTCCTCAGTGAGACGGCCGCGATTCCGCCGCTGCGCAATCCGAAGTAGGCATTCTGATCGTCTGCGGCGCCGCCAAACGTAATCATTCCCAGCGCCAGCTTATCGACGAGCTGGACCTTCCACAGCAGCTTTCCGTTCTGGTCCGGGTCGTGCGCCCAAACCATGCCGCTCTTTTGCGCCGCCACCAGAACCCGGTGCCCATCCGGCAGCGTCCGCAAGATCATCGACGACCCGAAATCGTAATCCGGCCCCAGCGGCTTCGGGCAGTTCTCCGAAATTCCATCCGGATTGTCGGTACCGCCGCCTCCACATCCGGAGAGCCAAGCATCGTCCTCCGTGTCTTGTACCGACCACAGCACCTTGCCTGTGTCCATATCCAGCGCCATGACGGCGTCGGTCGTCTTGCCTGCGGGATCGGTGTAGGCGTCGCCCGTACCGATGTAAAGCGCACGGTGCCGCGTGTCGATTGTGGGCGCAGCCCAAACTGCGCCGCCCGCCGGAGCGTAGTGCTGCACGCCCTTGGCGCTCTTTTTCGTCGGCTTCGGCGGATCGGGAATGATGTACGTTTTCCACGCTTGTTTGCCGGTCTTGGCATCGAGCGCCGTCACGCTGCCACGAAACGTGCAGCAAGGATAGGTCATGCTCAATCCTCCGGTGCGCTCCTCGGCCGATGCCATCGGCACGTATAGCCGCCCTTCATAGAGCGTAGGGGCTCCGGTGATCTGCGCGACGGGGTGCTCATCAACCCTCACTTTCCAGAGCAGCTTCCCGGTGTCGGCATCGATGCTATACATGTTGGCTTTCTGGTCTCCGAAGTACAAAGCATACTTGGTCGAGCCCGCACCGGTCACTGGCGCGATGCTGGGCGCGACGCGCATGGCCCCGTCAGCCTGAAATGACCAATAGACACAGCCGTTTCCCGCATCGAGCGAATAAACCGTGCCGGCATCCGAACCTAGGAAAACGCGCCCACCCGCGATGGTGGGCTGGCTATGCGCCTCTTCCGCCAAAGGCAAGCCGAATGCCCATTTCACCTTCAAGCTGGGAACTTGCGCTGCACTCAGGCCCGCCGCACTCGCGGGCTGAAAACGGGCGTTGTTCGTAGGGTCGACTCCCCAGCCGTTCCACATCGGGCCGGCTGTGATGTCGCCCATCGGCGGATCGCTCGTACACTGGTTCGGCATATTCTTCGCATCCGCAATCTCAGTAATCCCAAGTTTGCGCCCTCCCAAATATGCTGCCAGCATTTTCCTATCGTCGTCCGACAAGCCTTGAATCTGCGCATGAGACGCCTTGGAAAATACTGCATACACCGCCTCCGGTGTCATCTTCCGCAACCGCGAAGCGTCTGGCGCCTTCTTGTTCTGCGAGCTTTGATGGCAGCTTGCGCATTTTGTCTCGAACAGCCGCAGTCCAACCGTCGACTGCGCAAGCGCCTTGTCAGCCGTTGCCGTAAGCATTACGAGCGATCCGACTGCAACGGACACGAACCTGAAGCTTTTCATGAAGGCCTGCTCCTGTCTTAGGCTTTTTGATCGATATGACAAAACATATGCCTACCCTTACAGGGCGTCAAGATTAACTGTCATGCACACGGGTGTGTGCGGCAGAACTGCCGAACCACCATTACCGCGGCGCGCACGGCAATAGCGGTTGAAATTCACGATTAGTTCCGTGCGATGACCTTCTGTAGATCTTCGATTGTCACCAGACGTCCGTGAAGCGGGGTAATCTGCTGGACGTCGAGATTGAGGCGCTTGATGTTTTCGTAGAGATTCACGTTTTCCTTCACCAGCGGACCAGCCGGGGCATTGGGAGGTGCGGGGTTGTATACATCGGCCTCGATGAGCACTTTCGCTTTCGGCAGGTAGCCAATGAGCATGGTATCAGCATGGTTAGTTCCCTGGAGGTGATAGAGCTCCAGAGTCTGCGTGCCATCCGTGAGTACGCGTTTCTCAGTTACAGCCTCAATGACAGGCTTCTTCGGCGCCTGGGCCAAGCGATCCGGCTTCAGTGTGTGGGGCATGGCCCAGACTTTTTGATAATACGGTTTGTTTTCAGCCGCGGTTAGGATAGTGGCTCCTTCGGCAACGCATGCCCGCAGACCACCCAAATGATCGAAATGGTGATGCGAATTCACGACGTATCGGATCGGCTTGTTGTGGATGATTTTCTTGACGGACTCGATGACAGCCATGGCGCGTTCGTCATTCAAAGGGCATTCCACGAGCGCGACATAATTCTTGAACTCCACAGCCACGCTGTGATGCGTACCGCCGGTCAGGTACCATACGCCGTCGGACACTTTCTGCGTTTCAACCTTCAGTGGGGCCAGTGGAGCTTTTTCGACATTGTCAGGTACGGGGAAGACGATGTAAGGGTTATTGGGATCGGCTTTGGTGATCGTCAGGTCCAGGACCGGAAAGCTACCCTGTTTCTGAACAATGTGTGACGGAAATTGGACGTCGGTAGCGATCTCGCCGAGGTCCCTGTAATCCGAATATGTGGTTTCCGTGAGCAAGTCGCCGAGCACGGGGTCACTCGTGCGGGTCTCCACGCGTTCCGGTTGGTTTTTGGCGTTGAGGGTCACCTTCATGGCGATCCCTTCGAGCGCCCCTGACAGAGGAAACGTGATGACAGTGGCTCCGCCTTCCGTACTGGCTTTCGCAGCCAAGCCGGCCTTTACCGCCATCTTGAGAACTCCGAAGGGAAGGGTCCAGAGCTGCAGCAGCCGGTCATTGACCGCACCTGGAGTTGGAGTCGCTGTGCTGCCGGGAGTGAAACCGGCTCCGGGCACGGACTCGTTCCAAGCAAACTTACCGCTCACTACCTGGATCTGCCGCTGAGGCGCCGCGAGCGGCAGCCCGCCGCCGCCTTGTATCAGGCCGTCCGGATTCGAGCGCGTCACGTCCACACGCATAGCCGGAACGGCGTAACTCAAGCTGGCGTGATAAGTCACTTTGAATTCGGGCCAAGCCGAGTCCGGACGATAGGATTGGCCGAACGCGTAGGTGGATCCGGTGCCCCAATACTCGAGTGTGTTGATGGCGTCCACGCGCTGGGGCCCGCGGATCATCCCAAGCGCGTACTCGGCCGTCTTTATGACGGATTGAGCGTCTTGAGCCCGCGCACACGGAGCGGCCAGCGCCAGCGCTCCCGCAATCAAGGTGTAGCAAAAGAGGCAGCGGACCATGACTGGCTTGAGCAATTCTTCCCAGCGATTGATTTCTAGTGATGTTCCTTGGTTACCAGGTGCGACAAGTCTCTTTCCACACACGGCAGCGTCTCGGTCAGCCACGCTTTGGGATCGGGATTGAGCTTTAACGTACGAGTGTTCATGGTCCAAGTCTTGATCAACACGTCAGGATCCTCGACGGTGGCCTGCCAGGTGAGCGTATCGCCGTCTCGGTGCATTCGCTCGACCACATGCATATTCTCGCTGTGGAAATAGCCGGTGATGTCGAGCCAACTGGTGTCGTTGAAACCAATCGTGTCGATGACCAAGGTATCATCCTCCCAGTGGCCGATCGACTCACCTTTCCATGTGCCATCCAAATCGTCGAGCGGCGTATGGGAGCGGCCATCGGTCGGAATCACCCGGTACGCATCTCCCCAGCCCTCAGCCGCGGGACTAACGTAAAGGAAAACCATCTCCTTAGGCGTTTGAACGATCTTGGCAGGCGGGCCCATGCGCGGGACGCCGGCCGGCATGCAACCGAACGACGGGTCTTGGGTGTTTCCATTCTGATCCAGCTTTTGCACCTTTTCCCACAATTCCGGCTTGTACAGGGGCTTATTGGGATCGGATCTGCGGATGATCGCGTTGTCGCGCTCGAAATTTAGCAGCGTGCCATCTCGGGAGGCGAGATTTTGGGCGAGCGGGTCGTCGCTCTGGACGAATGGGGCCCGCTGACCAATCCAGAGGCCATTCAGATCGGGATGCCCGTCAGCGGTTCGCGGAGTGCTCTGGTTTCCCTGGGCCATCGCGGGCACAGAGATCATGCACAAGACCACGCTTAGGAGGACACAGCCAGGGCATGATTGCTTCATGCTTACCTCCAACCTCGTCTATTTGGCGTTCGGGTCTGACGTCCAGATCGTGAACTTGCGGCCATCGGGGAGTGTCACATCCTTGATGAGCCCAGAATCGGTGCCATCCTTGGCGGCCACTGCATTCACGGTGATCGTGTCGCCGGCCTTCAGACCTCCACGGTCCGCCCGGCTCAGCCCCGCCCTCCGAAGGGCTCCCGGGCCCGCCATTTCGAAGGCCCAATGCTTCGTGTTGCCGCTATCGTCTTTTACGTCCAGATACAGGTAGGAATGGGGATTAATCCATTCTACCTTCGTGACGACTCCCGTCATCGTGAGCGGCTTATTGAGGTCGAACTCCGCCTGCACCGAATGATGCGCCGAGAGGAACGTGCCCGCCATCAGTAAACCGACAACCGCCCACAAACCACCAATTCCGCGTTTCATCGCCGAAACCCCCGTCAATTTACAGACCGTTAGCAGAAATCAATCGCCCGTGTCAAGGCCCTTTGATCGTCGCTGATCGTCGGCACTAGCGAGATCAGATGGAAAACGCCGCAGCCGGGTGCCCACAGATTATACCAGCATGCACGAAGCGAGCGAATCGAGCCTGATACAACAGATACAACAAGTTTCTATTTCACTTGATCTGGGTTTTGCCCCTCTTCGGTGCAGAAAACTGAGCGGCAGGGCGACATTTGGTTGAGACAGCGGTCAGGGGGGCCAAGGGGTACGGTCAAAACGGAAATTTCGGATCCATATATTTTTTGACTGTTTCTTTGCCCTTCCTAAGGTAGGCGGCGGAAGCGCCCGTCCAAGTCACAAGAAAGGGTTGGGAACTGTGAGGAGCAACGACCTTCACGTACTTTGTTATCAGCATCACAAGGAGATGGTTCCAAGAGTCCCTATCAAAATTGTGGAGGACCTCCTGTTTGCCTGCCGGGAGCCCGGTTGTCTGATTCGCTACGACAGCTCGCGCGGGTATTTCATCGAAACAGAAGACGGGAAACCTATCGAGCACGAACCGATGCCTCGCGTGAGTTGTCACAAAGATGAGCGCCTCATGTATCTTGCTGCAGTTCTGCCCGAAAGAAAAAGCTTTCGCCTGTGGAAATGCCCGGAATGCGACGCGATCCGCATTAATGAGGAAGCCTCTCAAGGATTGGGAAAAAAGATGAGAGCGTAAACGACATGCATCGCTCACTTGGCAGATTGTCCAAAGACCTAGCCTCTTATCTTACCCTTCGTAGGTAGTAGGGCCTTGCCCACGGCTCCGCCCTGCCGCGGAGTTCCAGACCGACTACAAACCGTTGAAGCACGGCCTGCCGAACTCCCATCGATCCCGCCGTCCCCATTTTTGAAACAGGCAGTTGGAGGTGACACTCACGTGGCTAGTACCTTGTTGCCCCAGCGAACTGCGGGCTTTCCTGGATCGGCGAATTGGGGTTTTCCTGGATTGACTGCCAAGTCTCCAAGGCCTTATGACCCAGTGTCAGGGTACTGCATGGGGGTCTTTTGGGGAGAAGTGTGGGTAAATCTGCGCAAATCCACCCTAAAGTGCTGCTAACTAATGCGTTGGTTCGAGACAAGGCGCGTTTTGCTCGGCAGTGGGGGTTGGCTTTCTGCAGCTGTCACTAACCGGTGCTCCATCCTGGCAGCCCACAACTCGCCAGCTCCTTAAGAATCGCTGATCCCTCAGGCGCCAAGACTCAGAAAGACCGGGCAGCTCCGAGAAGAAGAGAGGGTAAGTCATGAGGTTGAAAGCTGTCTGCGTGCTCGCGTTAGTCTGCGGACTTTGGCCCGCTCGGGCCTCTGCGGACAACCGGTTCATCGTCCGCACGACACTCGATCTCCAGACGCTTCAAACGGCGTGCAATCCTCCCCTATTGCCCCCAATCTGCACCGTGGTGAATGGGCTGGGCGATCCTTTGGGGCAACTCTTCCTGATCACCAGTCCGCTAGACTTAGATGGCCTGCTGGATCTCCCAAGCAATCCGCTGGGAATTGTCGATGCCGAAGTGGATCGGTTGCTCAACTTATTTCCGGTTGGGGCACTGAATGTGGTCCCCTCGCCCTTCTTCCCTACAGATCTGATGTCGGACAGAACCCTTGTGTCCTATCCCGATTCCGGCGGAACCGTGTGGAATAGCTATGCGAACCAACCCGCCGCACAAATAGTCCGCGTCTCAGACGCGCAAAGCCAGTTTGAAGTCACCGGCAGTGGAATTGTGGCGGATATTGACACAGGAGTGGATCCCGCTCATCCCGCGCTGCAGAGTGTACTAGTGCTAAATCCCGACGGGAGTACAGGATACGACTTTACGCGCAACCAGCCGGGCGGTTCGGAAATGACCGATTTGGCCCCGGGCTTCCCTCAGCCCAATCCCTGCGATTCCACAACTTGCCCTTCGGCGATGCAGGTCAATCAATCGAGCGTCGCCATACTGGACCAATCGTCGGTTGCCATTCTCGACGGCAATCCGCAATACGCAGCGTTCGGCCACGGTACGATGGTGATGGGTGTGATCCACCTTGTCGCTCCGACGGCGCAACTCTTGCCCTTGAAAACCTTCAAATCGGACGGTACGGGTTTTCTCTCCGACATTCTGCGGGCGATTTATTACGCTGTGCAAAATAGCGCCAACGTCATCAATATGAGCTTTGACACCCAGAGGAGGTCGCGGGAACTCAGGAAGGCGCTGAACTATGCCAACCAGAACAACGTCATTTGCGTGGCGTCGGCCGGGAACGAGGGCCAATCAGCTCCGCCCCTCGAAGTTTACCCCGCCGAGTGGCAAAAGGTGGTGATGGGAGTCGCGTCCACTGGATCCATGCCCGGGGTAAACGAAGATACGCAGTCTTCGTTTTCCAACTATGGCAATGCCATTGTGTGGGTCGCTGCTCCCGGCGAAGCCATCGTCACAACCTATCCCTTTAGCACGTACGCCGCAGGATGGGGAACTTCGTTCAGCGCGCCGTTTGTTTCCGGGGGCTCCTCCCTGCTGTTGAACCAACAAGCGAATATGAATGAGTCCGAAGCCGCTGAAGCGGTGGCTCATGCAGTGCCTGTGGGCCCTAATATGGGCAACGGCAGGTTGGATTTAGTCCAGACGCTGGGGTCCCTTGCCCCGGCGGACGTACCGCCCACGGGTTCGATCAACAGCCCCTCGGGTGATGTAACCATCTTCGCCGGGCAGTCCGTATTTTTCTCAGGGTCGGGCACGGACCCAGATGGAACGGTCACTGCATATTCCTGGTCATTCCCTGGCGGCAACCCCGGGGCCAGCAACGAGGCTACGCCCGGAAGTGTGACCTACTCCACGCCCG
>QHYS01000252.1 GCA_003223325.1 Acidobacteriota bacterium
CAGCGCATTCCCAAAGAAAAAATCACTGCCATCGATCGCCGATACACTGCCGTCATTCAGGCCTTGGATGATCTCGTCGACGCCGTCGGCTTGAAAGCCGCCTAACAACGACACCCACTACGAGAACAAAACTCTCCTTCCGGACCCTATAACGGACTAATATCGAAGCCACCGGCGAGGTCTCCTGGGACGTGGATTATGGGTAGAGTTTCGTACGAGCCGCCGTTGTCTTCCGCGGAGGAAAAGGCAAACAGGGCCATTACCGCCAAAACGAGCAACGGAATAGCGAAGCGTGTGTGCTTCATCGCGAGGCACCTCCTGTTCTTGGTTTAGACTTACGATCGCGCGGAACTGGCGCGCGGGAGCGAAATCGATATTGGGCCCATCCGTTGGCTGGTCACGCCGCCCAGCGATGCAGTCTGGCAGTTCACCAAACCTTAGTGCCGAGGGTCATAACAGAGAAGTTATGCTTGCGATGAGTCGGCATACTAGTGGCCAGAAGGGCAAGAAAGGACAATCCCCTTCAAAGAGCCTCAGTGTCGTGAATCGTTGCGTGTACATGCATGGGGACGAAGGGTGAATCTGTCGCGGGCTTGATCGAGCGTGATGGTGATTTTACTTCAAAAGAGAACGGCCCGGGGAGCCTGTCAGAGACGTGATGAGCAGCAGCGCCAACGCGAGGACGTTTCTATTCGCGGGGCTCAGGAATATTTGAAGACTTTGGAAAGCCATTACGGACAAGCAACGGCTGGCCTAGCTGAACTCGGTGATGACGTGGGCATTGAATCCAGTTTTGGAAAATCTGGCGGATGTTGGTTTGCGTTCTCGGCCGGGCATGACTGCCGTGGAACATTTTCGACAGCACCAACAATTTCAGCAGGAGCGGGGATAAGGCTGATCGCTGGGATTTCTTCGGGAACCCGGCCGACTTCAAGTCCGGTGACGATGAGCACTGCTTTCCGCCCCGCCTCGCTCAACTGGATCTCTTCACCCGGTTTGACCGTGGCCGCGATCTCCTTGAGCAGTCGATCCACAAAGGCCGAGCTTTAAACACGCGTGTACGACGTGATGTGCGGTAGGCCGGGCCTCTCGATAACCTGCCCTTATCGCTGAGGCTCCTGAGTCGGCTAGCCCGGCTCCTGCCGCAGATTGCGTCTGGCATATTCCTTCCAAAACTCCACGAGCGGCCGGGCCCCGACCGGGCGCTCCTCGTGTTTGCTTTTGGGCAAGGAACTCTTCTTGCGCTTTCCATACCATCCTCTTCAAAACGCCTGCGGGTAACGTCGGCGCTCAGTCCTTGGCCAACCTCCCCATTGGCCAGTTACTGGGGGGGAGTGAGGGTCATGGAACGTCGCGCAAACCGACGCTTCCGAATGAAGCTGCCGATGAGGGCCCGCTGGACGAACCTATTGGGAGACTGGGAAGCTCAGGCGGAGTGCGAAGACATCGCCTCTCGGGGAGTTTACTTCTTTTTGCCAGCAGAAATCGAGAACGGTTCGTCGGTCGAGTTGGTCATTGTTATGCCACACGAAATAACCTTAGCCGAACCTGTTCGTGTTCGCTGTCGGGGACGTGTGCGTCGGACGAAAATTGAGGCTATGGACCGTGTAGGAGTGGTGGTCGAGATTCAACGTTACCAATTCTTGGGTGAAAAAGAGGAAAAACTGGCTCCTAGGTTTCGAATTACAAGCGATATGAGGGAGAGCTTGACCAGTTCGATCGGGCGCCGCATCGGGCAGTAATGGCGGAGCGGAATTTTCGGTAAGTGGTCAGGAGGCACAAAGCCATGCGCGCCAGCCAGCGTCGGTCTTTGGATCCGACTCTGAGAAGCATCGAATCTCAGGAGTTCGAGAACTCTCTGCGCGAGAAGATCGTCGGACAGGAGGAGGGAATCCACGCGCTCGTGGACCTCTATCAGGTCTTTTGCGCAGGAATGTGCCCGAGCGGCCGTCCGGTGGGGAATCTGCTGTTCCTCGGGCCGACCGGGTCAGGCAAGACTCGCATCGTGGAGGCGGGTGCGGAGATCCTCTTCGGCGATCAGCGCGCGGTGATCAAGGTGGACTGCGCGGAATTCCAGCACTCCCACGAAATTGCCAAGTTGATTGGCTCGCCGCCAGGTTACCTCGGGCATCGCGAGACGCATCCCCTGATTACGCAGGAAGAGCTGGAGAAATATCACACCGAGCAGTTGAAGCTAAGTTTCTTGCTGTTCGACTAGATCGAAAAGGCGTCGAATTCGCTGTGGCAGTTGCTGCTGGGCATGCTGGATAAAGCCACATTGACCCTGGGCGACAACCGGCGTGTGGACCTTTCGCAAGTGGTGATCTTTATGACCTCCAATTTGGGAGGCGGGGAGATCACCGAACTGATGAGCGGCGGCATGGGCTTTGTGCAGCCGGTAGACAAGCCGGCGGACACGCTGGACGGCAAAGTTACCCGTACGGCTCAAGAAGCGGCGCGGCGCAAGTTTTCGCCCGAATTCATGAACCGGCTGGATAAGGTGGTCGTGTTCCATCCGCTGCGGCCGGTGCAGCTCGAGCAAATCCTAGAAATCGAGCTGTCCATGGTGCAACGGCGGGTTTTGGACACAGCCAAGGGGCAGTTCCTTTTCCGCGTAACACCTACGGCGCGCAATTTTCTGCTGCGGGAAGGAACGGACCTGAAATACGGCGCGCGTCACCTGAAGCGTGCGATTGAGCGACATATCGTGTATCCGTTGGCGAACCTGCTGGCGACGAGCCAGGTCCATCTCGGCGACCTGCTGTGCATCGACTGGGATGAGCGCGAGCAGAGGCTCGTCTTCGACAAGGAAGGCGAGGGCGCCGTTCTGCCGGTCGCTCCTCCGGCTGCGGCTGCCGCGGCAGGGGCACAGTCAGCGAAGGCAACCGGGGGCAAACCGGCCGAGGCGCCGCCTGCGATCGCGGCGCGCGAAGCAAAGGCTCCGATTACTGTGCCGCTTTCGCCATTGCCGGCACCGGCGAGCCGACGCAAGAACGAGTCGTAACAAAATCATCTGTTTTCGGGACACCAAAAACGACGTCCTTCTTGCTGTTGCAGCCCTTGTTGCTGCCCTCCACTTTTCCACGGCCATTGCCCGCGTGTTCAGAACAGTGTTTCTGATTGAAGCTCCATACGACCATTTCAAGAATTTGATGCGCCGAGAAAGACCAGTCGTATGGAGTGGAGCGGGCACACTGGCATGCGCTCGGTGAGGAAGGTACTTTGCTTGCTGATCAGGGCGGCAATCAGGCGGGCGGCAAGACCGGAGGATCTGCTGAGCAGGTAGGCCATCAGGCGCGTAGCGGAACTGCGGGCGATAAGCTCGGCTCGATGTCATGCAGTCATAAATTACTCGTAGCGGCCTCTGACAGTGCCATTGAAACTCGGTCGCTCGGGCGATTGCTTCTTTAACTCCGTAGTTCACGGCGGTCATTAGCAGATTTACTTCATCTTGGAAGGTAAACCCTCCTCGCGTATATTCGCGCGCAATATTCACGGCATGAATTCACGCGCCCCGTGGTCCGCGGCTCGAGCCCGAAAATCTTTCGGCGGTTCGCCCCTGATAACAGCGCGCCGCGCGCCGGGCCGCGAGCCCTGAAAATTCCTAGCGAGGGGCCCCGCGACGGACGGTCGCCAGGAGCCGCCGGAGTCCCAAGCGATTGGCCGGGAAATCGCCGGGCGCTGGGGGTCCCGAAGCCGGGCACCCGTCTCCTGGGTAAGGCCCGTTCCCCTGGGAGAGCCAGCTCGGGCTATCCCGACCTTCTGGAGGTCGGGATAGGATTTCCAACGGGGCGCCGAATTAAGCTTGATTCTAAAGGCTTTAGTTAAGGGTAAACGGCCTTTTCAGGCTTTTGGCTATCTCCCTACCAGGGTGCCAGAAACGCGCGATAAGAGGGCC
The DNA here is from genome assembly GCA_003223325.1 of Acidobacteriota bacterium. Classification (GTDB taxonomy): domain Bacteria; phylum Acidobacteriota; class Terriglobia; order Acidiferrales; family UBA7541; genus Palsa-189. The sequence goes on from QHYS01000252.1 coordinate 3,899, forward strand.
CGCGCCATTGACGGCGAGCAAGCTATATCGGTCTGCAACAGACCAATATAGGGACACCGTGAGCCTCGTCCGCAAGTGGCTCCAAAATCACCCCTTGTTCTAATGGGAAAGAACAGATGAACACTTGGCTCCAGATCGTTTTTGGGATCGTTTACGCCAATTTCGTGGAATACGCCTACCACCGCTGGATTATGCATTCGCGTCGACCGACCTACTTTTCGCGCAGGCATTCGGCGCATCACTGGTTGGTGAGCACTAACGCGACTCACGTCGACGCGGCCCTTTCGCTCACTTGGCCGGTTATGACGATGTTCGTCGTGCACGCGATTGTGCTCCGGGCTCTCGGGCTGATGTCGACCCTCTACGCGATCTCTGGTTACCTGGTCGCGCTCGAAATTACACATCGCGCGCAACACCGCTGGCCTTCGATCTGGTTGATTGGTCCGTGGCACGCATCGCATCACGAATGGCCCCGGGCCCGTTTCAATACGTTTTGCGGGATCTGGGACTGGATCCTGGGGACGCACAAATGAGAACTTCAATAGTACGCGGATTTATCGCAGGCATGATCCTCGTGGCCGTTGGCTCGGTGATTCTGCGCGGCGTGCTTTACATCCTGACCAGGGTCATCACACTATTCTAAAAAATCACCACCTTGGGGAATGTACCTTTCGCCTGTGGCGCAGACCCAAGCAGCATAAATGAGCACGGATTTCGCGTGGTGTGTGGCCCGTGTCCTGCCGCCAGGGGCCCTCAACGCTGCGCCTCGCAAAGCCGGCCACGCCGTGTCCCGTCTTTCTCTGGAGGGTCCCGCGATCCGCGGCGGGGACCTCCTGGCCTGAGGCCCGAAACTCAGGAACCAACACTTCAGCCCTGGGGCCTCCTACATTTTGAAACACGAATCCCGGGGCCCGACTCACTGGGCCGTGGGCCACTCCGAACCGGGGCCCGATTCCGGCCGCAACACCTCACAAGTTGAAAAGGGGATACCGGCCGTATTGGGGCCAGGTTCCGAGCCTCGGGACCCGTGTTTGCTAGAAAGGGGAACCAATCTTTGTGCCGCTAAAGCGTTCGCGAAGTCGCGCTCGTCACAGTTCGTGGGCGAGGACCGAAGAGCAACCCTGCCCCGAGCGCCAGTCGTGCCAGAGGCGGGACAGACAGACCCACAACAGCCGGTCTCCCGAGGTCAATTTCGGGCGTTTTGCAGCGGACCTCTGAAGCACGCCGATTTGGTGGCGTAGAGCCAGGTTCTCGAATTCGAGAGCAGCATGCGAACGGAAGATCGAGGACAGAGTTGCGAGGAGGGTCGTGACAGAAATGAGCATCGGCCAGAATTATGAAGGAAATATGACTCCCATCCGCTCAGAAAGTTCGACATTTTCGAGAGGCACAATACACTCACGAGAGTCGAAACCACAATGTTTGCCCCACACGCGAGAAATTAACGTTGAGTATGCCGGTGCTGGAAGGTCCTCCGCCGAGAGGCGTTGCGGTGACACCAGCGGGCAGCGAGATCGTGTCCGGCCCTGCGGCAGCGGCAGCGACGACGAGAAGATTTCCATCACTGAGCACAACGTCGCCCGTGGTACTCCAGATGTGGACGCCCGTAGTTTGCAGCAGGGCGCGGAGCGCGGCAGAGCTTGGGACCAGGATTTTATGCTGGACGCTGGGCCGGAATGCCGAACATCCTCGGCAGGTCATCAGCACCTCCGCTGGACAAACTCGATAGTTGGTCGATTACCACAGCTTTCTGCCAGCCAGGTTTGGCATTGGCTGCGAGAACTGTTGAGACGGTCACCATCAATATCACAACAAGTATCTTCATTTGGGTTCACCTCCGCGATTGACCGTTGTTCGAGGATACTTCTTCCCTCAATAAATTGAGGCCAAGCTGGGCGTTTCGAATCGCTGCGCTCTCTTCTGGGGAACCGTCACCCGCATTGAGTTTGATTTCCTCGATGCGTCGGTTTATCGCGGTCTGCGCCACATCGATGCGCTCCTGACGTTTTGACCTGTCCGTCTCCATCATTGCGGCGTTGAAGGTTTCTTCCCATTCGTACACTGTGGGGGCCTTTCTAACTCTTTGGGTTTGTGCTGGCTTTGGTTGCGGTTGCAGGGGCCGAAAGATTGGCTGGCCCGGTTCATGGTTTTCCAGTTCAAACGTTGTGGGCTCGGCGGAGGGCTGCGGTTTTGGCCGGGTACTCGGCCGCGACGGCGGCGGCGGCTTTGACACCTGTTCTGCCTGCGGTTGTACCTGCGGTTCTGTTAGGGTGATCTCGCGCGGCTTCGAGAAAATCACGAAGGCCAGTACCACGATGCAGACAAAACAGAGGATTCGAGCAAGGATCGTCATTATCCAGAACTCCGCTTTGAATTAAAAAAAGGAACCCAGGCCCGGGCCGGTATGGAAGATTTCTAGCCGCGGGACTCTATTCTCGGGCCAGCGTCGTAGCAATACGGGAAATACCGGAGAACCCGTAAGCTGATGGGAGTGCCGTAGTGAACACCAGCAGGATCGCGACCAGAATCAGAATGATGATTGATAGAATAACCCATTGCGCCCATCGCCAGAGTCGCGCAACGGTACACGTGGGAATTCCGACGAATCCATCGGGCACCAGGTGATCGCGTCCAATAACCACTAGTAAGCACTGGCAGCCTAAGACACCCAAGGCCAACTCCTGACAAGTCCTCTTCTTGAAAGTGGCCTTTTGAATGGAAGATTCCGGCGGGCACACCGGCTGCGGTGGTGGTGTCTATTTTAGGTGTGGGGTAACGATGCTATTTCGTTTGGGCGTTGTAGTTCGCCAAATCGTTGCGCCCTTCGGTTTTTTTTTATTGCGGGCTGATTCTTCGACAGGCGAAAAATGCTCGCTGAAAACGTGAACCATCCCTCGGCCGGGTTACAAAAAAAAAGAGTTTGGTCTTCAGTCAGAAGAATCGCTCTTGAGTTTACGCTGCCACCGCATAACGATGGTGCAGCCCGCCGAGTCTCGGTAGGGATTGAATCTTGCTTCCAGGCTCCGAGCGAATTTCAGTAACCCGACCTGCTGGCGTATCCTTCGCGAGTCCCAGATGTGTCCGGTCTTCGTGGTAGTAGAGCAGGTAGGAAGCCATCAGCCGTTTGAGATGCCACTCATTCAAGATGATCACGTGGTGCAGCAAGTCGCGACGGCAACTTCCCACCCAACGCTCAGCAACACCGTTCTGCCACGGACAGCGAAAGGCCGTGGGAGTTGGCTCGCTTCCCATGTCCCTCACCGCCGAAGCCACCTCCGCTCCAAACTTTGCGTCTCGGTCGAACAGGAAGAATCTGTGCGGCTGTTTGTAGGCCCATGTTTCTCGCAGCTGCTGAACAACCCAAAGGGCATGGGGATTTCGCGTCACATGGAAGTGTAGGATCTTACGCCGGTCGTGGCCGATGACAAAAAAGCAGTACAGAAAGCCAAACGTGAGCGTTGGGACGGTGAAGAAGTCCATCGCCGCCATGGCCTCGCGATGGTTCCTGAGAAACGTCCGCCAGCGCTTCACAGGATCTGGATCTTTCGCAGCTCGGCGGATCCATCGCGAGACACTCCTTTCCGAGACATCGAAACCCAGCTGGAGCAGTTCACCATGAATG
>QHYS01000253.1 GCA_003223325.1 Acidobacteriota bacterium
GGCCGTTGCACCTGCAGAGCCAGCAATTGCTGACGGAGACAGGTTTTCAAGGACGAGGTCCTCCCGGGACCTGAAAGCGCTGACCATCCACCCGAGGAGATGCCGAAGCAACACGATCATGACGAGAATCTAATCTGAATCGAGCTTTGCGCCAAGTCATTCATTTTGTAAGCGTACGACGTTTTGGCGAGGCAGAACCGTTGCACGTGAGGGCGATTGGCTCCATTTGCCACGAGGCCTTGCTGACGGATACATGCTTTTCCTCTCGAACACTGTCGCACGAAGAAGGGCACTTCCCAAGCTCACAGATAGCGAATCTATGTTTCTCG
>QHYS01000254.1 GCA_003223325.1 Acidobacteriota bacterium
AACATTGGGTGAGCCATCTGCTTCTACTTCGGGAAATTCAGGCGGAAACCGGCGGATTCACTGAATTTGTTCCGCTCGGATTCATACATAGTCAAACCAAGCTGTTCCAGGTTGGCGGTGCCCGCGCGGGGCATTCGCCTCACGAGGATTTAATCGTTCATGCGCTCGCCCGGGTGCTTCTGCGCGGCTACATTCACAACATTCAAGTCTCTTGGGTCAAGCTTGGTTTCGGGCAGTCCCTGGCCTGCCTCGAAGCCGGAGCCAACGACTTCGGCGGCACGTTGATGGAGGAGAGCATTTCAAAGGCCGCGGGAGCGAATTTCGGCGAGTATGTTTCTCCCGGCGAGTTCCGCGCTATGATCCGAACCATAGGGCGTATTCCTGCCGAGCGTTCTACGACTTACAAAATCCGCAAGGTCTTTGAGCAGCCAGATGCCGAGGAGCGCCTACCGCTCCGGGGAATGCCAATCTTTGGCGCCACGACGAGCCACGCGCCGGCGACTTCGACCGGCTACTAATCAAATTCGGAGAAGCATCGTCTTACCGGACTCTACGCTGCCTCAGTCTGGGATGCGTTGGTCGTTCGAGACGACACGGAACACATTAATATAAGAACCAGGCCGGATGATCTGCTGGGGATATTTTTTCGCCTTGTTCCGGATCACGGTTGCTCTTTCATCGGGATCGGTGACGTACACCAAAATCCGATCGTACAACTGATCTCCTATTTGTATTCGCACGTGCGGATCGCGGGCCACGTTTTCATTCCAGCGTCTGCCGTGGGGATACGGCGGCAGTCCCGGTCCATAAACGGAGGTCAGATAAAGCTGACCGGTATAGGAGACGCAATATGTTCCAATCGAGTGAGGAAGCCCAAATAGGTCTCTCGTTTGTACTTTGACCGTTTGGATCCCATCGGTAAACGACCAGTCAAGAACCGGTGTGGTGACGAGATGGCCTCTCAGCCACAAACCAGGCACTCTGCACGTCCAAGAGGCGCCGGCGTTTGCACACGCCCCAGGTTCGAAGCCCGTGACTCGCAGCGTCACGAGCAATAGGGCCACGCAAATCACGATCACTCCACCAACCTTTAGTAGGGTTCTCATGTCTCGCTCCGAGATGTAAGCTGAATAGTTCTAGTCGAGCTTGATGTGCCTCCTGGTTCATTTGACGTTCAATACTATCATCGGATCGCAGCTTACTAAGTTCCTACATCGCTTGGGGACTACATACAGCGACGGTCGCAAGGCCGCCAACGGCTAAGCTGATCCTCGTTTTCTTTTGCACTGAACAGAAGGCAGCAGCTGCAGAGCATCGAGGCCGCAGCCAAAACTAGAGATTGCTCAATGCGGCTTTCGGCCGGAAAGCATGGAAATACCACTTGAGGTAATGCGGCAGCCAAGCCCAGAGCCGGAAACGGGATTGGCCGCGAGATCGGTCCTGCCATCGCGATGGAACTTCAGTAATTCGATACCCTCGCAAGAATGCCTTTATCGTGAGCTCGAGATTCAGCTCGAAGCCCCGCTGGCTCTCAATCGTGAACGACTTCAGCATGTCGCGGTCGTAAATCTTAAATGCATTCGTCGCATCGTGAGTGGGAATTCTGCGAAACCAATGAAGCGTGAGACCAGCCATACGCGAGAGGAATTGT
>QHYS01000255.1 GCA_003223325.1 Acidobacteriota bacterium
TGTCGATGAACTCGCGGCAGCGTTCGACATCCTTGGGCACGCACCACACATCGGGCGTCTGTATCGGCAATCCCCGGTACCGGATACGCGTCGCCTTCTACTCATGGAAACGCGCTATCACGTCTACTATGTCCCCCGCGGTGACGAGGTAAGAGTGCTTGCGGTGTGGAATGCACAGCGTGGTGTGGGACCCCCGCTTCGCGTGTCCTAGCCTCTTGATCATCCGTTAGGAACTAGCAGCTTCAGGCGGGCGGTGAGCACCGCTGACACTCGCCCGTTCATGTTTTGGTGCACTGTAACCTGCCAAATGAGGCGATCCGAGTGGCAAATGAGAGCCACGTAAATTCTGACAGCACGTGAAAATCGGCGAGCCCAGATAGGGCATTTCGGTCCAACTTCGGTCCAATTCAAGAGGGTGATTGGGCGACCTTTTCGGCTGTAAGCGACACCAGATGCAGCACTTATTTGATTTTTACTGCCTTCTTAACAGCCGAACGCTCTACCATTGAGCTACCGGGGAACGGCCCATCGTAGGAACTTGATTATAAAGGATTAGGCGACTTTTGCGCCCACCTCCTTTTTCTGCAAAATGGTTCCAACTGGTTCCAACAGGGCAACTTCGTTGCCATCGCATCCATTATTTTGGGTGCGAACGACCGGCTGGAGCTTCGCCATTTCGCTCGCATTATTGGACTGCCATTTTGCCATGTAATGCTTAATCATGGCGTCGGAACCATGTCCTACCCATTCACGGATCACTGCGAACGTCACGCCGGAATACGCGAGATAGCTGATGCGTCCATGTCGAAATGCGTGCATCCCGTTTCTGCCTGGAAACTTGATCTTCAGCTTTTTCAGGATGGGTTTCAGTTGCCATTTCAACACGCTATTCGACCGCAGCGGCGTACAACGATTGGAATGCCACACCAAGCCCGATTTGCGTCCGTTCAGGTGCTTTTTGATCTCGGCCACTACCGAGGAATCAATGGGCACATGACGAATCTCGCCGTTCTTGGGTGTGCCTTCCACGCCCTCAACAATGGAGCGGCGCACTGTAATGACTCCATCCTTGAGGTTCACATCTTCAACACGCAACGCAAACAGTTCACCGGCCCGCAGGCCCCCGCCAGCGGCGACCGCGAATAGTGACCGATACTGGCCTCGGCCCATTTCCACGATTACAGCCATTTGTTCTGGCGTAAAGCAGGGTGCGTCTGCCTCCACGTCAGCGGCAGGCTCTACCTTGCTCCATTTGATGAGCCACGGCAGCATCGTCGTTTTTCCGTGCTGCAGAGTCTCATCCAAATAGAAGTTGTAGACGGCCCGTACGATACCGAACAGGTTGCGCATGGACTTGTTGCCCAATCCTTCTTTCTTCCACGCACGAACGAGTCCCCGGATCACTGGATACGTGATGTCCTCAATTGCAGTGTCCTTCAAGTGAGGAAGGACATGCTTGGTCAGTTCACAACCCATTGTCCGTTTCGATGAATGCTTGCCGTTCGCCTGTAGCTGCTGAGACTTCCATAACTCAGCGGCTATACCGAACGTGACAATGGGACCGCGCGACGCTTCAAGATGTGCAGCGGTATTCACGCCCTCAGCATCAATGATCCGCTGCGCTTCTTGTTTTGCGGCGACCATCGTCGTTGCCTGCAAAGTGCGGCGCACTCGCTCACGTTTCGTTGTACCTGGAACGTCTCGGTAAAACAGGAATGAAAACGAACCGCCGCGCTTTTCGATACGTCCATTCTGTCCCGGTCTACGTGACATTGATCTCCTATCACGTTGAACCGGCACCGCTGCCACAAGAGTACCGGCGTCAGGCACATCTGGCAATGGAGTCAATGTTTCCAAGACTCCAATTTGGGAGGCGCGGCTGGACTTCGCCCGTGTACGATCAGCATCCTGCTCGAACAGCGGCGTTCGTGCTCGTCCATTTGGCCCATTAGCAACAGTGAATCTCGGTTCGTCCGGCGAAGAGTCCTGCATCCGCGGTAACGGAATTCGTGCTGCTGAGGAACAGGATTTGCTGCAATCTTCGTAACGCTTCTGTGTCTTCGGCATTCCGCCTTCCCCTCACAAAAATCAAGTTCTCTGTGTGTGGGTTTGAAAAGGGAATGGATTAGAGGAAGTGGAAAGGCCATCAAAGGGAACAGTTAATGGGCAAAGGGATAAGGGGAATGGTTTAAGGGAAATGGTCTCCGCCCTGTGGTTAAGCAAGGGAAGCCGAGACGCGGCGCCCAGCGGGCCGCCGCGTCTCGGCGCGAACGTTTTCGCTCTTGCAGTTGCCGGTTCATTGTGTTTGTCGGACGAACTCGCGGAACAGAGGGTGGTAGAGCTTGTATCGCCCGCGTCCGGTGCGGATTAGCAGATCCTTCGCAACCAGCCGTGCGAAGTATTCCCGTTGAAATTTGCCGCTCACGTGTTTGACTGAAACTTCGCCTTCACCCAAACTGGCAAATTGATGGATCATTTCCAACTCCTTGGCGCTCAGTTTCGAAACATCCGAACAGAACTTCTTGTGGCCTAATTCGTCGAGTATCGCGGGCCAATATGTTTCCAGCTTGTGCGGCTGAATCTGCTTCGCCGTTGCCATCAAGTATTTACAGATACAGGCAAGAAAATATGGGTGGCCCCGAGTTTTTTCCTGAAGCCATGCGGCGACTTTCTCGGAGACGTCGAGCGGCAGCCCGAACACTGAGCGTATGTATTCCAGCGTCTCTTCGAACGTGAAAGGCTCCAGATAGAATTTCGTGTAAAACCGCACTGCTGGGTCGGCCAGGGCCTTTGTGCTGGCAAAATAATCGGGCTTAGCTGAGAAGCAGACGCTGTAATTCATGACTTCGATGCCGAACGACTGAAATTGGTCTCTGATCATCAGTGCGAGATCTTCTTTGCTGATAGCGGTGATGTTTGGAAGATCATCCAGAAAGAAGACCGCGCCATTTAATCGTGCGGGCCGCAGGAAATGGTCCCAGGCTTCTTTGAACGTATGCCTCAGGAGCGAGCCTCCTGAACTGAGAAACAGCCGCGGAGATTCAGATTCCAAACCGACGCTGCCGAAATTGATCCGCCTGAATCTCCAATCTAAGAGTTTGGTCCGCAGACGGGCTTGCATCTTGGGCACGGCAAGCAGCGCATCAGCGTATTTGTCGAGCAGGGTCTCGGCCAGTCGCAGATAGTCACGAATATCGCTCGAAGCCGAAAGGAAAACAGGCAGCATCTCGAACGGAGGTTGAGTGCACAGCGTGGCGAATTTGAGCAGCAAACTGCTTTTGCCAATGCCCCAGTCGCCAAGGACGGCGAACGAAGCGGTTCTGCCCGTCTGCAAGCCTTGCTGTAAAGATTGGCGGAAAATTTCGACCTGCTGCTGTCGACCAACAAACTCATCCGCTCTGACCGGAAAATTCGGTTGGGGAAGCATGTCGGCCCTCCAAAATCACGCGAAAATCACGAAAGTCGCAATCGTCAATTTACGTTTGTGATTTTTGTTAGTTTGTGGAGTTGCACCGAGGGGTGGTAGGTCTGCCACCCCTCGGTGCGGAGAGTGGAAGCTGCTGTGCGGTGGGTCTCGCTGCTTTATGGGTGGGTTCGAAACGCAGTTTCCTTCCTTACTGGAATTCTTGTGGTTTTCCGCGCCTCCTAGTCGAACGGGTCCCCTGTTGTCTTCGGTGTCGGCTCGACCGCGTGAGCTGTGATGTGCTTCGTTTCTTCTTGCTGGATCTCGAAGCGTAGCTTTGGCAGGGTCGGAATCATCCGCTTAGGCATAATTGTCTCTGTCGCGAAGATCAAAGCACTCAGTTCCACCGGCCCGTGCTTCCCCGATATTCTGATTTTCCGTACGCAGCGACCAGCATTATCTGCTTCGACCAACCCTGATTGGCTTAACAGGTCATACAGATGGATATTGCCCGGCAGCGTGACCTTGTCATGCTTCAGCAGATCACGCGCTGATTGGATAGCGCGCGGAACGATGACCGCAGCCTTGTCGTCCTCCACATAGACCGGCGCAGCGAAGGAATTGACGCCTAGCTCGCCGCTTTCGATTAAGCTTCTGAGAGCGCGAACAAACTGGTTGACCTTGCTGTCGGTCCGGTTGAGCATCCATTCGGGCGCCGCCTCCTCAACACTCTTCTGATCGAGCTTGCTCAGGACACGTGCTACAGGGGTTGGCTGCTCAGTGTTGTGCGTACCGATGATGGCGTCAACAAGCTGTGTGAGTCCTTCCCGACCAAGGTACTTGAAGTCGGAACAATCTATAAGATGGTGCACCAGCGATGCCGAGAATAGGGAATGAGCACCGCGCACCCGATCCGCCCGCCACCTCATGACGGGGTTTGTCTTGGCTTGTCGGAGAAAATCGGCGTAGGTCTCGTGCAGCGGAGACCAACGCCGGCCTCCTTGCCGCACATCCATCTCGAAGAGCTTGCCCAGGTCATGGCAAAGGCCGGCCAGGAAATGGAGGTACTGCCAGCGTGAATGGTTCCCGCTGTTGCCAAAGCGATCGAGGGTCCCGTCGGGAGGGCGCTCGGTAACCGGTGCCGCGGAGGACTGCTCCAGCATTTTTAGGGCAACTTCAAGCGAGTGGCGAAGGAGCCCGAAGCGCGTGCTGTGATGATGATCGGCACTCGCCGGCAGGTCCCCGACGAGGTCCCGTAACTTTGCAATGACACGGGCACCCCGTTCGCGGCAGTCCATGTCGGATGGCAGATGGGTCAGAATCTTGCCAATCATATTGTCAATCGCGATTTGCTGCGAGGGTTCCGGGGACAACTTGATCGTCCCCGGAGCCACCCCCAAGACCCGTCCCTGGGGATGTACCGGTACAGGAAGGGAAGGGTTTACTTTTGGGCGAAAAATCTCGCGATAAATCTGTCGGCAGATTTTTCGCGGTATAGCGATTGCGTCAAGCATGACTCGCCTCCTCATTCGATCCAGAAGCCTTGGCCGTCCTTGTGGCTGGGATTGTTGTGGGTGGCTTTTCCGCTCTGCTGCACCTAATCGGGCTGACGGTCTCCGACACACCTAAGGCTCGTAGCTCACGCAGTTCTCGGCTGATCGGTTCGAGTAAGCGAATGACGGGCACGGCTCGTCGGACGCGATAGAGCTTGACCACGCTCGCTAGACCTACAGAGCTGCCTGGGACAATCCTCTGGAATTTCGGGTGATTCAGCAACTGGGTGAACAGGCGAAACCGGGCGTCGGTTCCTACAACCACTAGAAGCCTCAATTTGTCCTGGAGGACGCCGAGGGACCTGGCGAATCGCTTTAGGAACCGATACAGCTGACGATGGGCGCTCCAGTCGAAGTGGTCAACCATCGCCACAGCCAGACCTCCGGACCGGCGCTCGAGGACGAAGTCTTGCCAGAGATATGGTTTGCCGCCGCGCTGGGGCAGCAAGCCGGACTCGCATCCGAGTTCGCCAAATTCGGAGAGCTTCCGCTCGTGATTGAAGACAAACTCGACCGTGTGTCTCGCCAAAATTCCGTCCGCCTGTGATTTCAACAGGGTACAGCGTTGCTCTCCACAAGCGAAATGCGATAGCACCCTCGGATGGTCGACGCCGTTGGGTTACTCGTAGGCGCAATCCTTCGTCTCTTCCGCACCCGTCGCAGACTACTGCTTGAGAACCTAGCTCTTCGCCAGCAGCTCCTGGCAATGAAGCGAAGGCATCCCCGGCCGAGGCTCGCAGCCCTGGATAAGCTCTTCTGGGTAATGGCACGAAGGTTTTGGTCCGAATGGAAACAAGCCCTGATGGTCGTCAGTCCCGAGACCGTGGTGCGTTGGCATCGATCTGGGTTTGCACTCTATTCGCGTGCGATCTCCAAAGCCCGCGGGAGGATCGGCAGGAAAAGGATTTCGAAAGAAGTTCGCGATCTGATCTTTCGCATGGTGACAGAGAATCCCACCTGGGGCGCACCTCGCATCCACGGCGAACTTCTCATGCTCGGTTTCGATATCTCGGAACGAACGATTTCCCGCTGGATGAAACGAGCTTCGAGAGACCCGGAGCCAGCAAAACGCTGGCTTACCTTTCTTCGAAATCACCGAGAAGCGATCGCCGCGATGGACTTCTTCACGGTTCCCACGATCAAGTTCAGTGTGCTCTACTGTTTCTTCGTCATCGGTCACGATCGTCGGCGAATCCTGCACTTTAATGTCACTCGGTATCCCACCAGCGGATGGATTGTTCAACAGTTGCGGGAGGCTTTCCCCGATCACCCGACTCCTCGATTTCTCATCTTCGATCGCGACGCCAAGTATGGTTTGGAGGTTCCCATCGCAGTGCGGTCGATGGCCATCCGGCCGATTCGCACTTCCTTCCAGAGTCCTTGGCAGAACGGCGTTGCGGAGCGGTGGATTGAGAGTTGCCGACACGACCTGCTCGACCACATCATTGCTCTCAATGAACGCCACTTGAAGAGGCTGCTATCCCACTATGTCTGCTACTACCATGAAGACCGCACGCACATTGGCCTGAACAAGGGAACGCCAGCGGGCAGAGTTCGGTCCATGAACCAGGGTGCGATCGTGTCTCGAGCGCGGCTGGGCGGCTTGCACCACCGCTACGATCGAGCTGCGTAATCTCCAAGTTTCCTACTTCACAGTAGGTTCCTTTTTCATGTTTCAGAGATGTGGGGCCGGACCATATTTCACAGTAACAATTCGCATGGGATGCTTACTCCGAAGGTTCACACTAAACCCAGCAAGCCGGGCAATGAGTGGTTACGAGCGGGCAATTCGACAATTTCAGATCTGGACAGAATTTTGGCGAATCAGTGGGGCTCACCGTCACCGTGGCCCACTATCCCACCGGCGCCTCCAAGAACAACCCCATTGAACGCCGCCTGTTCAGCCAGATCAGCAAGAACTGGGCTGCCGAACCTCTCACCGACTACGACAAGATCCTTCGCTTGATCCGCAAAACCACTACCACCACGGGACTCAGAGTTCGTGCCTACCTGGACACCAAGGACTACCCACTCAAAGTCAAACCGTCTGCCCAAAGGTTACGAGAACTCCGAATCACCCGACACACCGCCCTCCCAAAGTGGAACTACACCATAGCCCCCTCTAATGCGACCAATGCGAAGTAATTCTTGCGCCAATCCTTAGTGAAATGGAAGTATCAACTTCGCAGTTTCAATGTCCGACAGGATTTTGGCCAACGACAAGGCTACCTTCCGAGAAGGCGTCTTGGTCCCCGCGTATTTGAGGTAGGTTTCGACGGAAGTTACCACCATGCGGGCTTCCACCCTGATTCCGAGGTCGACGTCAGCTAGGAAGGAAAACCGGAATACTCTCCTTGCGCCTCGTCAAACTTCTGATGAGGATGGTGATGCTCAAATATGCGATGGAGAAACGATTATGAAACTCATCTTCAAATTTCCCGAGTGGGAGCCACAATACAAAGCGGCCCTACTAGAGGTTGACCCGGCGAAGCTTCTCGAACGAGTTGCCGCCGCCGAGGCGGCCATCCGTCAAAGGATGCGAGCGATATTTGGTCGCACCGACGGAGATATGGAACGGCAGGCGATAGGAAAAGCGTTATCAGCACTGAGCGTTCTCAAAGAAACGCCCTTTTCCTGATTGGCCGCCTGACACCAAAATCCTCAAAGACAGACACGGGACCTATCTGAACTTGCGAGTGTTGGCTAAGATCAAGAACGATGGTGAGTACCTACCGTTCAGCGCGCTAATTGGGAAGGCGGCTGCAGAATCAGCATTGAAGCTGGGAAAAGAAACTAAGCGTGTTCTCCCAGAACTCAAGTTTTTCGGTGACGCTGGAGCTCACAGCAGGATGATGCTTGTCCGTAAGCCTGAACTCGACAGGATGCACAATAAAATTAGAGGTGCCGTAGAGGAATTCGCCGGGAATCTTTAGGTCAAGATTTCAGGGATCTCGATAGGATCAGGGACGCCGTAGTTGATCGTCATGAGTCATTTCCGCTCGATGTTCAAAAATGTGTTCTAACCTTCGTCGTTCTGATCTTGATTCTGTTCCTCTTACGGACCCACGTCTGGATGGTCCACAAACCCAGGTTTTCGACAGCGTAGGGAGCGATTTCCATCTCTAAAGCTCCGCAAGAGTTCGCCGCCAGCGAAGAAGCGGTCCTAGAAGAACAGATCCCCGCGGAAGCTTGAGACACCTGCAACATAGCTTCGGAAAGCCCAAGTGTTGCGTCCGTTCTTTAGAGTTTCGGGTGGTTGGCGATCAGGATTGCGCTTTAGAAGATCGTATTCGACCGAAGAACGCACAAGGTTTTCGTTGTCCCCCAGCCAACCTCCGGAAACCGCAAATCGGATGTGGAACGCCTCCCAGATTTCAAGTGGCTGCGGCGAATGGCTTGGACTGAGATTCGAGTCAGATCAAAGGCGCCGTATAGGACATTCTCGCGCCAGAAGTCGCGATACGACAGAACCTGCGTCCGAATGTACCGAGCGAACTTCGATCGCGGCCGGAAAGCCAGCTCGGGGCCCTCTGAATTGTTTTCGAAAACGGCATGGTCGCAAGCCCTCAATTGTACAATAGCAATGGCGCCATCGGTTTGCAGCTCGCGGCCGGTCGCGTTCTCTACGGAGTGCGGCATTGCCGGACGCGGGGCATGATGTACCGCATCCACGCAGCCTGACAGGGTAAGATCGCGCACGACCCGCTCTCGCTCCTCATCGATATCAGGGTTCACAAAATGAATGAATTTTCTGCGGCGGAGCGATAGGCTGGCTCCGATATCCCTCGTGGAGGCGCTGAGCCACACTGGCTTCCCCTGCCAGACATCCGGCTCACTCCAGATTCGCAAGTGATCGCGTCTGGCGATGCTGTCGAGGCCCTTTTCCCAAGTTGAGTCAGCGGGCTTCCCTCCCAGCAACTGCTCGGACATCGGGCCACTGGGATAGTTCCTCAATAGTAGGAAAGCGTGGATTTCCCGCAAAACCGTTCGAAAAGACCTCGCCTCACTACTCTTCCATCCGGCAGACTCGAAACTGTCCCTAAGCTGTTCTCGCGAACCAATAAACGCCAGATTTATAACGTCGGTGTCCAGACCTTTCGGTGTTGTAGTGCGCTCGGGAACTGAGAGTACTTCCTTGTCGAGGGCAACTCTTTCTGATCGGTCGAATTCTCGATTTTCAGGGGCGCTGATGTAAGCACTTACCACTGGCAAAGGCGTGACTAATTCCAAGAGCCAGTCGGTTCCTCTTGGAAAGTACAGTTCCGGTTCGGGCAAAACGGGGAACCCGGCCCGATAAATGGGTAGAATCCAAAGTAAGTCGGGATCCCACATCGACAGATACTGCAGCCTGCTGGTCAAGTGGTCTTGCGGCGTATTGTTGCTGCGGATGCCCTGGATCACCCCGTTTTTTACTTTCTCGCGCGCATTGTCGACTCCCAACACTCGGGCGCGGATCTGGATTGGCGGGCCGTGATCCGGCCGTATGTGATCGAACTCAAGCTCTAGGGTCGCGACTTCGTGTCGGAATCCCATCCCGACCTTATGGACAGATTTGATGTAGCCCTCGACCAGTGTGCCATCTGTAAAAATGGGGACGCCATCGCACTGCGGGGACTCGATCAGGATTCCTCTCACCGAACTCCCCGCTTTTGAGCTGTAAGATGAGACCGGCTGTAAGAGACGAATACGGAATGTTCGGTCTGCCGTCTGTTCGCACGCTGCGTTAACCTGGATGCAATTCAGGCAGAGAGAAACCATCAGGAATGTAAAGATGAAGACAGCGGTCTTGGGCCTCAAGAATTCCCCAGTCGTCGATTTGCTACGCACGCGGCCCTGAGTTACGGCAAGTTCTAGCGCTTTCCGTGCGCTATCATACGCGCCGGACGAGCACGGGAGCACCGAATTCTTGGCGCGGATGACCGGGATTTAACTAGACTACTCGGTATGACTGTAGCAGAGTGCGTGGGCAAAATTCGGTGAGGGCGAATCCATTGGCAGATCGCTGGCAGCGCCCACTCATCATCCGCTCGACACAAGCACGGCTCGACGTAATTCCCTGCGACTCTGTGAAAAACGAAAGTAAAAGAGTTGCCTTTTTCCCGGATGCATACTACGAAGTAGACGGCATTGCCAATACTAGCCGGCAGTTCGAGGCATTTGCAAAACGCCGCGGACTGCCATTCCTTGTCATCCACGCAGGCCCGCGAAACGAGATTGTGACGGCAGGGTCTGTCACCAGAGTACAACTGCGGCGCAGCCGGGTGGGCTTCCCGCTCGATCGGGCTCACGAATACGACCTTCTGTTCTTACGGCACTATCGAAAAATCGCAGCTCTGGTTCGAGAGTTCGCTCCGCACGTGGTGCAGATCACAGGCCCGAGCGACGTTGGCACCCTGGGGACCTTGCTTGCTCACAGGCTTGGCATCGCCTTGGCAGCCACCTGGCAAACAAATCTTCATCAGTACGCGCGGACTCGCCTATCGGCGGCGGTTTCGTTTCTGCCGAAGGTGTGCTCGAAGAAATTGTCGGGCGCCGCGGAACGCTGGAGTTTCCGGGCTATGGCGCGCTTCTACAAGATTCCGCGGCTTCTGTTCGCGCCCAACCCGGAAATCATCAATCTGCTGGAGAACACCACCGGCAAACCGTGCGCTTGGATGCCCCACGGCGTGGATACTGAAATCTTTAATCCGAAGCTCCGGGATCGCCAGACGGGTCCGTTCAGAATTGGCTATGTCGGAAGGCTTACCGCGGAGAAGAACGTGCGCATCCTCGCGCGGCTGGAGGGTGCCTTAACCGCCTTGGGTCACCGCGACTTTCGGATTGTGGTGGTGGGTCAAGGCGCACAGGAGAGATGGCTCCGAAGCAACATGCAACGGGCTGAATTCACGGGCGTCCTTACCGGCAGTGAGTTGTCCCGCGCATTCGCCAACATGGACGCCTTTGTTTTCCCATCGGAGACGGATACTTTTGGTCTCGCTGTTCTCGAGGCGCTTGCTTCGGGCGTTCCCGCCGTTGTTTCTGCTGGGGGTGGGCCCAAATACACGGTGCAACATGGCCAGACCGGATATGTCGCCAACAACTTCGATGAGTTTGTCGCACTCACAGCGGTTCTCCTTACTCATCCTGACTTGCTCACGTCGATGCGCATAGCGGCTCGTCAATATGCGCTCTCGACTTCCTGGGAACAGGTCTTCGAGGGCATGTACAAGGCTTACGAGGACTACTTGCACGCCGCTTATTTGTTCGGCGGACGGCATCTTGGACGAGATGAAAAAGCATAGAAGCCAAGCGCTATAGGGCCGTAACGTTTCGCATAGCGCCGCAGGATGCCAGCGGTAGCTGTGAAGAGCAAACCCTAGCTCCCAACACGATCCCCGGCAGGGAATTACTCGCCGTACGGAATTTTTGCGGAGCACGGATCTCTGGCGTTGACGCTCTGATTAAAAAGGTTTTCTTTTCGGACGAATCATCAACATAGCATTCTGGCGCTGGTCTCCGGAACCAGAGGTCAAATATCCTTGTGGCCCGCCCAGAGAGACTAGTCTGTGGTCCGTTGGCCGGGCAACAGGAGAGATGGCATGCAGGCTCTCGCCGCATTATCGTTCTGGCACTTGAAGTTGTGGCATTGGACGCGCGGAGAAGAGGTAACGGCATGGCTTTGCGATCCAGCGGGCCCAGCGCGCTGACCGAGCGGCCCGCGCGCTATCCGTTGCCATGCCTGTATTGGCATACATCTGCCGGTAGAGCTTGGAGATCAAAACGAAGGCCAAGCGGTTCCGAGGTGACTTGATGAAACCGGAGCGTTTCCAGATGGATTTCAGACTGTAGAAACGGTCCCAAACGGCCTGCGTGCGCCGCCGGATTTCCTCGCCCGACATGACCGGGTGAGGCCAGTACATCTTCGGACGAAGGAGCTGCGGGATCAACCAACGCCGGGTCACTGGAACACCTGCGATGCGTATGAGGTTGCCCTTCATCATTTGTTCCCATTTCGCAAAATCGACAGTTCCGGGAAACGGGGTCAGCATAACAAACTGGGCGAATGCGATCTCGGCGCGTTGAGCCACCGATACGGTGACTTCGAAGGTCTCTGGGCGGTCGCTCGGCAGGCCGAAGATAAACGAGCCCAACACGTGTACGTTGTGGCGGCGGAACGTCCGCAGGCGCTCGACTAGGCCCTCCCCCGCCGAATTAAAATCCTTGTACACGTCCTTTAGCCCCTCGGGCGTCACAGATTCGACGCCAACCAGCACCCCTTTGATATTCGCCTTCCTCATGGCGTCGAGAAAAGATGGGTCCTCCGCTGCTTCCATGGTGATCTGAGTGAAGAACACCATGTCTGTGGGAAGCAGCGCCAGGCGCGCCATGAGATCAAAACGTTCCGCTCGCAACGTCTTGAGCTCTTCTAGCCGGTGCGTGTCGCCTTGCCGGGAGGCCAATTGAAGGTCGGTGAGGGTGACCGGATAAAAGTTATCGTCGGCAAGCAGCACGAATCGAAACCCAAGACGCCGCAGCTGGACAATCTCCTCGATCACTCCATCAGAGGCTCGTTGGCGAGGGCGCTGGCCATCCGTCTTCCAAACCGAACAAAACGAGCAATGTTTGGGACAGCCACGGACGGTCTGCACCGATGCCCACATGTACTTTTCGCGAGGCACAAGGTCCCAACGCGCGGACAGGAAATTCGAGGCCTCCACACGGCCGCCCAGGTAGCTGGATTGGGGAGCGGCCTTGCGGCAGTCCGCCAGCGCGGTTGCCCAGACAATCTCACCGTCACCCATCACCACCGCGTGCGCCCCTCCGTGACTGCGTGCTTCGTCCGGATAGAGCGTGGCATGGATTCCTCCGAAGATTACAAAGGCGCCGCGATCACGGGAGAGTTTGCCGATCGTATATCCGCGCAGGGCATTCTCCGTGTGTATGCTGATGCCGACGACATCGCCAGGTTGAATGCGGTCTGGATCGAAAGGATGGAGTGTTTCATCGACGAGGATCGGATCGCCGAAGGGGGCGGGCGTAGCCGCGGCAATCACATACATCCAACGCGGCGTAATGACCGCAGTGCCAAACGACGAATGGCTTGGATTTACGAGATGAACCTTCACGAGCTCCTCACCGGGAAGTGGGGGGATTCAAACACAAGAGCAGCAGAAGGGCAAGCTGCAGCTACTGGGCGGGCGAGGACCATTTATTCTTGGTTCGATTTGGGCACACGAGCAAAATGAAATAGTTCCGGCATAGGTGGTGCACCAGGATTAGCAGGGTGATGTTGCTTTTTCTCATGGTCCCCGCCCGTTCGTTTACAGCATTCCGAGATGAACCCTTTCAACGAACCTTCGGGCCTTATTCTTCTTCAGTATTTGCGCGGGTCTAAACGCAGTGAAGGTTCCCTCGTTGTGTCCAGGGCGGCAGAAGCATACGATCTGGGATCTAGAGGTCCAAATCGCGAATTCCGATCAATATGCCGACGATAGCGGCGCGCGACAGTCGTTCTGGACAAGAGAACGCGCGCGAGGCTGTCACCACCGCTGGGTCTGAAATGGGCAAGAAGATGGAGCAAGTGGAGGAGAGGCGAGTGGCGTCTTCCGAGTCTCAGGAAGCGGGACGAGGCCAATGCAAGCCAATCTTGAGGAGGCCACGATGAGAGTTTGTTGGACAAGGCCACCGAGATCGAAGTTGAGGACGTTTGTCTCGAAGAGACTGGCTCGCCGCGCCGCCGCTCCAGCGGCGGTGTGGTTGCTCCTGGTCCTGGCGGCCGCGACAAGCGGATGTTCGGTGCGGAAATTTGCGATCAACAAGTTAGGCGACTCACTGGCCAACAGCGGAAACACATTCGCTTCGGACAATGATCCCGAATTTGTCGGCCAAGCCATTCCGTTCAGCCTCAAGCTCATCGAGGGGCTGCTGGCCGGAAGCCCCAAGCATCGCGGGCTCCTGTTTGCTGCCGCCAGCGGAGCAGTACTCCTATGTGTATGTGCAGCAGTCGTCCGAGGAGATCGAGAGTGAAGACGTGACCCAGTCGAGTGTGTTGAGTGCGCGGGCACGGAATCTCTATCTTCGGGCGCGCGATTACGGGCTGCGCGGTCTCGAAACGAAGCATCGCGATTTTGCCGTGGCACTGCGAAAGGACCCCAAGTCCGCGGTCCGCATGATGCAGGCAAGCGACGTTCCGCTGCTGTACTGGACGGCGGTCAGTTGGGGCGCGGCGATTTCCTGTCAAAAGACCATCCCGAACTGGTGGCCGAGAAACCGCAAGTTGAGGCGCTGATCGACCGCGCTTATGAACTTAACCCCGACTACGAACACGGCGTGATCGATCAGTTCTGGATCAGTTATGAGCCCGCCAGGCAAGGAGCGAAGGGTGATCCCACCGCGCGATCCAAGGTGCACTTCGATCGCGCGGTTGAGCTGACGAACGGTCAACTGGCCTCGCCCTTCGTATCGTATGCAGAGACCGTCTCGGTGCAGAAGCAAAGCCGCGCGGAATTCGAATCGCTGCATGTCCACGCTGCCGGGCCTTCAACAGGGAGGCGCAAGATGAAACGTAAAATTCTGTTTTTGATCTACCCGCTCGTATTTCTAGGTCTGCAGCGAAGCACCCGGGCACAGCAAATTGTCCTGCCCGCGGGAACGCGTCTGCGCTGCACTTTCAACGAACCGAATTTCTCATCAGCAACGGCCGAGGTAGGGGACCCGCTACTCTGCCACGCAGATGCTATTCAGCAGTTTGGGCGCACAGTTTTTCCGCGCGGTACCTACCTGGCCGGACATCTGGAGGCCTACAAGGACCCGGGGCATTTCTTCGGGAAAGGCTCTTTGCAGGTGGTGTTCGACTGCATCGGTCTGCCGAACACAAACCTGCCGGTCCCGGGCAAAATCATCGCGGTTCGCGGATATCGTGTGGACCGCGAAGGGAAAATCCGCGGCCACGCGAGGCGCGACGCGTTGGAGTGGATGCTTCCACCTCTGTGGCCGTGGAAGGTTCTGATGCGGCCCGCGCGGGGACCGCGACCAGCTCTGAAGGGCGAAGTTCCGGTTACGCTGCGCCTGATGGAGGACGTGACCGTGCCTGAGGCGACAGCATCTGTGTCGCCGACGTCTCGGCGGACTGCAGCGAAGTCTTTCACCACGCCGAAGAGCGCGCCGCTGGGCGCTTTCTCGCTCAGGTATCTTCCTCCCACCATGCCGGCGCTGCGGATGGGAGTCGCGGCACCTCGGGACGATTCGTAGTGGCGGCATTTTGGGCAGCCTGGGGTAGAGTCCAACTCCGTCCGGGAGCGCCGATCGGCGGAACTGACCTTGATCGCTCTGAGATCGGAAGACGATCTACGCCGTCACAGACTACTGGCTCGAGAACGGTCGCCTGACTTGCCTGCGTTCGAGCGGCGCCGAACAGACGATCGACCTGAGCGAGGTAGTCTCCGCTTCCTGTAGTTTTCCGGGTATTCGAAGATGAAATCCGGGTAGCAGCCATGATCAATAAAACCCGATATACCCTTCGCTCGGTTTTCAGCCTGCTGTCTTCCGATCTGGCCATCGATTTGGGCACCGCGAACACATTGGTGTTCGCGAAGGGCAAAGGCATAGTCGTCAACGAGCCGTCGATCGTAGCCATCAATAAGAACACCGGGGAAGTGATCGCGGTTGGCCGCGAGGCGAAGGATATGCTGGGCCGGACGCCGGGGAACGTGGTGGCCATCAAGCCCATGAAGGACGGAGTGATCGCGGACTTCAAAGTCACCGAGAAGATGCTGACCTATTTCATCCAGAAAGCCCAT
>QHYS01000256.1 GCA_003223325.1 Acidobacteriota bacterium
GGCGTCCCAGGCAATACAATCTATCGGAGTCGAGGACTAAGCCTCCACGAGATGATTACGGATAGCGTACCGGACTAGCTCTGCGACCGAATGACAATTGAGCTTCCGCATCAGGTTCGATCGATGCGTTTCGGCCGTCTTGGTGCTGATTCCCAGAATTGTCGCGACTTCCTTGCAGCTCTTGCCCTCCGCCAAAAGCTGTACGATTTCTCTTTCCCTTCCGGTTATCTGTGAGAATCCTTCCTCACTTGCCTTTGGCCCTTTGCCTAAATATCCATCCATCACGATCTGGGCCACTTTGGGCGTAAAGAAGGCCTTGTTCGATAACAGCGACTTCGCGGCCGTTATAAGATCGCGGCCCGCATCTGCCTTCAGGATATATCCACGCGCACCCACGTCTAGGACCTTAGGGATCAGTTGGTGGGAGTCATGGACGGTAAGTATAAGAACCTTCGTACCCGGACTGACCTTTGCTATCTGCTTGGTTGCGTCGAGACCATTCAAGGAAGGCATACTGATGTCCAGAATAGCCACGTCAGGCTGGAACTCATTTGCTTTGGCCACAGCGTCCCTTCCGTTTGTCACTTCGGCCACTACTTGCCAACCAGGCTGCTCCTGAATCAACGCTCGGATTCCTCGTCGAACGACTTCGTGCTCATCTGCTATCAACACGCTCACTGCACACATTGACTGGTCTCCTTCTGAAGATGAGGTGCAGTTGGCAGACCATACGTTCGCAACGGAAGATAAATCACGATAAAGGGAAGAGCGGCTGCCGTTGGCCTGCAAATGCCCAATTCTAAACAGATAGATAGGCGGGGAACTTGTTCAGTTTACGCTCTTGTGATGGGAAAGCAACTCCGAGCTCTAAAAGTCAACTCCTGTTTGGGGTTAGAGGTGAGTCGCCAATTCGTGGAGCCAGTCGGTCAAACACCTGAAGCTGTGGTCCAGTTGATTGATACTCTGAATTATGTATCGACATCAGGTGATCTGCTGTGACCCCATGAGCGTTTTACCCTATCGACCGCGGGGTCGAAGGCGCTCCTACTGACAATAGTGTCCAACCCCTCAAAAACTGCCGCCATACAGCCTGACAGGCGGGTGACTGACAGGCGGGTGACGCTATTCCAACGATGGCCATCACCTCCTCCCACAATTACCGACGCCGTATTGCTAGTGGTGACTCGCTGGCTCGAACTTGCTGACGCTGCGCTCGTCCACTCAAAAGGTGCAAAACCCCGACATCGGCGGGTTGCACCGGCATTTTCGACGTGAGCGAGTGGTGTTGCGAAGACACCGGCGTTCTGCCTAATTTGACGCACGCGTATCCTTGGATGACGACAGCCGCAGCATCTTCAAGGGGGAGCTGAGGATAAAGCCAATTTCTTTCGGTTTCAAACGGATGGGCGCTATTCGCTCTGCCTTAGTTGCTCCATCAAATCATTTCAAAAAAAGAAGCCGATGCCTCACGTATCGGTCGAGCGACGAGGGGGTGAATTATGTGTACCATGAAATGCCCGCGCTGCGGTCAAACAGCCACGAAGGCGAAGCCTCAGGATCAGTTCACGTGCGAATCTTGTGGCTGGAAATTGCCGACTCCCGTCCATTCGTGCCTGGATGAGCGAGAGGAATTTACGGAGCCTGCCCCGGATTTCTGGCTTATCCGTGCCAGTTCCAAGACGCCCACCCACGCTGATTAAAACTTCAGATAAGGCCGCGGTGAGCAGATCAGCGAAGACACCAGAGACTTGAGTTAGCTCGGCTTGCTGGTCTTCGTGCGAGTCCTTCAGCGCGTCAGCTAGGGTGCGGGTTGCTACTTCTGTGCGGGTGAAAAGGATGGAGCCATCTTTGCGGGTTTCGGCCTCGGAATCGTTCCAGGTTTCTTGCGCCAGTTCCCGATAAAAGGCATCGGAACCAGCGTCGTTAGACATCCACAGATTTACAACCCAGGTTTCGTAGTTGGTCCAGCCGTTATAGCGGGTAGAATAACCGTGGAGAGAGGTGTTCGCGGAGCTTGAATTCGGCAACAGTGAGCATAATTCTATGGTCTAACTCTATTTTTTTAAACATGAATGTAGAATAACGTATCTTGCATAGCGTCAAGGGCCAGGGGTTTCCCAAAGCACTCCTGGATGACGAAGTTTGCTAGAATTGCGCGGAATTCACCCGATGAGGGAGAAAACGGCAGGATGAGGTCGGCATGCGGACACTGAGCAGGCGGGTGTGGTTGCTGCTTGGGTTCGCAATGCTTTTGGTCGTCTTTTTGTTGTATCTGAATAGCCGCCGCCCGTCCGCTCGGGTGGCGGTAGTACAGGCTTCACGGCAGACTTTTCGCTCCTCTATTACCAGCAATGGCAAAGTGGAGCCGATCAGACCGTATTCGTTGCGCGCCAAATTCGATGGCTTCCTGGACCGCGTCATTGCAGCAGAAGGGAAGAACGTGAAGAAAGGCGACCTTCTGTTGACGCTGAACGACCGTAATATCCGCGCGCAGCTGGATCAAGCGCGCGCACAACTGGCTTCGCAGGAGGATGATCTCCACGCCGCGCGAGCCGGGGGCCGTGTCGACCAGTCCGCGAAGCTCGGCGCCGACCTGAAGTCTGCAGAGGCGGAACGGAATCTGCTAGAGCGGCAGCAGGAAACGCTGACAAAGCTGGCCGCGCAAAATGCCGCGACTGCCCAGGAACTGGAGAGGAATCGCACCGCGCTCGAGCGCGCCGAGGCGGCGCTCGATCAGGCCCGCAAGGCCAAGCAGGAGTTCGAGCATCAAGTGGGCCTGGATCGAGACCGGCTCGATCTGCTGGTGGAGCACTCCAAAGCGCTCGTGAATGACCTGCAGGATAAAGCGGATTCAGCGCGCGTGGCGGCGCCGGCGAGTGGAACGCTCTATTCCTTTCCGGTGCATGCGGGAGATTTCGTGCACACCGGCGACTTGCTGGCTGCTATTGCGGACCTGCACGAGCTGAGAGTACGGGCGTATATCGATGAGCCGGAACTGGGGCAGTTAAAATCAGGTCAGACGGTCGTAGTCACCTGGGATGCCTTGCCCGGGCGTACATGGACTGGGAAGACGGAGATCCTGCCGCGGCAGGTTGTGGCACTCGGCACGCGCAACGTCGGCGAATTATTCTGTACGATTGCCAATCAGGGGATGGAGTTGATTCCCAATACGACCGTCGACGTGCGTATCGAAATTAACGAACTAGCTAATGCCCTGATTGTTTCGCGGGGAGCAGTTCAAATCGACGGCGTGCATCGCTACGTTTACCGCCTTGATGGAGGCCGGTTACATCGTACGGAGATCCGCGTGGGCCTCTCGAACGCCACACAATTCGAGGTGCTCTCGGGCATCAACGAGGGGGATACACTGGCGCTCCCTGGCGGTACAACCTTGCGCGACAAAATGGCGGTGCGCGTGGCGATTCCCGAATCCGAGTCGGAATGAAGCGGACCACCCTTTCCCTCGCTTATCTTTTCCTCGGTGCGCTTTCAGCTGGATTGCTGATGACCTCGCCGCTGCGTGTGGGCGCGGCAGTGCGTGAGCTGCCTGCCGAGATCGAGCGGCTGTACAACGGGGGCTTCTACCGCCAGGCTGCGGAGGCGCTAAATGCCGCTATTCAGCGCGAGCCGCAAGAATCTTCGTTGCACTATTGGCTGGGCCGTTGTTTCTATGAGCTGCGCGACTATAACCGTGCCATTTCCAGCTTGGAACGCGCCATCGCTCTCGAGCCCGAGCGCTCCGATTATCACGACTGGCTCGGGAAGTCCTATGGCCGCAAGGCCGAGGAAACAAACCGATTCAGCGCCTTTTCCTCGATATCCCTGGCCCACAAGACTCATCGCGAATTCGAGACCGCCGTGCGGTTGGACGCCAACAACCTGGAAGCGCAACGAGACCTGATCCGCTATCTGCTTAGCGCACCGGGTATCGTCGGCGGGAGCGAGGGAGCTGCGCAACAGCGCGTACACGCGCTCGCCGCGCTAGATTCCATTGAAGGGGCGCTGGCGCAGGCCGAGCTCTTCGCTTCGCGCAAGAAATTCGGTGCGGCCAGTCAGGAGTACCGGGAAGTTTTGGATATGAAGCCGGATCGCATCGGGGTGTACTTTGAAATCGCCGAGTATTATCGAGATCACGGCGATGCTGCGCGTATGTCGGAGGCCGTGGAGGCCGGCGCGCCACTGGCGCCATCCGATCGCCGTCTGGACTATTATCGAGGAATCGCGTCGATATTAGGAAACCAGGATCCAGCCGAAGCGGAGAGAGAACTCCGCCACTATCTTGATAGCGTGCCCGACAATTCTAATGTTCCCTCCCACTCGACGGCGCACGAATGGCTGGGCAGGCTTTATGACAGAGAAGGGCAATTGGATCGTGCAGCACAGGAATATCAAGCCGCTCTGATACTTGATCCCCGTAACAAGCAGGCCAGCGAGGCGTTAAAAGCGCTTCAGAAGCGGTAGCGGCGGCTTGGCTCTCGATTCCTGGTAGCTTTCGACAGTGCGGCAGGCACGTCGCAAGGCCATCCGTTTCTGCTAGAGTCGTCACTGATTGGTGCCAAAGGGGGTTGGATGCTACCTCGAGAAACCTGGCGCGTTGCAGTTGACGCGCTGTGGTCCAATAAACTGCGCGCGATTTTGACGACGCTGGGCGTGGTTATAGGCAGTGCCTGCATTGTCTTGGTTGTGACGGTAGCGGTTACCGGCAGGCGCTACGTCATCGGGCAGATCGAGGGCGTCGGAGCAAACCTGGTTTACGCCAATTACGAAGTTAATCCGCAGCAAGCGGTGGTTAGGAGCGATGAGATTACCCTGGCAGACATGGAGGCGGTAAAGAACGCTCTGCCCAACGTCGTTGCTGTAGCGGCCACCTCGCAAGGGTTGTTGCGCAACGTGGTCACCGGCGGAACGGAACACGCCGTCACTTTATTTGGGGCTACCGAAGGTTTCCAGGTGATCCGCAACTTGTTGATCCTCAAGGGCCGGTTTCTGGATGTCATCGACGAGCAGTCGCGCAGCAAATTCTGCTTGATCACTGACGAACTGGCCGGTCTTGTTTTTCCAAACGAAGACCCGATCGGAAAGAGCCTGCGCGTTGGCCAGATTAGCTTTACGGTTGTGGGTGTTTTCCGGGAACGCGTGGGAACCTTTGGCCTTTCCGAAATACAGCGATACACGGTCCTGGTGCCCTTCTCTCTCATGCAGTACTACACGGGGGATGACGCTGTGGAGATTCTGTACGCTCAAGCGGACGGGCCCGAAGATGTGGTCTTGGTCACCAGCCAGGTTGGAGAACTACTTCGCAGCCGCCATTCCAGGATGGCAACGTACGTCGTGCAGAATTTGAGCGCGATTCTGGAAGCGGCGCGGCGTATCGGCACGGCGCTGACCATCGTGTTACTGGTAATCGGCTTCATTGCGCTCATGGTGAGTGGCATTGGCATCATGAACATCATGCTTGTGACCGTGACGGAGCGCACCCGGGAGATCGGAATCCGCAAAGCTATCGGCGCGCGTCGCCAAGACATCCTTTTTCAATTTCTGACCGAGGCGATCCTGATCAGCGGCGTTGGGTCGCTCATGGGAGTTCTAATCGCCCTGGCTATCCCGGTGATGGTGCGCCCGTTGCTGCCGGGCAATCTGCGCGTTCCCGTACCGTGGTTGTCCTTGGTGGTGGCTTTCGTGGTGGCTTGCTCCACCGGCCTCTTCTTCGGCTACCTGCCCGCCGATAAAGCAGCCCGCTTGCAACCTACAGAGTCGCTTCGCTATGAGTAATCGATATCAGGAGGCCTAAGCGCGATGCAGCGAAAAGACAGCTGTTACTACCAAGAGCACCACAACCGGAAAAGGAAGGTGTGGCTCTCCGCCCCAACCAAGACAGCGCTTGTTGGGCTGCTGGTTTGTGCCGTCGGCGCTTGCCCGGGAATGGCGCAAACGGCGGTTGAGGTTGCGCCGCTGCGCTTCACGTTAAAGGAGGCGGTGACGACGTCTCTGCAAAAAAGCCGCGAGATCTCGCTCGCCCGCCTGCAATATGAGACTTCGCGCCAGGAAGCGGGTGTCACGCGTTCCCAGTTTCTTCCTAACCTCTACACCGGTTCGGGCGTGGCCTACACCAGCGGTTTTCCGCTGCTGGCTGGCGGCGGCGCTCCCGCTCTCTTCAACCTTACTTACAACCAGGAGCTGTTCAATCTTCCGGCGCGAGGCGATGTGCGCGCGGAAGAGCAAAAAGCAGAGCAGCAGCGATTGACCATGGATGCCGTTCGCGACGGCGTAATCCAGCGCACGGTCTCCGCTTATCTGCAACTGGCCAAGGTTCGGCGCCAGCTCGAGCTTTTGCGGAGCGAGCGCGAGAGCGCGCAAAAGATCCTGGACTACACGCACCAGCGAATGCAGGCGGGTTATGAATTGCCCATGGAAGTGACCCGCGCCCAGTTGACCGCCGCCCAGGTGGAACAGCGACTGGCCCAACTGGAAGATCAGGAGGAGACCGCATCCGACCAGCTTCGACTACTGCTCGGTCTGGAACCGGACCAGCCCATCGAGGTGACCGCCGAAAATATCCCGCCGGTCGCCGATCAAACGATCAGCAATTTGGTGGCAGAGGCCTTGCGCAATAACCCGGAAGTTAAAGAGGCGGAATCGGAGCGCACGGCTAGCGAGGAGCGTTTGAAGGGTGAGCGCGGAGGATACTGGCCCACCATGGGACTAATCGGGCAATATAATCTCCTGGCGAAATTCAACAACTACGACCAATTCTTCAACAAGTTTCAACGCAATAACTTTATCGCGGGGATCGACGTCAAGATTCCTATTTTCGCCTCACACACAGGCGCGGCGATATCTTTCGCGCGAGCCGATTTGACGGCTTCGCGAATGCAAGTGGAAAACAAGCGCGCGCAGGTTTCGCTTGACGTGCGTCACAAGGCCCGCCAGGCGCGGGAAATGGATATGAATCGAGAGGTCGCGCGCCTGGAACTCGAATTGGCGCAACAGAATCTGCAAGTACTGCAATCGCAGTTTCAACAGGGGCGCGCCAGTATTCGCGATCTAGAAGGCGGGCAGCTCGGCGAAAATGAAAAGTGGCTTGCCTTTCTCGATGCAGAATTTGGGCACCAGCAAGCAGAGCTTGATCTGCTACGCACCACGGGGCAGTTAGCACAAGCTTTTCAGTAGAAACCGCCCACGATTGTCTACCGAGGTGCGGTCAGAGTCGGATACAATGGGTCGTTTTCTGACGACAGCGATTCCGGGTTAAACTGGAGTTTGTTTTCTGGCTTCTCGTACGAGGGCATACATTTAAAGAGCGCGCGTCTGGCAAGTAGAAAGGGCATCTAGAAAGGACATCGGCGAGTGAAGCATACCCTTTTTCTCAACCCTCCCAGCTTTGAGGGATTTGATGGTGGCGCCGGGTCACGCTATCAGGCGCGGCGCGAGATCCGTTCGTTCTGGTATCCCACATGGCTCGCCCAGCCGGCCGCTATGGTTCCCGGCAGCCGGCTTATCGATGCTCCTCCCGACGGACTGACCGTCGAACAGGTGGCCCCGCTGGCCCGAGATTATGAGCTGGCTGTGCTGCACACGAGCACGCCCTCGTTCGGAAACGACGCGTTCTTCGCCGTGCGCCTGAAGGATCGGCATGGTTGGGGCTCACGTCGGCGTTCTGCCGCTGCAATCGCTAAACGCCGCGCCGGCCGTGGATTGGGTGGCGCTAGGTGAATTCGACTATACCTGCGTGGAGATCGCCGCCGGAAAACCGCTCGATGAGGTGCAGGGTATAGCCTATCGTGATCACGGGCAGATGCGTATTACTGCGTCAAGGCCCACGATCGAGAACATGGATGCTTTGCCGAACGTGGTCGAGGTATACAAGCGGGATCTGACCATCGAGAACTACTTCATCGGCTACCTGCAGCACCCCTACGTCTCGCTGTATACGGGCCGGGGTTGCCGTTCGAAGTGCACGTTCTGTCTCTGGCCACAGACGCTGGGCGGGCACCGCTACCGCGTGCGCAGCGCGGATAGCGTGGAAGCCGAAATGGCTTGCGCGAAGAAATATTTCCCACAGGTCAGGGAATTCTTCTTTGATGACGATACCTTTACGGATGATATGCCGCGGGCGGAGGAAATTGCGCGCCGTTTGGGGCGGCTAGGGATAACCTGGTCCTGCAACGCTAAAGCCAATGTCCCACGCAAAACACTGGAAATTCTTCGCGGTAACGGGCTGCGGCTGCTTCTCGTCGGCTATGAATCCGGCAATCAGCAAATTCTGAACAACATCAAAAAGGGCACTCGCATCGATATCGCCCGCGAATTCACGCGCAATTGTAGAGAATTGGGAATCACCATCCACGGTACATTTATCCTCGGCTTGCCCGGCGAGACGCCGGAAACCATTCGCGAGACGATCCGCTTTGCATGCGAGATCGAACCGGAAACGATTCAGGTTTCTCTGGCCGCCCCTTATCCCGGCACAGAGCTTTATCGCCAGGCGCAGGAGCAAGGTTGGCTACAGATTCAAACTGGCGAACTTGTAGATACGCACGGCATGCAAGTCGCCGCGTTGAGCTTCCCCACGCTGTCTTCCACACTGATCTTCGATTCGGTGGAGGAATTTTATCGGAAATTCTATTTCCGCCCGCGCAAGATTTTTTCACTGGTGGGCGGAATGGTCCGGAGTCCTGAAGTGATGCGGCGCCGCTTGCGGGAAGGAGTGGAGTTTTTCCGTTTCCTCCATGAACGCAAGAAGACGGCGCAGCCTTCTCCGGCCGCAATCGGCACCGCGGCAAGCTGAGTTCGCTTGTCGTAATTCGTTTCCCCCGCCCATCCATATGGATCAGACCATTTCTTCGACCCGGACGTTGAAGGCAAAGACTTACGTTCTCCTGGTTTTAATGATCCTGCTGGGATCGGTGGGGAATACGATTCTAGACAAAGGTATGAAAAGCCTGGGGCCGATCGATTTTTCGTCTCGCTTCGCAGTTTGGCAAGGGGTCTTTCATACGTTCACAAACGGCACGATTTGGCTGGGCATTTGCTGCATGTTGCTTTTTATGGTCTGCCATATGCTGGTGCTCTCCTGGGCGGACTACAGCTTTGTCATGCTATTTTCGGCCATCACCTACGCGCTGGTTCCGCTGCTCGGATATATCTGGCTCGGAGAGTACGTGCCGATCGCGCGTAGAATTGGCATTGTCTTTATCGTGTTTGGAGTCTTTTTGGTCAGCCGCACGCCGCCGCGAACCACTCAACCCATTTCGGACCGATCCTTAAGCTGATCGGAATTCAATGCGCACAGCTTTGATCCTCGGCTTCGTGGTATTGACGGGGACCTGCGGCGAGATCAGCCTCACCCACGCCATGAAACAGGTGGGTGAGGTGCGGCATTTTTCGCCGGCGGCGATTTCGAGCGTGCTGCTCCGTTCCCTGCGGCAACTGTGGTTGTGGATTGCCGTGGGATTAATGGCGGTGTCCTTCTGCGCCTTCCTGACCATGCTCTCGTGGTATCCGGTCAGCTTCGTGGTGCCGGCGACCTCTCTTGCTTATGTGACCGGCGCGTTGGGCGCAAAGTTCCTGCTGCGAGAACGTCTTAGTTCCATCCGCTGGGCAGGCGTGGCTTGCATCTCTCTTGGCGTGGCTTTGGCGTGGGCCGATCCGATGCCGCCATTGCCGCACGTGAGGAATGTGTATATTTTTTTTCGCGAAGTTATCTTTGGGGCCGCGCTGTCACCATTGGCGTTTTATCTTTTCGGCGGATGGGCCGCGTGGCGCTTTTTTCGACGCGCCCGCCCCCGGGCCGCGGTGCACGGCGCGGAGTACACTCCGCCAGTGAGCATTCTCAAGCCTCTGCGGGGTCTGGACCGCGGAGCTTATGAAAATTTCGCGAGCTTTTGCCGTCAAGAATATCCCAAGTACGAAATTCTTTTCGCGGTGCGCGAGGAGAGCGATCCCGCTGTTCCCGTTGTGCGCCGTCTGATTCGCGACTTTCCCGAGATCCCCATCCGGCTGCTGGTGGAACAGGACAGGAAAGGCACAAACGACAAAGTGGGCAAGCTTTGCCTAATGGCGCGAGAGGCCAGTTATTCCTTGCTGGTCATCACGGATAGCGATGTAAGGGTCGCGCCCGATTATTTGCGCAACGTGGCTGACATTTTTCGCGATCCGCGCGTTGGTGCGGTGACGGCGCTCTATCGCGCAATCGAGGCGCCCTCATTCGGCGCGGTGATGGACACGATGGGTTCGCTGTCGTTTTCCGGCTCCGCTTTAGTCGCACGCGCGCTGGAGGGCATAAAGTTCACGATGGGTTCGACAGCGGCGATTACGCGCGAACGACTTGCGGAGATCGGAGGATTTGCGCCGCTGCTAGATATGCATTCGGATGATTACGAATTGGGCCGGCGAATCGCGCAAAAGGGATATCGCGTAGAGCTTGCCCCACAGCCGGTAGACATGGAGTTTCCGTCGGAAACCCTGCACGATTATATACGGCACGAACTGCGCTGGCTGATTGGCTTGCGGCACATCCGGCCCGGCGGCCACTTCGGTTTGTTGATGACTCAGGGGATCGCGTGGGCGGCCGCAGCGGCCGTATTGGCGTCTTCGTGGACAGTCAGTGCCGCGTGGGTACTAGCATACCTGATCATTCGATTGCTCAGCGGTTACGTGATCGGGGTGAGGGGTCTCGGCGATCCGGTCGTGCGGCGCAAGCTATGGTTGCTTCCGCTGCATGACCTCCTTTGGCTTTTCCTGTGGCTGGTGAGTTTCTGCGTCAATCGCATCGAATGGCGAGGGCTGGTTTTTACCCTGGAAAAAGGGCGCATGATCCCCGTAGCATCGCGGCAGCAGGGCGCATGAATCGAGTGTTTATGTCTTGCTGCGAATGTAGAGAGGCTCAGCAGGAAGAGCGGCTATTTCGCAACGAATCGCGATTGAAGTAAGGCGGAGGGCACGTCGGACCTGCTCTTCGTGCCTTCGTTTAGGTTTCTGGACGCGGCGCCAGTGTCTGCGGCCGTGAACCCAGTCCGGAACCTGCGGCCACGCGCACCAGCGCCGCGATAAGGATGAGAACCCCAGGAGCCAACAACGCCCGGAAAATCCTCCAGGCCGACCCCGACGCGGCGTGTGCGCCATCCTCGGGTTTCTCCACAAAAGGAAAATCCGCCGGATCCATACAGGCTGCTAAGGGCCTTCCTCACTGAATGGTTGTCATTCGCGATGAGGACGTACCTGGGCATTGGATGGGTCATGGAGGGGCGATCAGTGAGCCTGTAGAGGCTTCGGATAAGGGGAATTTCGTTCCATCCACATTTCCCAGCAGGAATGGGTGCGACCGTTTGGGTCGTTGTCTGCGTGGAAGGTCATGTACTCGTCAGAGCCGAACTTCTTGAATCGGGCATAGGGCCCGGTAATCTCCTCTCCACATAACTGGCACGTCATGGCAACCTCCTAGAGGGTCGATGGTTTGTCTTGGGGAGCCGGACGGGGACTGCCGGTGGGAGGCACGGGAGAAACGAAATGACCGCTTTAATGTGCTCATGTTGCTGCAGGCCCTTCGACCTTGGCGCGATGGAACTCCTGACGAAGATCGAGCTTCTTCCTGTGGAGATATTCCGCGTATTCCCGATTCAGCAGTCGTTCCAGGCAGCGGTTATCGTGGAAGAAAAAGGTCTCGTGAGAGATGTGTTGGCCCTCCCCGATCCAACGAGGGTCGGAAGGGGTGATAGCAGTATTGCAACCGGCGCAAGCGTGTTCGCCAACGGTGTTCGTCTTAATCGTCAAACGTTCCACTAGAAGCCTCCCTTGGTGGATCGCTCAGTCCGCTTTCGTCGACGAAGACGATGGTTCGGCCTTCTTGGCAGGCCTTTTTTTAGTCTCTGGCCAGCGCTTCTGTTTCTGGCGCCGAATAGCGCCTTCGCCGCGCTCTCGTGTCCGGCCCGTGGGCCCCTGGCAGCTCTGGACCAGTTGCCGCACAATGCGCCAGGCGTGCGCAGGATGGTACCGGATCCCGCATTCGCGCTCGATCAGGAGCGCCACACGCGCCGACGTCCACGGGCCGCTTTCGTACCCCAGCGCTTCGGGCCCACGCTTCAGTGCGCGCTCGATCCGGCGCAGCTCGGCTGTACCCAGTTGCGACTTGCGCCCGGTATGCCCGGGTCTGTTCAGCGCCCGCAGTCCCGGAAAGCGAGAGCCGGACTTGCGTTTGTCCGTCATGGACGCTCTTTCTTAGTTCATGCCAATTCACGCCGGCCAATGGAAGGTTGGCCGGACACCCACGTCACCCAGGCGTTTGAAGAGGATGGTATGGAAGGCGCAGCAAGACTTCCTTGTCCAAGAGCAAACATGAAGGTTCGAG